>SFID01000016.1 GCA_004555425.1 Bacteroidales bacterium
CAATGGTTTTTTCGGCCATTTTCGTATGAAAAAAGAGGAGAAAACCCTTTGTCTATGGGCTCTCTCCTCTTCGCTAGTACAAAGATAATACATTTTTCGCCGGAAAGCAAATCCATTTAACATATTGCAACACACTGCGAAATATTAAAAGACGAGTTTTGCACACCTGAGGGCTCGCGATGTGTTATATTACGAGGGCGCTGAGAATATCGGGAAAATGCCACGCTTGCGCTAAGTGTGGGACGGAGAACATATCGCACTCACGCCGCAGGAAAGCCCGCAACCGCACTACTCTCCGCCGCCAACTCCGCCGCCAACCACCCTCGTTTGCCCAAAAATCGCAAAAAAACAGCCCGCCGCTTTGCCAGTATCAAAATAACTCGTAAATTTGCACTCGCAAAAAGAAATTGGTGCCATAGCTCAGTTGGTAGAGCAAAGGACTGAAAATCCTTGTGTCCCCGGTTCGATTCCTGGTGGCACCACCTTAGAAACGCCTCGCTGTCTCTGCGGGGCGTTTTTATTGATAGAGCAAAGGACTGGGCGTAAAAATTTAGCCTTGTGTCCCCGGTTCGATTCCTGGTGGCACCACAAACAAAGAAGCCTCGCAGTTCTCTGCGGGGCGTTTTTATTGATAGAGCAAAGGACTGGGCGTAAAAATTTAGCCTTGTGTCCCCGGTTCGATTCCTGGTGGCATCACAAACAAAGAAGCCTCGCAATCTCTGCGGGGCGTTTTTTGTTCTCTGCGGGGCGTTTTTATTGGTAGAGCAAAGGACTGGGCGTAAAAATTTAGCCTTGTGTCCCCGGTTCAATTCCTGGTGGCACCACCTTAGAAACGCCTCGCAGTCGCTGCGGGGCGTTTTTTCTTGATAGAAGCCTTGTGTCCCAGTTTGATTCCTGGTGACGCCACAAACAAGAAGCCTCGCAGTTTAGCGAAACTTTATTGATGCATTTCATTTCCGTTGAGCCACACGTTGCAAGCAACGTGCGGTACATTGCATTTTCAATGAGAACAGACCTTGTCGCCTGAGTTGCCACAAAAAAAGCCTCGCGCTTGCGGGGCTTTTTCGTTACCTAGGCAATCACCTATAATACATCTTCGCCAAGTTTCACCATAGCCTCATCGGCTAAGCGGCGGACAGTCTTTGGATCGTTGTTCGGGCAGATGACAAGCACGCCATCGCGCTCGGCCACGAGGAAACCTTCCAGGCCCTTGATGACTGCCGCCTTGCCTTCTGGCATAACTACGACGTTGCGGCTGCATCCCGAGAGGAGCACACGGCCGTGGCCCAACACCGCATTGCCATCAAAGTCCTTGTGCGCCACCTCGTAGAGTTCCGTCCAGCAGCCTACGTCCGACCATCCAAAGTCGCATTCATAAACCAGTACATCCTTGCTCTGGTCGAGCAGCATAAGGTCGATGCCGCGATTGAGGCGCGCAGGATAGATGTCGCCAACGAGGCGCATCTCCTCGGAGTGCGTGAGGTTCGCATGGGCCTTCTCGAAAACCTCGGCCACGTCGGGAGTCAACTGCTGCATGAAGTCGCGCATCGTGCGGACGTGCCAGAGGAAGATACCCGTGTTCCACATAAATTCGCCGCTCTCCACAAAGAGGCGCGCATAGTCCATTGCCGGTTTCTCCTGAAAACTTTTCACGCGGTGCAGCAGGCCCTGCTCGACGGTATCGCCCATTTGGATGTAGCCGTAGGCAGTATTGGGCACCGTGGCAGGGGCTCCCATGGCCACAAAGACGGGATGGGTGGCCACGTACGCCAGACCCTTGGCGATTTCTGTCTGGAAGCGGTCGGCATAAATGATTTGCTGGTCGGCAGGCGTGAGAACTACGACAGCCTCGGGGTCGTGCAGGCTGATGTGGTAGTTGGCCCAGACGGCGGCTGGCGCAGTGGAAAGTTGCACAGGCTCCAGCAGGATATTCTCTTGCGGCACTTCGGGCAACTGCTCCTTGACCATCTCGGAATAGTCCTTGTAGGTGGAGACGAAGATATGGTCGGCGGGCAACAGGGCGGCAAAGCGGTCGAACGTCTGTTGCAAGAGCGTGCGGCCCGTGCCAAAGAAATCAATGAATTGTTTGGGCCTATATTTACGACTCACGGGCCATAGGCGGCGTCCCTCGCCACCGGCCATAATAATACAATAGCAGTGGTTTGTGTTCATAGTCTATAAAGTTACATCCACGAGGGATAAGTTATTCTTCCGCTAAGGTAAAGTTTTCTCCCGACATGCCGCCCCTCCTTTTCCCAAAAATAACCCAAAACATGACGTATAGCAGATACTACGACAAATAAATCCGACAAAACGACCATCTCCGTGCGCGAAAAAACGCTCCCCGCTCCCAGAGAAATAGCCGCCCATCGGACAAAAAAGCCACCCCAAAGCGCAAAACCCGAGCAAATATTTGGTGCGAAAGATTTTTTCCCGTACCTTTGCACCGCTATCAGCCCAGATGGCGGAATCGGTAGACGCGCTGGTCTCAAACACCAGTGGGGCAACCCGTGCCGGTTCGACCCCGGCTCTGGGTACTGAATCGGGATTTTCTTCGGAAAGTCCCGATTTTTCTTTTCCTTCTCTTTGTAAAACCTTGGCATTCTGATAGATAAGATTCAAAACCTTATTGTATGAAGCGGTTCGATATTTTGAACCGTCAAACTCTATTTTTTCGGGAAACATCGAACCGAGCATCTTGATTTTGGTCTCTACAGGTGCTTCAAGCAATACTCTATCAAGGTTTTTAAGCAATGATAATGAGTAATTTAACTGAGGCGCAAGGCTCTTTTTGTTGCTTTGCAAGGTCTCTATCTTATTGTTGAGCGTGACAATATCCTTTTCTGTGCGTGACTTCATTCTGTGGAATGTGTCCTTGTCTATATCTCCGTCAAGAAACTTATCCTCAATGTTGTTCAAACGCTTTTCGAGACTTGAAACCTCGTCTTGCATCTTGCGCAATTCGTCTTTTTGGCTCTTTGCTGACTTCTGACTTAACTCTTCAAGAATCTCGTTGTAGAGGTTTAGAACTGTTTCGTTCGGTATCAAGCCCGACACATATTCTACAAAGCCTTTGTTTACCTTATCTGCATTAACCCTAACGTGCTTCCCGTCTTGGTTGCAATGGTAATAGGTGTAATACGCGTGTCTTCCCTTGCTTGTGCTGCCCGTCAGAGCGTGACCACATACGGGACACACAAGAAACTTCCTAAGATACAAATCGGGATTTGCAGTCTTATCAACCTTCGGATTGCGCTTTGCCTTACCGTCGAGAACGTCTTGAACTTGGTAAAATGTAGCCTCATCAATGATAGGTTCGTGTACCCCTTCAACAATCCGTTCGGGTTCGTCATTATACTTGGGCACTCGTACCTTACCGCAATAAAACACATTGCGAAGCATTTCAAGAAAAGAAGACTCAGGAATGTTCGGGCAGAATCGTCTTCTAACTTCACAAGGGCAAACCAAACCCTTTGCTATCTCTTGGAATGCCTTGCGAATGGGTGCGGCTTTAGCCTCGTCAATCTCAACGTGGGTATTGTGCTTTGAGGTGCGAACGTTCTTATATCCTCTTGGTGCTTTGTTGGAGCATTTGCCTTGTTTGAGTGTTCCGTGAATGCCGTCTCGTGTAGCCTTTGAACGCTTGATGTTGTCAGATTGAGCAAGTCCTATCTGCATACCTAACATAAGGGACCACATTTCGTTATCGTAGTCAATTATACACTCTACTGCATTCGGTTCTACGTTGTGCTGACGGAACCACTGAATGTATTGCATTGCACTCGTGAGGTCTCTTGAATACCTATCCCATCGAAGGAAAAGTAACTTCTGTACCTTCCCTTTATTCTTCTTGATGTAGTCAACAATGCGCATCATTTCGGGACGTTTCTCGAAAGTCTTTGCGCTCTCATCTTCCTTATATACCTTGATTACATTATAGTCCTTAGCCTCGCAATATCTACAAATACGCTCTTCTTGGACTTGGAGAGACGAGCCTAATGTCTGCTCGTCACTCGAAACTCTACAATAAACAATAACGTTCTCACTCATATCAATTATATCATTTTTTCTTTTACTAATGATAACTCTATATCAGCAATAAGATATAGGTAATCTCTAATTTCTTTAATCTCGTCGTTTGTGAATTTCCTAATTCCTTTGTTTAATATATTTTTACATTGTTCTATATTTAACATTAAACGATTAGTGTTATATCCGCTCTGTGGCGGTTATACTGCATTCTCCTCTTTTCGTTGGTTTATCCTTGAAAAGTCTGTTGTACGGAAGGTGTGCATTTCGACCTTTTGCTCTTGTTTTTCTCTATGGACTCATACTTTTCATCTCGTTTTCCATACTATTATACTACGTTTGAAGCAAAAAAACAAGGAATCTCTTGCATATTTCGCGAAAATTGGCTAATCTTGCAAGCAAAATTTTGTAATTAACAACAAATAGTCAAACTATTAGCATATATCGCCTATGGTATAAAACGGATAAAAAGACAAAATGACATAAAGCGTTAACTTATGTTCGGACTTTGAAAAATCGCCAATTTTAGAAAAAGTACCCGAGAATAGATAGTTGATGCTCGCGCATAGCGTGGGCTATTACTTGTTTATCGGGTACAGGTGTTTGGCGATACCTTCAAAGCGTAGACTAAGTTATAGTCCGCGCTTTTTGTTTGTCTAAGCCTCAGATTTGTTAGGACTATAATTATTTAATAATCAAATTTGTAATTCTTTATGAAATCATTAAAGTATCTATTTCTTTTTGTAGTTGCTCTGTTTAGCACTACGGTTGTATTGTCTTCATGTGGTGATGATGACGAGGACTTAAAGCCTATTTTGAAAACTGATTATGACGTGATTCAAATCAATGGTGAAAGTTATGCTTGTTATGGTCATCGCTGCCCAATAACATACGCCTCCAATTGGGATTTGTCAAGTCATAGAGGAACGTTAATATTACCTTGCGGTAAGTTGTCTGATGCTCAAAAAGAAGAATATGACTATGACGAACTGTACGAAATCCGTCTAAGAGGTAGTGAAAATCTAAAGACAGGAAGCAAATTAGAGGATTTCTCCCCCACATTCGTTGATATGGGAACTTTTGATTATGTTAGTGGCTCTGCTACTATAACAGACAAAAAGGATGATAAATACATAACCGTAAAGTTTGATTCCTTCAAATTTGCAAGTGGCAGCGAGTCTTATGTACTGAACGGAACTGTCCAATTAGATTTGGATGAAGACTAATTGATTTTCAAAGTCCAAATTCCTTCTTCAACCGCTGAACTGTGCTGACAGAAACGTCACATAGTTTAGCGGTTTTTCGTACACTGGTACCGCTTCGTAATTCTTTGAGCACCTTCTTGTATTCCTCTTTCTTGGTCTCTTCGCTCTTGGTGCTGCCTACTTTGCGACCGAGTTTGCCACCGTTGGCAATGTAACGCTCACGTCCACTGTTAAGACGGAATTTGATGCTTTCACGCTCCATTTCCGCACACGTTCCGAGTACCGAGATAAAGATGTTGAGGAATGGGTTCTTTGTTCCGTCAGACTGAAAGATAGAGAGGTTTTCCTTTTGAAAGTAGATGTTGAGGTTGTTATCCTTGCAACGCTTTACGTTAGCAAGCACTTCGTCCACGTTACGACCGAGACGAGAGAGTTCAGAGATAAGCAAAGTGTCAATGTGATTGTCAATGCAGAAATCAAGACACTCACACAGTACGGGACGCTCTTCGTTCTTCTTCGCTCCGCTGATATGCTCCTCAAACACCTTAACCACCTCGATACCATTCTTGTCTGCGTAGTTATTGAGGTCGATAACTTGGCGTTCTGTAGATTGGCGGTCGTTGGTGCTGCTCACTCTTGCGTAGATTACTGCGTTCATATCTTTTTCTATTTGGTTTAACATCCTGAATTACACCCGCAAAGGTCGGAATATTTTTTGAATGAACCAAATAAATCAAAGAATAAATTGAATACAATAACAAAATAATTTGTATTCGCCATATAGATTTATTTGAATACACCTTGAAAAAGAATACAGTTATGCTACTTGGATTTTTCGTTTCCTTGTAGTATAACTGTAGTATATGAAGAGTTTTAAGTATAATATAAGCCTTGATAAGTTAGAGTTAACCTATCAAGCAAGTCAGCAAGTGCGAGATGCTCTTGCTACTATCGAAGAAAGTAAAGTAATAAACGAGATTACCGTTGTACGAGTTGAAGAGCCGAAACATTATCAGTATGAGTTCTTGTTGTACGGCAAAGATTACGATATTGCGAGAGGAGAATACAACCGAGCAATAGGAGTATTGTATTTCGGTTCGCTTAACAAGAATCGTCAGCACATCTACATTAACTATAACAATGCGGCTCTGTATGACACCTATCTGCTTGCTTCGCGTTTCTACGTTGAAGAGGCTCTGAACCTTCAATTCTACAGAGTGAGTAAGATTGACATTGCTCTTGACCTTAACCGAAACGTTATCACTCGCTTTTATCGTTTATACCGTAATGAGACTTATTCGCTTGTTATTCTCAATAAGCGTTATAAGGACTTAGACGAGAGCGTTAAGGAGGTGTTGCATATCTCTACAGGCACTCGCAAACGTCCGTTCAAGAACCGCTCCTTCTACATTGAGAACAAGGACAAATCGCTTGCTCTACGTTGCTATAACAAGTCAGAAGAGTTAACCGATAGCGAGAAAGAGTATATTCCAAATGTGTCAGGCAAATTGCCGATGTATCGTTTGGAGGTCTCACTTGCTAATCATAAAAACGTAGCAAAGTCGCTTAGTCAGTTAGGGGTATTTGATGCCGATGAGGTCTATTCCAAGTTGCAGAATGAAGAGTTTCTGTTTTCCTTGTTCCTTATTACCTTGGATAGGTTGATTAGAGTAGGTAAAGGTCGTAAAGGTTACAATCTCTTAGAATGCCTTTTGCAATAGGTCGTTAGAAGGTTTGAAATGTGCATTGTGGGGCTGCTTGTTAGTAGTCTCGTAATGCACGTTTTAGTTTTCTGCGTTGCATCGCTTCGCTAATATGCTTCTTATGTTTATCGCTGAGTTTACGCCCGCTGAGTGCTTGACTTATGCGTTTGTTAGTTGTCGCTGAATGCTTGCGTCCTCTGAGTGTATTGGCTATTTTGTGTTTCGTTATATCGTCCATATCTATTATGTCGTTTTCCTTGATAATAAATAGCGAGTAGGTAGGTTTCGCAAAAAATTCATGGAATTTTTTTCTGTGATACAGACAAAGCCGTTGATACTTAGAGCAGATTGGATAATTGAGTAATAGGAATAAGCGCTTATGAATGTTGAACCTCAGCACCTTACAAAGATACTGAGGCTCTAAAAGCGTGTTAATGAAAGACTGCGGGATTGGGTACTATTTCCTACCGTATGTTTCGGGGTCAGGAATGTAATGCCTCAACTCCCATAACTTTGCTAAATCTTCAAGAAACGGGTTCGAGAATATCCCGCTTAGGTGTACAATAGTAAAACGCTAACTGAACGTTGCTGTTCGGTTGGCGTTTTTTTGTTGAGGTAGGTTCTATAAATTAGTTTGCGATGGATTTGTGGCTATCGTGCCGTAGGTTTTTGCTTTTCGTGAGGGAGCGTAGCGGGGAAAAACAAAAAGATACGGTGCGAGAGATGTAATGACATCTAAGCAGAAAAGAGACCCTGCCTTCCTTTGAAACTAATTTATAGAACCTACCTTGGTGGTTACCGAGGGGCAGTTTTGGGATTCTGCGTTCCCTGAAATGCCCATAGTCATCGGAGAGAGGCGAGGCCAAAGTTTTCTCGCGTCCCCTTGGCAGATTTTCCGCAAATGGCTAACTTCGCGGCAGATATATCCGATTTACAATTTATCCATTCCTTAATCATATGAATATCCTACTCCTTGGAAGCGGCGGCCGCGAGCACGCTTTGGCTTGGAAGATTGCGCAGAGTGCGCTGGTTGAAACCCTCTATGTGGCTCCTGGCAATGCTGGTACGGCCGAGGTGGCCATCAATGTGGACGGTCTGAAGGCCGACGACTTTGAGGGCGTGGCTCGGTTTGTGCTTGAGAAGAGCATTGACATGCTTGTGGTTGGCCCCGAAGACCCACTTGTGAAGGGCGTCAGCAACTATTTTGCTACGCGCGAGGACTTGCGCCACATCCCTGTCATTGGTCCTTCGCAGCAAGGGGCGCAGTTGGAAGGTTCGAAGGATTTTGCCAAAGCCTTTATGAAGCGCCACGGCATTCCCACGGCGGCCTACGAAACCTTCGACGGCACACAACTTGAGGCCGGACAACGATTCCTCGAAACTCTTCAACCTCCCTACGTGCTCAAGGCCGACGGCCTTTGCGCTGGCAAGGGTGTGCTCATCCTGGAGACCCTTGAGGAGGCCCAGCAGGAGTTGGCGAATATGCTCGGTGGCAAGTTTGGCAACGCCTCGGCCCGCGTGGTCATCGAGGAGTTCCTGAGCGGCATCGAATGCTCGGTGTTCGTGCTCACGGATGGCCGCCACTATCAGATATTGCCCGAGGCCAAGGACTACAAGCGCATTGGCGTGGGCGACACGGGCCTCAACACGGGCGGTATGGGCAGCGTTTCGCCCGTGCCCTTTGCCGACAAGGCTTGGATGCAGCGTGTAGAGGACGAAATCATCCGTCCCACGGTGGAGGGTCTGGCCAAGGACGATTTGGATTACAAGGGCTTCATTTTCTTCGGCCTTATCAATACGGCCGACGGCCCCAAGGTGATTGAATACAACTGCCGCATGGGCGACCCCGAAACGGAAACGGTTATGCTGCGTCTGAAAACGGACATCGTGGAACTGTTTCAGGCAGTGGCGGAGGGCCGTCTGGACGAATGCAAGGTGGAGCACGACGAGCGCGCGGCGGTTTGCGTAATGTGCGTGTCGGGCGGCTATCCCGAGGCTTACGAGAAAGGATTTCCCATCACGGGCCTCCATCCCGAGGGCTGCGTCACCTTCCATGCGGGCACGGCCGTGAAGAATGGCCAGGTGGTCACCGCTGGCGGCCGCGTCATCGCCGTGAGTGCGTACGGCAAGGACAAGGCCGATGCACTGGCCCAGGCGATGAAGGGCGCGCAAGAAGTGCAATTCGAGAAGAAATATTTCCGCAGCGACATCGGACAGGACCTTTAGGCTGTCGCTTTGCGACCTGCCTTTGCGGTCACTGCGCTCCCTTAGTTTCAACGGCCGCTTTGCGGCCTGGTTTCCAGTTTCAACGGAAGCCTGCGGCTTCCTAGTTTCATCGCAGCCTTTGGCTGCTAGTTCGATAGTCTGGGCCTCGGCGCCTGCTCGAGGATTTTAGAGGATGCTAGAGGAATTTAGAGGAATTTAGAGGAGAATTATCGGAAACAAAATCCTCTTTCCTCATTCCTAATTTCTCATTCCTAATTCCTAATTCCTCATTGAACAAATTCCTAATTCCTCATTCCTCATTCCTAATTTCATAAAAGCGTGAAGCCCTATCCTGTTTCCCTACTGCGCCACCGGCTGAAAGAGTCGGCGGCGCAGTGTGGTTTTATAGCCTGCGGTATGACGCCCGTTGCTCCTGTTGCAGACTGGCGGCAGGCGGCAGTTCGGCGTTGGCTGGACGAGGGTCGGGCTGCAGGGATGTCCTATCTGCTTCGCCACTACGCCCTTCGCTGCGACCCGCGGCTGGTAGAGCCTTCGGCGCGCACGGTGGTGTCGGTGGCGTTGCCCTACGATATGAAGCCGTCGTTCGCTCCCGATGCGCTGCGATTGTCGCGCTATGCTCTGGGCAGCGACTACCACGATGTGGTGAAGAATCGGCTTCGCCAGATGGTGCGCCTCCTTGGTTTCGACCCCGCTTGCGATGGCCGCATCTGCTGCGACACGGCCCCCGTTGACGAACGCTATTGGGCGTGGCGCACAGGCGTAGGGCGGTGGTTGCGCAGCGGTCTGATTTCTGTCCGCGGACACGGCACGTGCGTTGTCTTGGGCGAATGGCTCGCGCCGTTTCCTATGGCGGATGCCGAGGTGGCGGCAGACACTGTGCCGCCCTTGCCGCCCGCGGAGGAATGTCTGCGGTGCGGTCGCTGCTTGGCGGCCTGTCCGGGCGGGGCATTGGGAGGCGGAGGACTGGATGCCCGCCGCTGCCTGTCGTATCTGAGCATTGAGCACCGCGGTGCTTTTCCCGACTGCGACGAGCATACCCCTGCGCGCCGCGCGGCCCTTTCGCGCTGTTTCTACGGCTGCGACCGTTGTGCGGAGGTGTGTCCGCACAACGCGCATCCCTTGCCCGCCGATGCCATCCCCGAGGAACTGCGCCCGCGCCCTGCCCTGCTCTGTCGCAGTGCACAAGAATGGCGCGCTATGACGGTGGAGACATACCGCGAACTGTTTCGCGGCAGCGCCGTCAAGCGCGCCAAATACGAGGGTCTGATGCGGAATCTTGAAACGCAAGACTCGGACATCTAGGCAGCCTGCGGGCTGCTTTTTTTATGGCCTGCAAGAAAAGGAGTGGAGCGAGCGCGCCCCCGCAAAGGGTTAGAAACCGCAGGCATCGAAACTCACCATTTCCCCTCGGCCAGTCACACCGCGCAGGGTCACTCGCAGGCGTTGCGCAGGCGCACCATTATTATATAGGATGACGGTGGCGCGCCCCTGCTCGTCCGTTCTGAGTTGCGGTTGCCAGAGGAGTGTGCGGCGCACGTCCTCGTCTGTGGGGCGGTCGTTCTGGCGATAGTTGGGCTGATAGAAACGGCGGTGTGTGGCAAAGCCGCTCACGTGGCGCACCTCGTAGTTGCGGCCCACGGGTTGGCGCGGCGCGTTGGGGTCTTCGTAGAGGAGGATGAGATAGCCGGGAGAGGTTTTCGATTTTGCGCCAGGCTCCAGATCGATGAATTTGGAGAGACGACTGCTCTGCGCTATACCTACACTGCGAAACCATTCCGCAGGCGCTTCGTCAAGATTGTAGGGAATATTTGGGCTGTTGTTGAGCAGAATCTGGGTATTGCGGCCCGCCCATCGGAAACTCTGCACCGCATCATCGGGCACACCATTGAGCGAAGCGCCACCATCTCCTTCGCCAGCCGTTTGGCCGGCACGCATATCGGTTTCCGAGACGTATTCAAGTTCTGCATTGCGGTCCAAGAGTGTCAGGAATTGAAGGATATACCCAGGGTCGCCGCCCGCATCCTTATAGCGGTCCACCTCGCGGCTGAGGTTGATGAAGCAATCGGCATTGCGCTGTCCCGCTGCCTCGCCGCCCTGATAGGTGTAGCGGTTGCCCGTGAATCCCTTGTACTTGCGCTGGCTCTTTCCCTTGACGGCCACTTCGCGGAGGTGGTATTGCGAATAGTCGGCAATGGTATCGGCCCACACGAAGGTGTCGATGGGGGCGATGAGGCGGGCCTGGCTGTCGGGCGCAAGGGGCGGATGGATTTCGAGGTCGGCCTGACTGAGGGCGCGCAGGGCGGGACTAAACCATCGGTCGAGGGCCAGGCGACCTTGCACGGGCCTGCCTGCGGCATCCTTCATAGTGAACTGCGCAGTGAAGTCGCCCTCATAGTCCACGCTGGACACGAAGGCGAAGCGGCCTTCGGCATCCGTGGTGGCCTGCGCCTCGAGCGCGTGGCCCTGTTGCGAATACATTTTGAGTGCAAGGGCCACGTCGGGTATGGGTTGGCGGTGGTCGTTGTCGCGGAATACTTGTCCGTTGATGGTGAGGTGCTCTTCGATGGGTTGAAGGGTCGGGAAACTGTCGCGGCCGCACACTTCCTCAAACGAATTGGCGGACCAGCCCTGCACCATCAGCAGGAGGTCGAGGGCCTCGCGCTGCCGGGGCGACGAGAGTGGGAAATATTCCCACGGGCGGCGGATGTAGCCGCGCAGTTCGGAACTGAGCAGCAGGCCCACGTCCGTGCCCATATCGTCGCTGCGCGTAAATTCGCTCTCGGCAGCCCGCACCGAGAGCGAGCAGTCGGTCTGAATGGGCGCGCCCAGGGCATCGCGCAACTGCACTTGGAGCACAATGGGCGCATAGGGGGCATAGGAAGAAGCGTTTTGACGGACTTCCACGTGCACCTCGCGCCGCGGTGCATCGCGCCAGACGAGGCGCTGGGCCAGCGTGCGCCCTGTGGCGGAGAAGAGCACCACCTGGTTGACACCGCCGCGCAGGGCCGTCAGCGGCAGGGTGAGTTCGACGGCCTGTCCCTGCATGCGCAGCGTGTCGCAATAGCCCACTGCCCCGCGACACAGCACGGCGAGGCCCAGCAGGCTGTCGGCCAGCAGTGCGCGCGGCGTGGCCGTAATGCGCAGGTCGTAGGCCGTGGGCTGCCCATCGGCATATTGCGGCTGGACGCGCATCACGTATTCACCCCCATCGGCTGGCGGCAGTGGGAAGTGCTGGCGCCCCAAGCGCACGTAGCCATCTGTCACTTCGGCGGGCAAGGTGAACACTCCGCGGTGCTGGTGGAGGGTCGGAAAGGATGCCAATGCTTCGCCCTGCGCGTTGCAGAGCACCAGCGTATCGGCCTCGGCAGCCTCCTCGCCGCCCGTCACTTCGAAGGCAATGCGCTGATCCAGCCCCGCCACGCGCTGTCCGCCTTCGGGATAAAAGCGTACGGTCCGCGCCTCGGCCGCCTCGTTGGCAATAATTCGCGGCGTCATACGTGTGGAGTGGTCGTTGGGCACGGGGCGTTGGATTTCGAGGTGCATAGGGTCAATGTCGTCAATGCGCATCTTCTTACGCCGCGCCACGGGTCGCTGGAACACGGGCACAATGCGCGAGAAGCAGGCATCGGGGCCCCAGTTGACCATCTCGCGCGTGTAGGCCCGCACTTCGTAATAGCCGGTGCGCACGGGCGTGTCGAGCACAAACGAGCCCTCGGCGCGCCCTGCGGAGTCAATGGGCAGGGTCTGCTGTTCCATCACCTGGCCTGCAGCATCGAGCAGTTCGACATAGAGCACGCCCGAGAGGGGTTGGGGCCGCAGCGTGGCCGCCTGCACCACGTAGGCACGATACCAGAGGGTTTCGCCCTCGTAGTAACCATTATTGTCCAAATGCAGATACACCTGCTCGCGCGGCGCACGCTCCACAAAGCCTGCCGCCTGCCGCAAACGGGCAAACAGCATCGTAGCCTCGTCCGCCGTTTGGGCGAAGAGGGGGATGGGCAGGAGGAGAAGGAGAAGAAGGAGGAGGACGGAACGCATAGGAAGGAGATTCATAGGGGCGGGTTTGACGCTGCCCTTGGCTGCTGGTTCAACGGTTGATAGGTTTCGCTGATGGTTGGTGCTGGAAATCTGATTGGGATGTATTCGCGGCGATCGCAAGCAGATGTCTAGCCCCACCCATATATGAGCACCCACCGTATGAACGATTGCCGAGGAGCATCACGGCATATAGCGGCGCTGCAAGTCGAGGGCGAAGGCTTTCATCTTGCTTTCGAGGAACTTGCCGCGGCCTGGCTCTCCATAGAAAGCATCCAACTGCGCCCAGAATCGCGCGCTGTGGTTCATTTCGTTGAGGTGGGCCAGTTCATGGTACACTACGTAATAGACAAGGTCTATCGGCGCGAGCATCAGCCAAAGCGACAGGTTGATATTGCCCAGCGAGGAGCAACTCCCCCAGCGGCTTTTCACGTCCTTGATATATACTCTGTTGTAGCGCAATCCAAATCGGGCGGCTTCCTCGTGCACTATCGGCGGCAGCACCTCCTTGGCCCTTCGGCGCAGGGCCTCGGTCAGCACGCGTTGGGCCCACGCCTGGTGCCGCGGGTCTTCCAACCGCACACCGGCGGGCATCGTGATGACAAATTCCTTGCCATTGCGCGAGAGCAAACCCGTGGGCTGTGTGCCGCGCTCTATGCGCAGTTGCAGCAAATCGGTATTGATGCGGAAATCGTAGGTCAGGTGGATTTTCATAGACAAGGGAGAAAAAAGAAGAGCGCCGCACCGAGAAGTGCAGCGCCCGTAAATAAAAAACTGTTGTTCCACTCCGACTCGAACGGGGACTGAGAGAACCAAAAACTCTAGTGCTAACCATTACACCATGGAACAAACGTGGTGTGCATCGTTAGATGACGCTGCAAAAGTACGCATTCTTTTTGAAACGACCAAGAGATAGGAGAAAATTCCTTCGTAATAATTTGGAATGGCTGGCCGTATATGGCTAGCCGAGGGGGGGCTCGCTCCCACTCCCTGCGGGCCGCCTCGTAATATAACACATCGCAGAGGCTCGTGTGTGCAAAACTCGTCTTTTAACATTTCGCAGTGTGTTGCAATATGTTAAATGGATTTGCATTTCGCGGAAAAAAGTATTATCTTTGTACTAGCGAAGAGGAGAGAGCCCATAAACAAAGGGTTTTCTCCTCTTTTTTCATACGAAAATGGCCGAAAAAACCATTGTTTTACAAAGCATATAGAAAAATTTATATGCCGAAGCGGATTTTCTACTGGCTTTTGCGGATTTTTTTCGGGCCAAGTTGGTGCGCATATTGACGATATAGAGATTCGAAAAGTTAAAAGATATTTATTTTCAACCCTGCATTTTTAACAGTTTAGGGTAACTACTCAGGTCACTTTTCATTGAAAACGCAATGTACCGCACGTTGCTTGCAACGTGTGGCTCAGCGGTTTTCTGATGTTTGTACTCTTTGAAGATGTTATCAATGAGCCAACATTTCCGCTGAGCCACACGTTGCAAGCAACGTGCGGTACATTGCCTTGCAACCACCTCGCAGGCAAGGTGCGGTGCTTTCGCATTACACTCCTATCGTCCTGCCTCGGCCAGACGAATCACTTCGTCGGCAATATCGGAGGCGGCATTGGGGCGGGCCAGACGGAGGATATTTTGCGAGAGGGCCTGCAGTTTTTTGGTGTTCTTGACCGTGCTGATGGCTGTGGGCAGGAGGTTGTCGGGGGCCTCAGCATCGGGCACGTAGAGGGCGGCATCCTTCTGGACGAGGGCCATGGCGTTCTTCGTCTGGTGGTCTTCGGCCACGTTGGGCGAGGGCACGAGGATGACGGGCTTGCCAAGGAGGCAAAATTCGCTGATGCTGCCTGCGCCTGCACGGCTCACTACGAGGTCGGCAGCAGCATAGGCCACGGCCATATCGCTGATGAAGTCCATCACGTGGAGGTTGGACGGACAGGTGCGCTCCTTGAGTTGCTGAGCGATGGCTTCGCTGTAGTATTTGCCCGTTTGCCAGACAAACTGCACGTCCGTCTGCTGGCGGATGAGTTCCAACTGCTGGAGGACGCTCTCGTTCATCGAACGGGCACCGAGGCTGCCGCCCACGATGAGCACGGTGCGCTTGGCGGGGTCGAGGCCCATTTGCTGGGCCGCCTCTTGGCGCGTGAGGGTGATGTGGAGCAGGTTCTGGCGCACGGGATTGCCCGTGAAGAGGATGCGGTCGGCAGGGAAGAAGCGCTCCATGCCGTCGTAGGCCACGCAGATGCGGCGGGCCTTTTTGGCCAGGAGTTTGTTGGTCACGCCGGCATAACTGTTCTGCTCCTGTAGGAGGGTGGGAATGCCCATCTTGCCTGCCACATCGAGCGTAGGACCGCTGGCATAACCGCCCACACCCACAGCGACCATCGGGCGAAACGCCTTGATGATGCGGCGGGCCATAATGCGGCTGCGCAGGAGTTTGATGACGACGCTCACGTTGCGCCACAGGTGCTTGCGGTCGAAGCCTGCCACGGGCAGTCCCTTGATTTCGTAACCGGCAGCGGGCACGCGCTGCATTTCCATGCGACCCTCGGCACCGACAAAGAGGATTTCGGCATCGGGTTGCTTTTCGCGGATGGCGTTGGCAATGCTCACGGCGGGGAAGATATGGCCGCCGGTGCCGCCTCCGCTGATGATAACGCGGATATTCATAGGGCGATGGTTCTTAGCAGGCAATGCACTCAATCTCTACGCGCGCCCCCTTCGGCAGGGTCTTGACGGCGACGGCCGAGCGGGCGGGGAAGGGTGCTTGGAAGTATTCGGCATAGACCTCGTTCATTTCGGCGAAGTCGGCCATATCGGCCAGGAAGACGGTGGTCTTGACCACATTGTTGAGGGTGCGACCTGCGGTGGCAAGGATGGCCTTCATATTCTCGAGGGACTGGCGGGTGAGTTCCTTGATGCCGCCCTGGGCAAATTCGCCCGTGGCGGGGTCGATGGGCAACTGACCCGAAACGAAGACGAGGCCACCTGCTTCGATGGCTTGGCTGTAGGGACCGATGGCTGCGGGAGCCTGAGTAGTAGCAATGGGAGTTTTCATGGTGTGATAGGGTTTGAGAAGAAAAACAACGGCCCAGCGGCTTGCGCGGAAAGGAGATGCGCAGGCTGCTGGGCCGTTGTGATGATATTATTTCAGATAGTCGTCAAAATAGCGGGTGATGCGCTCGTGCAGATGGACCATGTCGGGGCCCATCATGTTGTGACCCTGGCCCGGATAAACGAAGTAGTCGGGCTGCGTGCCTGCATCCTCGCAAGCGCGGAGGAAGGCCAGCGAATGCTGAAGCACACAGGTGGGGTCGTTGAGGCCGACAATGATTTGCAGACGGCCGCGCAGATTCTTGGCCTTGCCAAGGAGACTGCTCGTTTCGTAGCCTTCGGGATTTTCCTCGGGCGTATCCATATAGCGCTCGCCATACATGACCTCGTAGTACTTCCAATCGATGACAGGGCCGCCTGCCACGCCCACCTTGAACGTCTCGGGATAGGAGCACATGAGGTTGGTGGTCATGAATCCGCCGAAACTCCAACCGTGCACGCCGATGCGGTCGGCATCCACATAGGGAAGGGTTTTCAGGAAAGCCACACCCGCCATCTGGTCGGCCATTTCGATGTCGCCTAGGTGGCGATGCGTGCAACTTTCAAACTCGAAACCACGATACTGTGAGCCGCGATTGTCCACGATGAAAAGCACATAGCCGCGCTGGGCCATATAGATTTCCCACGGGCGAGCCCAATAGTTGAAACTTTCCTGCACATTGTGGGCATGGGGACCGCCATAAACATATACCACCGTGGGATATTTCTTGTTGGGATCGAAATCTACGGGCTTGACAAGGCGATAGTAGAGGTCGGTCTTGCCGTCAGCCGCTTTCACCGTGCCGCTTTCGATGGTCGGCACCTTGTAGTCGGGCCACGGGGTGGCGATGGCGGGCGCAATGGGTTGCACCTTGCCCGTTGTGGTGGAGAGATAGTCTTGCTGACGATACATAGTCGGCTCGCTCCATGTGTCGGCCAGGAAGCGGCCTGCGGCAGAGAGGGTGGCGTTGTGCACACCGCGGCCATTGTCGAGGAGGGTGCGCTTGCCCGTCTTGACGTTTACGCTGTAGAGGTTGTGGCAAACGGGCTTCTCGGCGTTGGCCTGGATGATGATAGTCTTGTCCTTGGTGTTGAAACCAAGCATTTCGATGACTTCAAACTGGCCTTTTGTCAACTGCTTGAGCACCTTGCCCTCCGTATTCATGAGGTAGAGGTGGTTGTAGCCGTCGCGGCGGCTCTGCATGACGAACTGCTTGCTATCCCAAGGCAGGAAGACGATGGGATTCATAGGCTCGACGTAGCGCGCGTTGGTTTCGGTGTACAGCACGCCGAGGCGCTTGCCGCTGTGTGCGTCGTAGGCCACCAGCTCTGCTTTATCCTGCGTACGGGGCAGTTCAAACATATATATAATGGCCTCGTCGGGACTCCAGGCTATGTTGGTGAAGTAGCGATCGGTGGGGTCGCCAGCCTGGAGATAGAGCGTCTTTTGCGTAGCGGGGTCGTACACGCCCACGGTCACCTTGTGGCTGGTCATACCTGCCATAGGGTACTTCTCGGGAGCGAGTTGCGCCACACGGTTGTCTATATCGATGAGCGGGAAGTCCGTCACCATCGTCTGGTCCATACGATAGAAGGCCAAGAGGTTGCCCTTCGGACTCCAGAAGAGGCCCTCGTGGATGCCAAACTCGTCGCGGTGAACGCTCATTCCGTATTGCAGTTCGCGGCTACCGTCTTTCGTGACCTGCTGGTCGTTGCCCTGCGCATCGCGGACGTAGAGATTCCAGCCTTTGACGTAGGCCACGCGCTTGGTCAGCGGACTTTGCTTCTCGGCTTGAGCCTCGGGAATGTAGGCTTTGAACCATTCCACCTGCTTGCTTTGCCAATTATAATAAATGGTACCCTTGTCGGTGGCAAGGGCGGCCACAGGGCGTTCTGCCTCGGGGAAAGAGGCATACGCAAGGTTGCGCACCTGGCCATACTTCTTGGTATCGATGGCCGCGTTAATACTCTCCGTGGTCAGGAATGGAGCATCCTTGACGCTGCGTCCCTGTTCGTTGTAGAGGAGGACGGCGTTATTGACAGTTGTCTTGACCAGACGGTCGCCCCACCAAGCGGTGAAGGTGGAGCGGGGCATAATGTTCCAATAATTCTTGCCGCCCCACATCAGGTCGTCGAGCGTGAAGGATTTCTGTTGTGCCATAGCGGGGAAGGCGATGAGGAGAAGCAGCCACGCGAGGGCTACTTGTTTGCGAATATTGTGCATATTGAAGTCTGATTATTTGGTAGAATACTAATCGTCGCGGTGGTCGTTGCGGCGGTTGCGGTCGTAGCGGCCCGTGCGCCCCCCTTTGAAGGATTTCTCGTCGCGATTCGGACGAGCGTTGCGGCGATCGTTGTGCCCGTTGCGCTTTTCGTTGCGCCCGTTGCGCTTTTCGCCGCGCCCATTTCGGAGTTCAAATTCGGAATGCTTGCGGCGCAGGATTTTGTAGGCTTGTATTTGTTCCTCGTCGAGGGCGGTGAAGTCGGGTTTCTCGCGCTCCTGTGCATCGCCTTCGGCATTGCGGCCCTTGAACTCGTCGCGGCGTTTCTTGAAGCGGCCCGATTCGGCCATGCGGCGGCGTTCTTCGTTGGTCTTGACGTCACCGCCGGCAGCGCGAAAGGCATCTAGTTTGCCGTCGAAGAGTTGGTATTTGCGAAATTCGCAGTCGAGCGAGCCGTTGAAGAGGGGAACCTTGAAACTAGGTTTGAGGCCCATGTTTGCGAAGCACTCTTCCTTGTAACTGATGACCCATGCCTCGCCACCCGTGAAGTCGTGTTTGAGCACGCGGCCGAAGGTGCGGTACAGGCCGAGCAGGTCGGGCGACGTGATGCGCTCGCCGTAGGGCGGGTTCGTCACCATGAGCGCTTTCTCGGCGGGCTTGACGAAATTAGCAATGTCGCGCTGCTCCACGCTAATGATATCGCTCACGCCAGCACTCTTGGCATTGTCGCGGGCTATCTCAACGGCGCGCAGGTTAAGGTCGTAGCCATAAATATGGTGGGTAAATTCGCGCTCCTCGCTGTCATCGTTGTAAATGCTTTCGAGGAGTTCGGCATCAAAGTCTTTCCATTTTTCAAAACCGAAGTGCTTGCGGAACACGCCGGGATAGATATTGCGCGCCATCAGTGCGGCCTCGACGAGGATAGTGCCCGAACCGCAGAAGGGGTCAATGAAATCGGTGTCGCATTGCCATCCTGTGAGTTTGATAAGGCCCGCAGCCAGCACCTCATTGATAGGTGCTTCGCCCTGTCCCGTGCGATAGCCGCGCAAGTGGAGGCTTTCGCCCGACGAGTCAAGGGAGAGGGTGCACTGGTCTTCGGCAATGTGGATATTGAGTTGGATATCGGGCTTGCTGATGCGTATGTTGGGGCGCTCGTCCGTTGTTTCGCGGAAATAATCAACGATGGCGTCCTTCACCTTGTAGGCTACGAATTTCGAGTGGCGGAACTCGGTGGAATAAACCACGGAGTCCACGGCGAAGGTCGTGTTGAGGTCGAGATACTGTGACCAATCAATGGCGCGTACGGCGGTGTAAACGTCGTTGGCATCGGAGGCTGTGAAGTGCTTGATAGGTTTGAGAATACGCACAGCGGTACGCAGGCAGAAGTTGGCGCGATACATCATTTCCTTGTTACCTACGAAGGAAACCATGCGTCGTCCAATCTGAATTTCGTCGGCACCGAGTTCGGTAAGTTCCTGTGCCAGGACCTCCTCAAGGCCCTGAAAGGTTTTGGCAATCAGTTCGAATTGTTCCATTGAAAGGTTTGTTGTAATAGAATAAAGGAGGGGCGTGGCGGGACAAGCGCTGCCTTGATAGGAGCCCATTCCCCTGCAAATTTACAAAAAAATGCTGAACGTTCTTTGAAGATACTGGAATTGTTTAAGAGGATGGCAGAGGATTGGAGAGGATGGCAGAGGATGGCAGAGGATGACAGAGGATTGCAGAGGATGGAGAGGAGTGAGGGGTTAGGAGTGGAGAAAGAGTATTAGGAGGTCATCCTCATTGAAAGGCAATTCCTAACTCCTAACTCCTAATTCCTAACTCCTAACTCCTAACTCCTAACTCCTAACTAAAAAGACTATCGAGCCAGCAGCCGCAGGCTGCGTTGAAACAGGAAGCCCGAAGGGATTCCCTGAAACTAGGAAGCCGCAGGCTTCCGACTGAAACCAGGGAGCGAAGCGACCATTGAAACTAAAGGAGCGAAGCGACTGGACTAGGTCGCGAAGCGACCGTCTGAAACTAGGTCGCAAAGCGACCGAAAAAAAACTGGGGCCGTGCTATCACGACCCCAGTTTTTTATTATTTGCGTCCACCTTCGCGACGCGGACGGCGTGCGGGGCGGTCCTCCCAACCTTCGGGCTTCTCTTCGAGCACGCGGTGGCTGAGGCGGAACTTGCCTGTCTTTTCGTCAATTTCAAGCAGCTTCACCGTGATGGTATCGCCCTCTTTGATGCCAGCCTCTTCAACTGTTTCGAGGCGCTTCCAGGCGATTTCGCTGATGTGGAGCAAGCCTTCCTTGCCCGGCATGAACTCTACGAAGCAACCGTAGGGCATGATGCTGACCACCTTGGCCTCGTAGGTTTCGCCCACTTCGGGGATGGCCACGATGGCGCGAATCTTGGCAACGGCAGCATCAATGATGGCCTTGTTGGCACCCGAAACTTGTACCTTGCCCACGCCATCTTCTTCGTCGATGGTGATGGTGGCACCCGTTTCTTCCTGCATGCCCTGGATAATCTTACCGCCCGGGCCAATGACAGCACCGATAAATTCCTTGGGAATGGTAAAGGCTTCGATGCGGGGTACGTGGGGCTTGAAGTCCTCGCGGGGAGCCGACATGGTCTTCATCATTTCGCCGAGGATATGCTCGCGACCAGCCTTGGCCTGTGCGAGGGCTTTTTCAAGGATTTCGTAGGAGAGGCCGTCGCACTTGATGTCCATCTGCGTAGCCGTGAGACCCTTAAGCGTACCAGTGGTTTTGAAGTCCATATCGCCGAGGTGGTCTTCGTCGCCGAGGATATCGGAGAGCACAGCGTACTTGTCCTCACCGGGGTTCTTGATAAGGCCCATGGCGATACCGCTAACGGGAGCCTTGAGGGGCACACCAGCGTCCATAAGGGCGAGCGTGCCGGCGCAGACAGTGGCCATTGACGATGAGCCGTTGCTCTCGAGGATATCGCTCACCACGCGCACGGTGTAGGGGAAGTCAGCAGGAATCTGGCCCTTCAAACCACGCCAAGCCAAGTGGCCGTGGCCAATCTCGCGGCGGCCTACGCCACGCTGTGCGCGGGCTTCGCCAGTGGAGAAGGGCGGGAAGTTGTAGTGGAGGAGGAAGCGCTGGTAACTCTTGTCGAGGACGTCGTCAACGAGCTTCTCATCCAGTTTCGTGCCGAGCGTACAGGTGGAGAGGCTCTGCGTTTCACCGCGTGTAAAGATGCTCGAGCCGTGGGGTCCGGGCAGGGGATCTACTTCGCACCAGATGGGGCGGATGTCCGTGGTATGGCGGCCATCGAGACGGATGCCTTCGTCGAGGATGCAGCGGCGCATAGCGTCCTTCTCCACGTCGTGGTAGTACTTATCGATGAGGCCGTTCTTTTCCTCGAGTTCTTCGGGAGTGAGTTCGGCATGGGCAGCGGCGTAAGCCTCCTTGAAGTTCTCGCGTACGGCTTCGAAGGCGTCAAAGCGTGCGTGCTTTTCGAGGCCCTGCTTCGTGATGTCGTAGCAAGGCTGGTAGCACTCGGCCTTCACCTGCTCGCGGAGTTCTTCGTCGTTGACCTCGTGGCAATATTCGCGCTTCACGTCGGTGCCGAGTTCCTTCATGAGTTCCTTCTGAAGTTGGCACATAGGCTTGATGGCAGCGTGGGCGGCCTTGAGTGCTTCGAGGAGTGCGCTTTCGGGCACTTCCTTCATTTCGCCTTCCACCATCATGATGTTTTCCTCCGTAGCACCTACCATGAGTTCCATATCGGCCTCTTCGAGTTGTTCGAAGGTGGGGTTGATGACAAACTCGCCGTTGATACGCGCCACGCGCACCTCAGAGATAGGTCCGTCGAAGGGGATGTCGGAGCAAGCCAGTGCTGCGCTGGCAGCAAAGCCGGCGAGTGCATCGGGCATATCTACGCCATCGGCGGAGAAGAGGGTGATATTGACATATACTTCGGCGTGGTAGTCGCTGGGGAAGAGGGGGCGCAGTGCGCGGTCTACGAGACGTGAGGTCAGGATTTCGTAGTCGGAAGCACGGCCTTCGCGTTTGGTGAAACCGCCGGGGAAACGTCCGGCAGCGGAGTATTTCTCTTTGTAGTCACATTGCAACGGCATAAAGTCGGTGCCGGGAGCAGCGTCTTTTGCGCCGCAGACGGTGGCAAGCAGCATGGTGTTGTTCATGCGGAGCATAACGGCACCATCGGCCTGCTTGGCCAGCTTACCCGTTTCGATGCTGATAGTACGTCCATCAGGCAGGGCAACGGTCTTGGTAATTACGTTCATCGGTTTGAAAAAATAGAATAGTAAAGATTTATAAACTCTTGAAATCGCGCAAATTTAGTGATTTATTTTAAGGTGCAAGCCTTCGCTCCCTGTTTTTTTGGTTTTTTATGCTATGTCGGGATGGCAGATGAGCGGAAGGGGGGCTTGTCTTTGGGAATGAGTACGGATTGGGGAGCACTCGATTTGAAATGAGAATAACAGGCACGCATCGTGCGCGGAGTGACGGTACGCCTTGCAAGGGCAACCTGCTCCTAGCCTCCTCCAGCAGGGCGTAGCGGTGCCCTGGGTGTTGTTGCTCGTTGTCCGTCTCGGCCTTGAAAGGGCAAAAGCGTAAGCATCCGCAGTTACTATTCGTCCTTTCATTACACCTTATTATATATGTGGTTGGGCTACTTATATATGGTGCTGGGCTACAAGCAAGTTGCCCCTTGGGGCACACAGACGGCATCATTCCACCCATAAATACCACCTAGCCAATCCATTTTTTCGGGCAAAGAACGACCTGAGTAGTTACTCGAAATGTTAAAATCGAACTTTTTTAGCGCGAAAAACTTTAATATCTTTTATGATTTCGGCCGCGAAAAAAATCCTACATCGGCGATTCGTTCACCGATAAAGCCAAGAAAATTT
>SFID01000017.1 GCA_004555425.1 Bacteroidales bacterium
ACAAGTTCGAGGACAAGAAACTCGTGTCCCACCTCACCGCCCAGAGCATACAGTACGACACACTGTCTGACCGCCGCTTCTCCTGGACCCTGCGCCAGTACAAGATACGCACCCTCAAGGGAATGCGCGAGAAGCTCGAAAGCGGCAACAAGCTCGACACCATCATCATCATGGAGCCCAAGGACTTCTTCTACGTGCGCGGCCAGCAGGAGACCATGACCGTGCCCGAGCTCGAAGAGTTCATCGGCCGGCAGAAGCTGCGCGGTGCAGCCGGTGTCAGCACCTTCGAGGTAGAATACCACAAGCGTTTTGCCTCTCCCTTTGCTGCTTTTATACTCACGCTTATTGGAGCAGCCCTCTCCAGCCAAAAGCGCAAGGGAGGTATGGGTACTTCCATTGGTATCGGCCTTGCGCTCAGTTTCTCGTACATCCTGTTGCAAACAGTGTCGGCCACCTTCGCTACCAATGCCGGTTGGCCGCCGATGCTGGCAGTCTGGATTCCCAACATCCTGTTTGTAGGTATTGCTTTCTACCTTTATCGACGGACACCTCAATAGGGTGGCCCATTATTAGCCATTCATAAAACATTTACCAACGTGACAGATACACCTAAAGTCTATTTCGAGGACCTGCCCCTCAGCGAGGATTTACTCGATGCCTTGTATGATATGCGCTTCGAGGAATGTACACCCGTGCAGGGACAGTGTATTCCACATATCCTCCAACGGCGCGACCTCATCGGTATCGCTCAGACAGGAACGGGCAAGACTGCGGCCTATCTATTGCCCATTCTCACCCTTCTGCAAGAGCATCCCCATCCCGACGATGCCGTCAACTGCCTCATCATGGCTCCAACGCGTGAATTGGCAAGGCAGATAGACCAGGCCCTTCAAGGTTTCTCGTATTATATGAATATAAATGGCGTGGCCGTATATGGAGGCAACGATGGCGAACGTTACGAAAACGAACGCCACAGCCTCAAGCGCGGCGCCGACATCGTTATCGCCACTCCTGGACGCCTGATTACCCACCTGCAACTGGGCAGCCTCGATCTCAGCCGAACGAACTATTTCATCCTGGACGAGGCCGACCGTATGCTGGATATGGGATTCTACGATGACATCATGAAGATTGTGGCCGCCCTGCCTAAGGAGCGTCAAACGATTCTTTTCTCAGCCACCCTGCCCGAGAAGATTGACGAACTGGCACGCACAATCCTTCATGACCCTGTGGAAGTGAAATTGGCGGTTTCGAAGCCTGCGGAGAAGATTCAGCAGTCGGTTTACGTTTGCAAGGACGGCGACAAAACCGCAATTATCCGTGGTATCCTTTCAGAGGAGGGACTGACACGTACCATTGTCTTCGCCTCTTCAAAACAGAAGGTGAAGGAGCTCAATATCCTCCTCCGTCGCGCCGGACTACACACCGAGGCGATGCACTCCGACCTGGAACAAACGGATCGTGAGCGCGTCATGCTGGACTTCAAGGCGGGTCGCATGGATATACTCGTGGCCACCGATATTGTGGCGCGCGGTATTGATATTGACGACATCACGATGGTCATTAACTACGACTGCCCGCGCGACCCCGAAGACTATGTACACCGTATTGGACGAACGGCACGCGCTGGCCGTGAAGGTAGGGCGATTACCCTTGTCAACGAAAAGGACCGCCCATCCTTGGCAGCCATAGAGCGGATGCTGGAGTACAAGATTACGCGAAATCCCCTGCCCGAGGGAATGAGCGAGCCACAAGCCGCCAGCCATCGCAATGACCGCCGAGGCGGAGGAAACAAAAAGCGTTCTGGAGACCACGGCAGAGGTCACAGAAAAAGCGGAAAGCCTTCTGAAAAAGACCAAGCAAAAAAGCCAGCAACCGCAAACGAAGGCGCCGCTCCCGAAGCCCGCAAGAAATCGCGCCCACACAACCACCGCCGCAGAAAACCTCGCAACAATCATTCGGGTGATACTAACGGCAACAACAATAGCACACCTCAAACCAACTAAATTCCTATAACAAGAAACACCGCATCTATATATGGCAACGACAGACGACAAGAAAATAATCTTCTCAATGGTAGGCGTATCTAAGACGATTCGCCAAACGAACAAGCAGATACTCAAGAATATTTACCTCTCCTTCTTCTATGGTGCCAAGATTGGTATCATCGGTCTCAATGGCGCCGGCAAGTCCACGCTGATGAAAATCATCGCAGGACTCGACAAGGACTTCCAAGGCGAAGTCGTGTTCTCCCCAGGTTATACGGTCGGGTATCTGCCACAGGAACCGCAGTTGGATGAAACCAAAACGGTGCGCCAGATTGTGGAGGAAGGCGTGCAGCCCATTGTAGATGCCTTGGCCGAATACGAGGAAATCAACCAGAAATTTGGCCTGCCCGAATACTACGAGGACGAAGAGAAGATGAACGGCCTCTTTGCCCGCCAGGGAGAATTGCAGGATATTCTGGATGCCAGCGATGCGTGGAATCTTGACCAACGTCTGTCGCGCGCAATGGATGCCCTGCGCTGTCCTCCCGCCGACCAGTCTGTGACGCACCTCTCTGGTGGCGAGCGTCGCCGAGTTGCCCTTTGCCGTCTGCTTTTGCAGAAGCCCGATGTGCTTTTGCTGGACGAACCAACCAACCACCTTGATGCCGAATCCATAGACTGGCTCGAGCAGCACCTCAACCAGTACGAGGGAACCGTCATTGCCGTTACCCACGACCGCTATTTCTTGGACGATGTGGCGGGTTGGATTCTCGAATTGGACCGCGGCGAAGGCATTCCTTGGCAGGGCAACTACTCTTCGTGGCTGGAACAGAAGACCAAGCGCATGGAGATGGAGGAAAAGGTGGCCAGCAAGCGCCGCAAGACCTTGGAACGCGAGTTGGAATGGGTGCGTATGGCTCCCAAGGCGCGTCAGGCCAAGGGTAAGGCCCGTCTGAACTCTTACGACCGCCTGCTTTCCGAAGACCAGAAGGAGAAGGAACAGCACGTGGAAATATTCATCCCCAATGGTCCGCGCCTCGGTGCCAAGGTGATTGAGGCCGAGCACGTGGCCAAGGCTTATCCGCACAAGACGCTCTTCTCAGACCTCAATTTTACCCTGCCGCCCAATGGCATCATTGGCGTAATCGGTCCCAATGGCGCGGGCAAGACCACGCTCTTCCGCCTTATCATGGGATTGGAACAGGCCGATGGCGGCACTTTCTCCGTGGGCGAAACCGTTCGCTTGGCTTACGTGGACCAGCAGCACAAGGACATTGACCCCGACAAGTCTGTCTATGAAGTCATCAGCGGCGGCAGCGAACTGATGCGCCTCGGTGGTCGCGATGTAAACTCGCGTGCATATCTCAGCAAGTTCAATTTCTCGGGTGCTGACCAAGAGAAGAAGTGTGGCGTTCTTTCTGGTGGCGAGCGCAACCGCCTGCACCTCGCGCTCGCGCTGAAGCAGGAAGGCAACGTACTCCTCCTTGACGAGCCGACCAACGATATTGACGTCAATACCCTTCGTGCATTGGAGGAAGGTTTGGAACAGTTTGCAGGTTGCGCCGTTGTGATTAGCCACGACCGCTGGTTCCTCGACCGTATCTGCACGCACATCCTTGCCTTCGAAGGTAATGGTGAGGTGTATTTCTATCAAGGCTCATATAGCGACTACGAGGTTCACAAGGCCAAGCGCCTTGGCATCGAAGAGCCCCGCCGCATTCGCTACCGCAAGTTGCAGAATGATGATTAGCCGCAATCTGAGTACCTCTTCATCGTATACCCATAACATACCCCCACAAACAATTCTCTTATGAAACGCTATCTTAACCTATCGCGCCTGTCAGCGTTCAGCCTTTTGCTGTTGCTGTCATCATGCCTCCTTTCTTCGTGTGAAGAACTCTGGGTGGAAAATTACTATGTCAATATTACGGGTCGGTGGTATGTTCGCAATGTCTATCTCCGCGTAGGCGATTGTCCTTATTACACCAACGACCGCTTCCAGTTCAATAGTAACGGAACCTTTCAAGTCATAGGCTCCAATGGATTCTACGAATCGGGCTACTGGGACGTCGAGGACAACGTTATCTATATGGATTTCAATGGCGATGGCCTTAGTGATATTGAGGCATATATCAACCAAGGTACCAACTATAGGATGGAACTTGACGTACGCGACTATAGCTACGATTCGCGCTATACGCTCGTACTCGTGCGATAACCTCATCAGGGGTGGGCTTTCCCGATAGCGGGCAAGGCTCACCCCTAATGCTATCCCTGAAATGTGAAAAACTTCTTAAGATTTCACTCATTTCACCATAAGAATTCGTAACTTTGCGCTTGCATACAAGAACGCATATTCCGTATGAAGCTTATTTTAATGACCCTGCCCACATTTTTTGTTGAAGAGCATCAGATTCTGACAGCCCTCTTTGACGAGGGGTTGGATATACTCCATATGCGCAAGCCCAACACCGAGCCTGTCTATTCCGAACGACTGCTGCAACTCTTGCCCGACAACTACAGAAAGCAAATTGTCGTTCACGACCATTTTTATCTCAAAAACGAATACGGCCTCAAGGGTATCCATCTCAATCAGCGCAATCCCGAACTCCCAGCTAAGTATAAAGGACAAATCAGTTGCTCGTGCCTCACAGAAGAGGAAATCAAGCAGCGGAAAAAAACCTTCGACTATCTTTTCTTCTCCGCGCTTTATGAAACGAAGGACGGCGAACACTTCACACCACGCTTTACGCCCGCACAAATCAAGTCAATGAGCGAGCGAAAAGTCATTGATAAGAAAGTGATGGCCATGGGAGGCATAGACCTCGAGCATATCCCCTTCCTGCGAGATAACGGTTTTGGCGGAATTGTCCTGCTCGGCGCCATCTGGAATCGCTTCCAGATTCACAGCACACAAGACTTCCGCGAGATTATCAGCCATTTCCGCAAAATCCGCAAGGCAACCAACTAGCACAACCCTCCATCAAACGGAATATTTAAAACCTACCTAAAAATATCTCCCACACATGAGTAACAACTTTATGGTCTTTTCTGGCACTGCATCCCGTTATCTGGCAGAAAAGATTTGTGCGGAATTAAAATGTCCGCTTGGCAACATGGTGATGACCAAATTCGCCGACGGCGAGTTTGAAGTAAGTTACGAAGAGAGCATTCGCGGCCGCGACCTCTTCTTGGTACAGTCCACCTTCCCCAACTCCGACAATCTGATGGAGCTCCTCCTGATGATTGACGCAGCCAAGCGTGCTTCGGCCCGCAGTATCTGTGCCGTAGTGCCCTATTTCGGTTGGGCGCGCCAGGACCGCAAGAGCAAGCCCCGCGTTTCCATCGGTGCCAAACTAGTAGCCGACTTGCTCAGTGTAGCAGGTATTGACCGACTTATGACGATGG
Source organism: Bacteroidales bacterium (assembly GCA_004555425.1). Classification (GTDB taxonomy): domain Bacteria; phylum Bacteroidota; class Bacteroidia; order Bacteroidales; family Bacteroidaceae; genus Alloprevotella. Next base: position 5,397 of record SFID01000017.1, read on the forward strand.
ACCTCCATGCCGACCAGGAGCAAGGCTTCTTCAACGTGCCCGTTGACCATTTGTACGCCTCCACCGTCATGCTCCCCTACATTCAGAGCCTCAATCTGCCCAACCTCTGCATCGCCACTCCCGACGTAGGCGGTAGCAAGCGCGCAGCATCCTATGCCAAGTACCTGGGTTGTCCCATGGTGCTCTGCAACAAGAGCCGCAAGAAGGCCAACGAAGTAGATAGCATGCAAATCATCGGTGAGGTAGAAGGCATGGACGTCATCCTCGTCGACGACATCGTTGACACCGCAGGCACCATCACCAAGGCAGCCGACCTTATCATGGCAGGCGGAGCCAATAGCGTACGCGCCATTGCCAGCCACTGCATCATGAGCGGCCCCGCCGACCAGCGCGTTGACGATTCTGCCCTCGTAGAAATGGTATTTACCGATAGCATCCCCTATCACGGCAACAGCAAAAAGGTAAAGCAAATCTCCGTTTCGGGTATGCTCGCCGAAACCATCCGCCGCGTGATGGACAACGAAAGCATCTCCTCCCAATACCTCATCTAAGCCAATCAGGGTCATCCCTCTTCTCATCCCGAGAGAGTCCCCCGATTCCCATAAAACCCTAAAAAAGAGGCTGTAGCGTTCCATTGAAGACGCTGCAGCCTCTTTCTTTGTACGCTCGGTATGAGCATGATTAACGTGCGTAAGTTCCGAGTGAGCCCTAAAAGTGGAAATCGGGTAAGTAACGCACCTTGCTTAGTATGGTGTGAATATGGAGTTCGTTTGCATGGGAACAATCGTCTTCAAGTTACTTGCGATACTTTTACGCGAATTGCTAGGCGATCTTTATGTCTATCTAATGCCTTGCATTTTGCCATAGTATGTTGGCCGGAAGGTTGCTTTGGCTTGATTTATTGAAGCTTCTGCTACTTTTCGTCCTTCAACGGGCAACTACGTGGCGGAATTTTTGTACTTTTGCCGCCATATTGTGCACGGGTTGGTCTGGTCGCCAGGGCAGACGTGCCAATATGTAGCGCACCGACGTTCGGTTGAAGCGTCTTGTCGTGCGCCACCATTTCTGCAAAAAACAATCAATATATTATATGGATAAAAACACAATTACGGGGCTTGTGCTCATAGGTCTGGTGCTGTTTGGTTTTAGTTACTACAGCAGCCAGAAAGCAGCCAATGCTCCAGAACAGCCTGCCACCGAGCAGGTGCAGCCTCAGAAGGAAACGAAGAAAGATGAACCGAAGCAGCAACAAGCGGCTGCGGTGGCTGCGGTGGATTCTACCGCACCTTTCTTTAATTGTATGCTCACCGAATCCTCTGCTAAGGCTGAACTCGTCACGATTGAAAACGAAAAGCTGCGCGTGCAGATTGACCCAAAGGGCGGAACAGTTGCTAACGTGTATCTGAAAGAAACTGAGGAGGGTACACAGAATTATCGTTATAAGAGCTACAACGACTTTAGCAACGACAAGAACGAGCCGCTCCATCTTTATCGCCAGCAGGACTCGGAGATGGCTTTCACCCTTGACACGAAGGAAGGCAGCCTGACGACAAGCAATTTCCTCTTTCAGGTAGTGGAGAAGACAGCCAATTCCGTCACGCTGCGCATGGCGAATGCGGATGGCAGTTCGCAGTTGGACTTTGTCTATACCTTGCAGCCCAACAACTTTATGCTGAATTTCTCCATTGCCTCCAAGGGAATGGACCGCTATGTCAGTGCCAATACGCGCGTCATCAATATTGACTGGCGCGAGCGTATCGCTCAGTTTGAAAAGGGCCACAAATTTGAGAACCAATACTCCACGCTGACTTACAAACTGACCGGAGACGACACCGAGAAGTTGAGTGAGTATGAGGCCGAAGAGGAGAGCGATTTCGAGGGCAACGTGGATTGGGTGGCCTTCAAGAATCAGTATTTCAGCAGCGTGCTGATTGCCGACAAGCCCTTCGTGCCCCAATACGTCTCCAGCAAACCCGTTGACAAAGGCAACACTGCGGGTTATCTCAAAGACTATACTGCGCGCCTGCAGGCCCAGTTTGACCCCACGGGCAAGGAGCAGACGCAGATGCAGTTCTACTTTGGCCCCAACCAGTTCCGTCTGCTCAAATCCATGGATCAATATGCCATTGGCGGCGAGAAGGATTTAGAGATGGAGGAATTGGTTTATCTTGGTTGGCCGCTTTTCAAGTGGATCAACCGCTTCTTCACGCTCTACGTCTTCGACTTCCTCACTCGCTTGGGCCTGCCGATGGGTATCGTGCTCTTGCTGATTACCATCCTGCTCCGCTTCATCGTCTATATTCCCACGCGCAAGAGTTTCTTGAGCAGTGCGAAGATGCGTGTGCTCAAACCCAAAATCGATGAACTCAGCAAGCAGTATCCCAACCAAGAGGATGCGATGAAGAAGCAGCAAGCCATGATGACGCTCTATTCGCAATATGGCGTGAGCCCCATGGGCGGTTGCTTGCCTATGCTGATTCAGATGCCCATCTGGATTGCTATGTTCAACTTCGTGCCTAACGCTATCGAACTTCGCCAGCAGGGCTTCCTCTGGGCCGAGGATCTTTCCACGTACGACAGCCTCATTTCTTGGGGTACCCACATTTGGGGTATCGGTGACCACCTCAGCCTTTTCTGTCTGCTCTTTTGCGCTACCAATATATTATATAGTTATATGACTATGCGCCAGCAGCGCGAGAGCATGTCGGCCGAGCAGGCAGACCAGATGAAGGTGATGCAGTGGATGATGTATCTCATGCCCGTCTTCTTCTTCTTTATGTTCAACGACTACTCCTCGGGTCTGAACTACTACTACTTCATCTCCCTTCTGGCCAGCGCGCTGACTATGTGGTATCTGCGCAAGACCACGGACGATGCCAAGTTGTTGGCTAAGCTCGAAGAGAACTATCGCGCCAACAAGAACAATCCCAACAAGAAGCCCAGCGGCCTTGCAGCCCGCCTCGAAGCCCTGCAAAAGCAGCAGGAAGCGATGATGAAGGCACAGCAGTCGCGCAAGAAATAAGCATGATTCCCGCACGTTGTCAGGGAAGGCCGTAGTGTGTCCTTCTGGCAGCGTGCGGGAATACTTGCGTCCATACGCCTCATCTCATAGAACCACCATAAATCAACAGACAATAATGAATTTCAAACAGATGCTTGTTATGTCCGCAATGACTGCCGCCACCCTGGCGCAGCCCGTTGACGCACAGAATGCCCCGTTTATTGGCCGCCAGCGTGCAGACCAGGTGGCGCAGACTGTCAAAAACGGCCGTCTCACCCCCGAAGCACTTTGGGGAATGGGCCGTATTGGCGGTTTCGCGCTCAATCAGCAAGGCAATATGGGTGTCTATTCCGTCACCTATTATAGCATTCAGCAGAACAAGAGCCACAGCGTACTCTATTCCTATGATATGAATACGCAGGAATCAAAATGCCTGACCACCAGTACGAAGAGCGAGGGTGGGGGAGTGTTCATCAAGGGCGGCTCGAAGATTGCTTTTCTTTCCTCCGAATCGGGCAGCAGTCAGGTGTGGGAAATGAATCCCGATGGCACCGAGCGCAGACAGCTCAGCCATGAGCCCGACGACGTCTTGGAGTTCCTCTTCTCGCCCGACGAGGCACAGGTGATTCTGATTAAGGAAGTGGAAAGCACAACTTCCATCCAAAAGAACGACGAGGACCTTCCCCAAGCCACGGGAATCGTGTGCAACGACCTCATGTACAAACATTGGGACCAGTATGTGCGCGCCATCCCCCATCCCTTCGTGGCCGCCTTTGACGGCAACAAAATCTCGGGGGCGTTTGACATTCTCAAGGACGAGCCCTACGAATGCCCGATGCTGCCCTTCGGTGGCGTGGAGCAGTTGGCATGGAGTCCCGATGGCCGACAAGTGGCCTACACCTGTCGCAAGAAGACGGGCCGCGACTATGCCATCAGCACCGATAGCGACATCTACCTCTACGACATTCAGAGCGGACAAACGCGCAATCTCTGCAAGCCCGCCGATTACAAAGAGCCCGAGAAGAACGCCACCGTTTCGCTAGCCCAGCAGTCTGTCAATCAGCAGGAGGGCGACTGCAACGTGGGCTACGACCAGAATCCGCAGTTCTCGCCCAACGGACGCTACATAGCCTGGACCTCAATGGAGCGCGATGGCTATGAGAGCGACCGCACGCGCCTCTGTGTGCTCAATCTGAAGACGGGCAGCAAAACCTACGTCACCGAATCCTTCGAGAGCGGCGTCAATGAGTTCTGCTGGACTCCCGATAGCAAGGGATTCTACTTCACTGGCGTATGGCACGGCCGCACCCATGTCTATACGACCAACCTCAAGGGCGAAGTGAACCAGCTGACACGCGGCGACTACGACTATACGCTCCTGCAGGCCCTCCCCGTCGGCCGCGGTGTGCTGGTGAAACGTCATTCCATGAGCGCGGCCGACGAGGTGTTCACCCTCGTCCCCGAAGGAAAAGGCCTGCGCATCCGCCAACTGACCGAGGAGAACAAAGCCTTCTACGACCAGATTACGATGGGCGAGGTCAAAGAGCGTTGGGTCAAGACTTCCGACGGCAAGGATATGCTCTGCTGGGTCATCTATCCGCCCCATTTCGATGCGAAGAATAAATATCCCGCACTCCTCTTCTGCGAAGGTGGACCGCAGTCGCCCGTCAGCCAGTTCTGGAGCTACCGCTGGAATTTTCAGGTGATGGCCGCCAACGACTACATTATTATTGCGCCCAACCGCCGCGGCCTGCCCGGTTTCGGTATGGAATGGTTGGAAGAAATCAGTGGCGACTACAGCGGACAGTGTATGCAGGACTACCTCTCGGCTATTGACGACCTTTGCCGCGAACCCTATGTGGACAAGGACCACCTCGGCGCAGTGGGCGCCAGCTTCGGTGGCTATAGCGTCTATTGGCTAGCCGGCAATCACGACAAACGATTCAAGGCCTTCATTGCCCACGATGGCATCTACAATACCCAGCAGCAATACGTGGAAACCGAAGAACTCTGGTTCCCCAACTGGGACATGGGTTCTGCGCCCTGGGAAAAGGCGGCCAATGAGCAGATGCAAAAAGCCTTTGCCACCTCGCCCCACCTCTACGTGGACCGTTGGGACACGCCCATCCTTTGCATCCACGGCCAGCGCGACTTCCGCATTGAATATACCCAAGCCGAGAGCGCATTCACCGCAGCCCGTATGCGCGGCCTCGATGCCCAGCTTCTGCTCTTCCCCGACGAGAATCACTGGGTGCTCAAGCCCCAGAACGGCATCCTCTGGCAGCGCACCTTTTTCCGCTGGCTGGACAAATACCTAAAGCACTAATCAGCCTATCGCTGTGCTACAAGTGCTTATTACCCCGAATTAACCAAAAACAATAAAAGATATGACAGAATTGATTCAGAAAAAAATGAATGACAGTGCGGCCGCTCGCTGGACCGCCCTCGTTCTCATTGCTTTGACAATGTTCTTCGCCTACATGTTTGTAGATTTGATGTCGCCCATCCAGGCACTGATAGAAAAAGAGCGCGGATGGACCCCCGACATCTTCGGTACCTATGGTGCCAGTGAGTTTATCCTCAACATTTGGGGCTTCCTCATCATTGCGGGTCTGATTCTTGACAAGATGGGCGTGCGCTTCACGGGTATGCTTTCTGCTTCCTTGATGCTCATTGGTGGTGTTATCAAACTCATTGGTATCAGCGATTGGTTTCAGACTACGGCTATGGCCGAATGGCTTAACTCTTGGTGGGTGTCCATGCCTGCTAGCGCCAAGATGGCCTGCTTTGGTTTCATGATTTTCGGCTGTGGTTGCGAGATGGCAGGTACTACCGTTTCCAAGGCTATTGCCAAGTGGTTCAAGGGCAAGGAAATGGCTCTTGCCATGGGCTTAGAGATGGCACTTGCCCGTGTGGGCGTCTTCGCCATCTTCTCCATCTCCCCCTATATTGCAGAAAAGATGGGAACGGTCGTGGCCCCCTTGGCCTTCTGCACCCTGCTGCTGCTTATCGGTCTTATGACTTTTGGCGTGTTCTGCGTGATGGACAAGAAATTCGACAAACAACTAGGCGCTGCCGCTAGCGATGGTGAACCCGAAGAAGAATTCAAGTTCTCCGACCTCAAGTATATTCTAACTTCTCAAGCATTCTGGATAGTGGCTCTGCTGTGCGTGCTCTACTATTCCGCCATCTTCCCCTTCCAGCGTTTTGCGGCCAATATGCTTCAGTGCAATCTTGACGGACTGACAGCCACTCAGGCTGCCGACATCTTCCGTTGGTTCCCCATTGGCGCTGCCGCCATCACTCCGTTGCTTGGCTATTACCTTGACCGTAAGGGTAAGGGCGCCACGATGCTCATTGGTGGCGCACTCTTGCTCATCATCTGCCACCTCGTTTTTGCCTTCGTGCTGCCAGAGACCAAAAGCGAACCAATTGCTTATGCCACCATCGTCATTCTTGGTTTGAGCTTTGCCCTCGTTCCTGCATCACTGTGGCCCAGTGTGCCCAAAATTGTTGATGAGAAAATCCTTGGTAGTGCCTACTGCTTGATTTTCTGGATTCAAAACTTTGGATTGTCGCTTACACCGCTGCTCATTGGTAGCGTGCTGTCTTCCACCAATGCCAACAACCCCGCTGTCATCGCAGCCAAGGCACAGAATGCTACCCTCATCCCCTACGACTACACCATCCCCGAAATTATCTTCGCCAGCTTTGGTGTGGCTGCCCTCTTGATTGCCATCTACCTCAAGGTGGTGGACAAGAAGAAGGGCTACGGCCTTGAACGTCCCAACATCAAGTCCGAGGAAGCCGAATAATTCTCCCCATCATTGATACTACAAAGAGGCTGCACCGTCAACGCAAGGACGGTGCAGCCTCTTTTTCTATTGCATTTCAGGCGGGAATTCGAGTTTTCCAATTTTTCCAGCCAGATTTCCGTTTTTATCTCCGAGAAAGACAGCGACCCGCGCCCGCGGGTCACGCGACCTGCGCCCGCGGGTCGTGTGACCTGCGCCCGCGGGTCGCGTGACCTGCGGGCGCGGGTCGCTGACTATGTGCTGATGCGGAACGAAAAAATGGGCGAGAAGAATCGCCTTCTCGGCAGATGCTTCGCCATTTCTGCATTTATTCCTGCTGGCTGAGCTTGCAGAGTTCGGCGTAGGGGCAGGTGCGGCAGTGGTCTGTCACGGGGGTGGGCGCGAAGGGGAGGCTGGGGTCGTAGATTTCCTCGAGGAGCGTCTGGAGGTGGGTGCGGAACTCTTCTGCATATTCCGCAAAGTTGATGATGCGCTCCTTGTCGTGGTAGATGAAGGGGTCGCGACTCTTCTCTTCGCTCTGAATGAACAGTAGACAGGGGGCTAGTTGCGCCTGGGGCATCTCCGCTTGCATGAGCAGGGAGTAGTAGAAGGTCTGGAGGATGTAGTATGCCTGTTTGGCATTGGGCACGAAGAGGTTGTCCCAATCCTTCCAGCTGTTGTCCTTCTTCGATCCCGTCTTGTAGTCGATGATGCGCGTGATTTCCTGTCCGTCAATGGTGATGCGGTCCAAGCGGTCGATGTTGCCGATGAGGGGCACTTTGATTTCCTCTTCTCCCGCCTTGATGGTGACGATGGCCTTGACGTCCTTCTCCGTGCCGAGAATGGTGATGGGGCATCCCAATGCGACGTTGGCCTTGATGAGGCGCTGGAGGTAGCGCGTGACGATGGCTATGGTGACCACGTCCTCGTTGGCTTGGGCATAGCGGAAGGCTTGGCGGATATGTTCTTGGATTGTCCTGCGCCCTTGGTCCGTCAGCAGGGATTGCAAGTACTGGGGCGTGATAATCCGTTCGTGCGTATCGGTAGCGGTGGGTTGGTAGAGGGTTTCGGCGGCACGGTGGAAGATGGTGCCGAAAAGGGCGGGGTCGATGACATCGGGCTCGTGGGGCGGCTCGGGAATATTGCATACATGGCGATAGTAGAACTGCTTCGGGCAGCGCAGGTAGCAGTTGATGGCCGATGGCGAGAGGTGGTGCAGGCGCTGGGAGAGGTCGTTGGGCTTCTCAATGGCGCGGAGGGGTTGCGCGGGAGGGGGCGGCTGGTTGGTAATCGTGAGGTAGTCAATGGGGAGGCCGCTCTCCATCTCCAGTTGGGTGAGGAAGCGCGATTTCTCGCCGCTCAATATTCCATCCGAAGCGCAGTTGTAGGTACAGGTGAGGCTTTCGGTGCGCTGGGCAAGGCGATAGAAATAGTAGGCGAAGACGGCGGCGCGATGGCGCGACGTGGTCATGCCGAAATTCTCGCGCAGGGGGTAGGGCACAATCGAATTGTCCGACAGTTTCTGCGGCAGTTTGCCCTCGTTCGTCGACAACAGGAGCAGGCGGCGGGGCGAGAGGCTGCGCGTTTCCAGCAGTCCCATAATCTGTACGCCGCGGGCAGGTTCGCCATGAAAGGGTACGCTCGTTTGTCCAACCACTTGGCGAATGAGCGAACGGAGCGTGCTGGCCGTCACGGGGAGATGGCCGCCCTGCACGAGCTGCAGGAAGCGCTGGATGATGGTGTGCATGACAAAGTAAGCCTCGGCGTAGAGCACCTTGTACATATCGGCTGCCGTGGGTCGCTCGGGGGCGGGCTCGGATAGCGCAGCCTGGTGCAATCGGGCGGTGAGCTCGTTGAGCAAGTCTGCGAGCGAAATGTCGGGATGGGCTGCGGCGCGCGAACCGAGGAAGGATTCAACGAGCGATGCGGCTGGCGTTTGCGCCAGGGGGAATCCCTTGGTCACGTTGATATGTTCCACCTCGTCGGGGATGGCACATAGGATGGATTGCAGCAGGGACTCGTTGCAGAGGACAACGGCAATGTCGCGTTCCTCCACGGTGGGGTCGGCCTTCTGTTGGCGCAGCCAGTCGTGCATGTATTGCGCCTGCACCGTTTCGGTGGGTGCGGCCACGTATTGGATATGTTGGATGTGGCGGAAGTTATCAAAGGATTCCGCAGGCAGTTCGTTGCCAAAGAGTTCCAGGTTGCGGGCGATGAAGGTGCCGGCCTCGTTGAAGGAGCCCTTGTGCAGGTAATACTTGTCGTAGTCCCAGTAGAACAGTGCGTGCTGTTCCCTCTTCAGATAGAGGAAGAGGCGTTTCTCCACCTCGCTCAGCACGTTGAATCCCACCATCACGTACGTCCTGTCGGGGTCGGGCAGTGTCAGTTTGCCCGTTTCCAATTCGTTGTAAACGTGGCGGTAGAGCGCACCCTCGTAGGCCATTCCTTCGTCCATAAGTTGGGCGTTGAGCGCGGTGTATATGCCTGGCAGTGCGCCCCACAGCTGGATGAAACGCTGCTTCACCTCTGAGTCGCGCGCCACGGAGAATTCGCGGAAGAAGGACTGGATGGCCTGCTCCATGCGCTTGTCAATGTAGTCCAGGGAGTCGAGCGCCTTGAGGTCGGCCAGGTTGGTGAAGAGCTGCTGCACATTGACCATATTCTTGTCGGCATCATCGAAGTCGGCCAGAATCTTCTCGCCCCAGCCATAGAAGGTGTCCAGCGACTCCTCCACGTCTGCCTGCTCCACATAAAGGCGGTAGATGCGGCAAACCGTTTCGATGGGGTCGGCCACGACGATGGGCGTGAGGCTGTTGAATAGTTCGCTGATGGTCAGATACGAGGGAGCCCAGATAGGCGTGGGCTGTTCGCCCTCGGCATCCTTCACCAGGTATTCGGAGAGGAAGAGGCGCGCGCGCTTGTTGGGGCATACAATGGTCACCTGGCTGAAGTCGCAGCCGAAGCGTTGGCGTAGACTGTGGGCAACTTGTTGGAGAAAAGTCATGGGAAATAGTGGGGTTGGGGTGTATACAAAAAAGAAGGCTCGTGTCGGCAGGCAGCAGACACGGGCTCGTGGACGGGCGAGGGGAGGAGCGGCTTACTTTTCTGCCTCGCCGTAATAATCGTTCCATTCCTTCAGTGCGGCTTCCCAATCGGCGTTGGGGTCTTGCGGAGTGGGGTTGGCAGCGGCTTCGGCCTCGCGGGCCAGACGTTCGGCTTCGCGTTTCTGAGCACGCCTTTCCTTCATCGCCGCAATGGTGGCGTCGTCCAGAATCTGGATGGCACCGCGCTCAATGGCAGCATAGAGTTCCTGGTCGCCGAAGGCCTGTCCCTGCACATTGAAGTCGGAGATATTAAATTCAAACTTGACGCGCAGGTCATGGCGAATCATCTTCTGCTGGAATCGTGTGCCAGCATTCTTCTTGCGAAGCAGTCGCGCAATGATGTCAATCTCGCGCTGTGAAAACTTGTTTCTTCCCATATATATAATAAGGAGTGAGATTCTAATTTTATTGCTGGCAAATATACGAAATTCTGCCTTCATGCTAGCCGTGCCAGCGCCACAGTTTGGCATATTCAAGGAAAAGCCGTACATTTGCAGGCGTTTCCCTTGTCCACTTTTTGGGGAAACGCTTTTTTCCTAACCGAATATTTATTCATTTAGGGGACGAGAAACAACGATGCTTCCTGTCCTGACACCTCAAAGTATTATGAAATCAAAAATCTTTGGAATGATGATGCTATTAGCAGGCAGTTCTGCCACAGATGCACTGGCACAAAACGAACATGACGCCTTCCACTACACCGACATCCAGTTTCACGACATTCAGATGCTGCGCTACAAGGTGGAGGGCTTTGAGCAACTCACGCTCAAGGAGAAAACCTTCATTTATTACCTTCAGGAGGCCGCACTCTTGGGCCGCGACATCCTCTTCGACCAAAACGGACGCTACAACCTGCGCCTCCGCCACATGTTCGAGACCATCTACACCTCCGATAAGGTGGAGAAGAAAGGCAAGGAGTTTGAAGCCTTCCAGACGTACTTGCGCCGCCTCTGGTTCTCCTCGGGCATCCACCACCACTATGGCTGCGAGAAGTTCGTGCCTGGTTTCTCGGAAGCCTGGTTGCGCCAACAGCTCGCCCTCATCGGTTATGCAGAACCCGCCGAAGCGCAGGCCGCTGCCCATGTTGAGGCTGGCAAGCCCTCGTGGGAGGAACTGATGCCCGTCATCTTCGACCCCTCCGTGATGCAGATGCGCGTGAACCAGAAGGACGGCGACGACCTCGTCCTGACCTCCGCCTCCAACTACTACGCCCCTGGCATTACGCAACAGGAGGCCGAGGAGTTCTACGCCCAGCGCAAACCAGCAGGCGACCCCCGTCCCGTGATGATGGGAATGAACAGCCGATTGGTGCGCGATGAGTTCGGACAGTTGGAAGAGCGCGTTTGGCGTGTGGGCGGATTGTACGGGCCTGCCATTGAGCGCATTGTCGCTTACCTCGAAAAGGCCCGCCCCTATGCTTGCTCGGCCGAGCAGCAGATTATTCTGGACCGACTCATCGAATACTATCGCACGGGCGACCTCCGCACGTTCGACAACTATTGCATCCACTGGTTGCGCGACACGCAGAGCCGTGTGGACTTCGTCAACGGATTCACCGAGAGCTATGGCGACCCGATGGGCCTCAAGGCTTCGTGGGAGAGCATCGTCAATTTCCGCGACGACGAGGCCACGGCGCGCACCGTCAAGTTGAGCGACAATGCCGACTGGTTTGAACAAAACTCGCCCGTGGACAACCGTTTCAAGAAGGAAAAATGCCGCGGCGTTTCTGCCAAGGTTATCAATGCGGCCATCCTCGGCGGCGACCTTTATCCCTCCACAGCCATTGGTATCAACCTGCCCAACAGTGACTGGGTGCGCAGGGACTTTGGTTCGAAGAGCGTCACGATTGGCAACCTCACTCATGCCTACGCACAGGCCAGTCGCGGCAGTGGCATGGACCGCGAGTTCGTCATCGACCAGCCCACGCGCGACCTTATGGCCAAGTACGGCGACCTCTGCGACGACCTCCACACCGACCTCCACGAATGCCTTGGCCACGGCAGCGGCCGCCTGCTCCCCGGCGTTGACGGCGACTCACTCCGCTCCTACGGCAGCACCATCGAGGAGGCCCGTGCCGACCTCTTCGGCCTCTACTATCTGGCCGACCCCAAGATGCTCGAACTTGGTCTCGTGCCCGACATGGAAGCCTACAAGTCGCAGTACTACAGCTATATGATGAACGGCCTCCTCACGCAGTTGGTGCGCATCCAGCCGGGTGCTTCCATCGAAGAGGCGCATATGCGCAACCGTGCTCTTATCGCCCGCTGGGCAATGGCTAGAGCCGCGGAAGTGGCCAAGGCCAAGGGCACAAAACCCGCAGTAGAGCTTGTGAAGAAGGGCAAGAAGACCTACGTCCAGGTGAACGACTACGCCGAGCTGCGCACCTATTTCGGTGAACTCCTTGCCGAGATACAGCGCATCAAGAGCGAGGGCGACTATGCCGCAGCGCGCGCCATCGTGGAGAATTACAGCGTACAGATTGACCCCACGCTCCACAAGGAAATCCTGCAACGCTACGAGCGCTTGCACCTCTCCCCCTACAAGGGTTTCATCAATCCCGTCTATACTGCGGTAAGGGATGCACAAGGAAACATCACAGATGTCACCCTCGACTACACCGAGGACTACGATGCCCAGATGCTGCGCTACAGCAAAGACTACAGCACCCTGCCCGTGGTGAACGAATAATCGCGGCCCCAAGCCTGCAAGCGGCAAATTTTGCCAATATACTGAAAAGGAGAAAGCCTATGGTTTACGGGCTTTCTCCTCTTTTTTTGTCAGAGCCGAAAATATCCATACCAACAAATACAGGTCAGTAACGCCGTTGGGTCTGCAAACTGAAAGAAGGGACAACCTGCCCTCAGCTAGTCGCAGGTTGCTCCTTCAGCGGTACATTGCGTTTACAATAATGAATTACCAAAAAAATACCAAGGCCTGGTAATGTGATTACCAAGGCTTGGTAAAATTAAAATGCCTCTGTAACGAAACAGGTGGGAAAGATTCCAATTTATTGGTGTACGTTTTGGGGAATACTTTTAGGTAGGAACTCATAGTCTCAGGTGCACGTATTCGTATGTTGCGCCTTCTTGCAACAAAAATAGAGGCTGTGTCGCGCTTGACACAGCCTCTGATATTTGGGGAAAGTTCCCTTGTGGTTATTTAGAGTTCAAGGCCTTTGCAGCAGCCTTGTTGACTTTGGCTACGGCAGCCTTGTACTTCTTCTCGGCCTTTGCCTTGTCGGCGGGCTTCTCGGCCTTGGTGTAGGCTTCGTAGAGTTCCCATACCTTTTCCTTAGCAGTAGCGGCCTTGACAGCTTCGGTGTAAGCGATGGCCTTGGCTTCTACGGCAGCTTCTTCGGCAGCGGGAGCGTAGGCGTGCTTGTAGCCCTTCACATCGTTCCAGTGACCGCGGGTGAAGTCGGGGAAGGCAACGGCAGCGCAGTTGTTGTCCATAGAGAGGCTACCGAGTTCAGCAAGACAGCACCATTCGGCGAGGTCGTAAACGTCCATGTCGAGGGGCAGACCATTCTGGAGGCAGTAAACCATACGTGCATCCATCATGTAGTCCATACCGCCGTGGCCCATCTGACGGCCCAGTTCACCATACTTCTTGATGATGGGGCTCTCGTACTTGGCCATAAGGGCGTTGTACTCAGCCTGGGGCAGGAAGCCGTGGCTGGAGAGGTTGTCCACCTCGGGCTGAACGCCGCTTGCGGTGAGCTGGCTCTTGTCGAGGGCGATGTGTTCTTCGGGATACTTGGTGGCATAACCCTTCGTACCGGTGAGCTTGAACAGACGGTTGTAGGGCTGGGGGTTCATAACGTTGTGCTGGATTTCCACTACCTTGCCGTCAGCTGTACGCATGAGGGTGGTGGTGTGGTCGCCGTTGCGATACTCCTTGCAGGGCTTGCCAGTCTTCTTCTCCACATACTCCTTGCCGTGTACGGACTTGGTGTCCATGGCTACGAGGGTGGTGAAGCGGTCGCCGCGGTGGATGTTGAGGCACTGTGCCACGGGGCCAAGGCCGTGGGTGGCATAGACGTCGCCGCGGTTCTCCTTGTTGTACTTCATACGCCAGCCGAGCTTGTCGGGGTCATCGTTGGGGTTGGACCAGTAGTAGCCCCAGAAGTCGTCGAGGTTGTGGATGTAGGCACCTTCTGCGCGGATAACTTCACCGAATACGCCAGCCTGCGTCATTTCGAGGGCGCGGAGTTCGTAGTAGTCGTAGCAGCAGTTTTCGAGGATCATACAGTGCTTGCGAGTCTTTTCAGAGAGGTTGATGAGGTCCCAGCACTGCTCGAGGTTCATGGCCGAGGGCACTTCGATGGCGGTGTGCTTGCCGTTCTCGAGGGCGCACTTAGCAACGGGGAAGTGGTGGTCCCAGTCGGTTGCTACGTAAACGAGGTCGATGTCGGGACGCTTGCAGAGTTCCTTGTAACCGTTCTCGCCGAAGTAGATGTCTGCGGGGGGAAGACCTACCTTCTTCATGTAGCCCTGGCAGGCTTCGGCGCGACCCTTCTCATAGTCGCAGAGAGCAACAATCTGCACACCGGGGATGTGGCAGAAGCGGTTGACGGCACCGGGACCGCGCATACCGAGACCTACGAAGGCCACGCGAACGGTCTGAATTTTCTCAGCCTTGAGGCCAAGCACGTGCTGCTGGCCAGCGGGACGAGTCGGGGTGTCGACTACGATTGTACCCTTCTCCCAATGCCACTTCGTGGAGGGAGACAAGGACTGTGCCTGTGCAGAGGTGCCTCCCAGAGCGAGGAGAGCCGCAAAGACAATGGTCAAAACTTTCTTCAAGTTCATGATGTTGAGTTATTTGTTAGGTTATTGAATAAGGATAAGGTGCTGAATAAGGGCAAAATGCCACTGGTTAGGAAAATTTAGGGTTACCTTTACGTGCAAAGTTACAGAAATATTAACTACCTCCAAAGGAATGGCCTGAAAATTGTTGATTTTTGAGAATCTGGGTCATTACATTTGGGGTGGTTTATTTGAGGATGCCGTCATTCTTATCCTGTAAATGAATCTTTTTCTCTGGTGAGTTATGCTTCTTGCCACGGGTGAGCCGCCAGGAAATATTGATAGTAACGCTGTTGCCGCTGTCCCTATTGATGTTTACGCTGTGCTTGTAGATTTGATTGTTTATTAACTCAGATTCAGCCGCTTTATAGTTATTAGTAAATGGGTTGCTCCAAGTTAGAGCGAATTGCCAATCTTTGTGCCGGAATGAGGCTTGTAAGCCTGCGTAGCTGCCAGAATATCCCTTGCTTTCGCCTTCCAAAAATCTATTGCCATTATCTAAATAGGCTTGCAGGGTGAAGCGCCCTAGATAGGCCGTTAGTTGGGTCACGTAGAACCATGACGTGTAGAGGTGGGTATAACTGAATCCGTAGTTGAAGCACCGTTGCATGCCTCCGTATGCTGAAGCCTGTAGCTTTTCTGGCACTATCCAGTAGCTGGCGTAGGCGGAGAGTTGTAGCAGGTTAATAGCCTTCTGGTTGATTTGGGTATAGAGGAATTTGTTGTCGTCGGTGCGCTCGTAGAAAGCCATGTTAGGTTTGTGGCAATGACGGAATAATCCATTGACGTAGGCACTCCATCTGTTGTTATTGTAGGTGATGCGCAGTTCGTGGTTCGTATCGCGGCTGGGTTTCAGGTTGGGATTTCCGATGGTGTATTCCATACTGTTTGTTTGAATGACGGCATCGCTGGTCATTGCGATGCGGGAGCCCCTTGGCTGCATCCCAAAGTTGTAGCTGATTTGCAAGCCACGCATGATGCGATAGGAAAAGGTGGCCTTGGGACGATAGGCCCAAAGATTATAGGTATGGTCGTTTTGGGTGTAGTGAAGGCGGCTTGCGCCCAGCCCAACAGCATAATGGAATGCCTTGTATGCGCCTTTGATATTGCAGAAGGCGTACAGGTTGTTCTGTCTCATAACGGAAAGTGCATCGGAATTGCCTTCATACCTATTCCTCACATATTTATAGTAGTGGTTGATACCTGCCGAAAGGGTGAAAGGCTTTAGCCGATACTCGTAGTTGATTTCCGATAAGGCCGAGGCTGTTTGCCCATTCACGCAATATTGGTAGGGTTTTACTTCGTCATAATAATAACTATAGTCTGTTTGCTGATATGTACCAACGGCATTGGCCGTGACGGACTGCTTGGGTGTAAGTTGGCGGAAGAAGTACAGGTCAAGCACGGGGGAATTATGCTTGCTGGTTTGCTTCTTTGTAGCCAGACTGCTGCTGGCATTCTCATAGATTTCCCTGACCGAAATGTTTTTAGGTGTCACGCCATGACTTTCGCTCAGCGAAACTTGAAATACTTGGGCTGTCGAGTCTGCGAGGTTGTAGGTCAACTTTATATCGTGCTCTTGTTGTTGATACAAGGACGAAACGCTGTTTCGCTCAATCGTATAGATGTCATCGTTATTCAAGGTATAATCTGCCACCTCGTTCATTCCATTGCCTTTCAATCGGCAACCATTATAATTGTAGGACACAGAGAGTGCGCTTTTCTTGTGGATATACTTCCCGAAGGCCATTCCACTGCCGTTGGAAGAAGTGAGCGTTGAAGTTGCGTCCAGTAGCAGTGTATAGCCGTTGTCATCACGTCTTGTTATAATATTGATGACATAGGCTACATCATCTCCATAGCGCACGCCAGGATTATCGATGAAATCAATCTTGCGGATAGTTTCAGGCTTGAGGGCTAGCATCTCCTGCTTGCTGGCCAGAATACCATTGATGCGCAGTTGCACTAGGCCTCTCGCATCAAGGGCCGTAATAGTGTGGGCCACGTTGTCCACGCGTAGATTGGGCAGTGAGAGTATCTGAAGGAGATGATAACCATTGCTTGAGGCATTCTTCTGTGCTGCCGATGGATAGATGGTTTGCCCATCCACCTTTGTGATAACCCTGCTCCCCTGGATAGTAATTTCGTCAAGAGCAAGAGAACTTTCTTCGTTTTGTGCAGCGGCTGTAACACTCGCAAGGAGGCTGAGGAAAAATAGTGTCCGTTTCATAAGCATCTGAATGGTTGGTGATGCAAAGTAAAAACGAAGTCAGGGAAATGTCAAATCCTCTATCTGACATTTCCCTGACATTATACTGACAACGGGCTAACTATTTTGCTTCCAACGAGTAGCTTCTTCCTCTGTTGGAGGTAATTCGGAGATTGCTATTGGCTTCTACGATGGGCTTGGTTCTTTTGATGAGTGTATAAAGTGTGTCGCTAGCATCTGGCTTTCCTGGCCATAGCTGATTGCAAATCTCTTGTTTGGTGAGCGTGTGCGTTTCCGATTTCATGAACAGTTCAAGTAGCGAATATTGCATGGGCGTTAGGCGAATCTCTTCGCCACCTGCTGTCATGAAGCGCGAGTTGGCGAAAACGATGCCGCCATAGTGTTGCCCTAGCGCGTACATCTTGGGATTTCTCCTCCGCACATACCAAAGGCTACCCAGCATCCACAATGTTCCGATAAAGAGAAACGTGCCCGATGCCCGTTGGTTCGACAGCTTGAACACTGCTGACGAATCGTCCGCATGGCAAGGCTGGCAGTATCTTTCAGTTCGGGAATAGTCAGGTAATTGCGAAAGCGAATCACCGTATCCGCGCTCACCATGTTGCTGGGACTCTCTGCCCGAACGAGTGCAAGGGCATGGTTGACGTCCGCTGCTATTCTTTCTTCTGTGCTGCGGAAACTAAAGATGCTGGAGCACAGCGCACACATCAGAATAAAACAGAATACAAAGACAGGGAGTGCTTTCATACCTATGATTTGTTAGATGAGGCTAATTAGATGATGCCAATCCGCTGGATTTCCGATTCAAAGTTGGGCGTGAAGAATCCCGTACCCATGCGTTCGCGAATCTCTTCCAAGGAGAAGAATCTTCCCTCGGCCACTTCCTCTGAGGGGGTAGGGGGGATGTCTGTGGTGGTGCGGAATACGTGAACCAGCTCGCGCTCTCGCTGGCTCTCATAGAGGTAGCGCGTGACGAACTCAGCCGTGAAGCCCTCCAGTCCGATTTCCTCGCGCGTCTCGCGGCGCATGGCCTCTTCGGGTGTTTCGCCACAATCGGCATGACCGCCCACAGCGGTGTCCCAGCGTCCAGGCTGAATGTCCTTCCACTCAGGGCGCTTTTGCAAGTAGAGTTCACCGCGACTGTTGAATACGTGGAGGTGAACAACGGGGTGAAGCCAGAACGTACCGCCATGGCATTCGCTGCGTGACGCCTGACCAATCTCTTTGCCTTCATTATCAACCAAAGGGAGTAGTTCATCGGGCGATTCAAGCAGCGAACTGTCACCATAACTCAAGAAACGGAAATCGTGGTTCAGGGCATAGTCGTAGATACGTTGCCAGTCACCTTTCACGAAGGCCGAAACGAGCAAGAGCAGCGTGCTGCCGGGCTGATGGAAATTCGTTATCATGCGGCGCACAATGTGGAAAGCGTAGCCCGGAGCGATGATAATGCGTGTGGAGGCATGGAGCACAGACAGCCCGTGGCGATTCATGTAGGAAAGAATGGCGTTGAGGGCCTCGCGTGTGGTAGGTTTCACGTCTGGATTGGCGGCCAGTTCGTAGGGCATCCATTGCGGTACGCGCAGTTCCTCGGGCGTCAGCTCGGGATTGCGTTGCACCATTACTCCTATATAATATAGGCTCTCCAAGGTGCGCACCGAGGTGGTGCCCACGGCCGTGCAGTGGCAATTGTGTGCCAGCAGCCTTTCAATGAGTTCGCGGCGCACGGCAATCCATTCGGCGTGCATCGTGTGGTCGCCTATTTCTTCGCTCTTGACAGGCTTGAAGGTGCCTGCGCCCACATGGAGGGTCAGTTCGCCCAGCTCCACCCCTTTCTGCTGGAGGCGTTCCAGCACCTCGGGTGTGAAATGCAGGCCCGCCGTCGGTGCTGCCACCGAACCCTTTATCTTGGAATACACCGTCTGGTACGTTTGTAGGTCGCTCTGCTCGGTTTCGCGGTTGAGATAGGGCGGTATGGGCAGTTCGCCAATGGCATCTAGAATTTCCGAGAACGTCACCGTGTCGTCATTCCAACTCAGCACAACCTCGTGGCCCGTATCGCAGACGCCTCGGCGCTCGGCGCGCAGGGTTAGGGCCTTGTCGCCCACCTGCACCGTCCGTTCCAGCAGTCCTTCCTTCCACTTCTTCAAGTTACCCACAAGGCAAATCCAACTCACACTCCCCGTGGCCGAAAACGACAACTGATAGTCCGAAGGCGTATGCGGCTCAAGGCAGAAAACCTCAATGAGCGCGCCCGTAGCCTTGCGGAAATGCAGGCGCGCATAAATCACCTTCGTATTGTTGAATACCATCAGTTCGCCTGCGGGAAGGCACTCGGGCAGGTCGCTAAACCGCCTTTCGCCCACCATGTCTTGTTGATAGGTCAGCAATTTCGACTGGTCGCGCTGCGCCAGCGGGTATTTGGCAATACGTTCTTCGGGAAGCGGATAGCGGTATTCTTCAATGCGTATATGTTGCGGGTTCAGCATAGTCAATATATATATATAATTGTAACAAACGAAAAAGCCCGATGCTCCCACAAAAGGGCGATACAGGCTGGGCAAAAGTACGAAAAAATAATGGCACATCCGAAAGCGCTACAAAATATTCCCCTAAAAATTTCCTCATATCAAAAAGAACCCGTATCTTTGCACCCGAATTTAAAAGCCGATGTAGCCGACAAACATCAGGAGAGGTGCTCGAGTGGCTTAAGAGGCACGCCTGGAAAGCGTGTATACGCCAAAAGCGTATCGGGGGTTCGAATCCCCCTCTCTCCGCTATCTAAGGTTTCAGCAAGTTTACTTGTTTGAAACCTTTTTTGTTATTTATCAGTATGTTATGAATTGACTAGTTGAATTTTATATGGTCTGTTTGCTATTTAGGGAGGGACGTGATAATTTTTCTATATGTAATCATGTGTAGTTATTATCTCGAAAGAGGGGTGCTTTTTTGTAACAATTTTATTTACAATAAAAGGTGTATTTCTCTCTATATTACTATCTTTGCATACCAAACCTATAAAATTATGATTATGAAAAAGTTATTTATTCTCTTAGTCCTTCTGTGTTCTGTTGCTATAAGCAATGCACAAGAAAAAGAAACTGAAAAATCTCAGAGTAAAGCCGTTCTTTTTGAAGAAAGCATTGGCTCTCTAATCAAAAAAGATTTCTATAATCTGTCAAAGGTTCGTGGTGTTGAGAATCAAGTGCTTATTTTGACGGATATTTTAACAGGTGAAAAAATGGGATGTTTAAGGATGAAACCAAAACAGTATTCTTCTTCAAATGAACCCTGCGTTGGGACACTTGATTTTGAAGAATTAGATGCGGCTATTAAGTCGCTTTCTTATATCAAAGAAAATATTTTACCTACGACCCCTGATGTTTATTCCGAAATTGTGTTTAAGAGCAAAGATGGTGTTCAATTAGGTACATATTTCAATGAAACCCTCATGACAATTTAGAAGCCGCCAAAGTAAATGAAAAGGGCTTGCCACGCGTTATATTAGTATAGCACTATAATAACAGCGATTAT
>SFID01000018.1 GCA_004555425.1 Bacteroidales bacterium
ACCTAAAATTTCATTAATTAAACTTGTTTGGCCTTACTCTTCAAGGGGTTTATACTGGGTTTTGTCTTTCATATCTGATACAAGCCTAGAGCAACGCGAGCTACATTGCCTCGCAATCTGGAACCACCTGCGCAGTCCCCCGAAATGTTAAAATCCAACTTTTTTAGCGCGAAAAACTTTAATATCTTTTACGATTTCAGCCGCAAAAAAAATCCTACATCGGCGATTCGTTCACCGATAAAGCCAAGAAAATTTCCGATCAAGCCAAGAAAATTTCCGATCAAGCCAAGAAAATTTCCAACTTCCGATGTATTTCACGCCTTATATTGGCCAAAAAAAGAGGAGAAAACCCCGTGTTTAGGGCTCTCTCCTCTTCGCTAGTACAAAGATACAACATTTTTCCGCGAAATCCAAATTGCGTTAACATTTCGCAACACTTCGGAAATGTTAAAAACGAGGTTTTTTATTTAGAATTTATAATGATGGCGGTCTCAATGAAAAGGCAATGTACCGCACGTTGCTTGCAACGTGTGGCTCCGCGAAATTATTGCACGATAGGAGGTGTAGCGATCGCTGCACCAAGTTACTCCTTATATATAAGGTGTCATTTCCGCGGAGCCACACGTTGCAAGCAACGTGCGGTACATTGCCTTGCAATGGGAACGAACTCCTTTTCAATTAGAAATTAGGAATTGGCCTTGCAATGAGAACGAACTCCTTACTCACATGCCCTCGAGCAACGTGCGGTACGTTACTTAGCAATGAGAACAAGACAGCCCAGAAAGAACAAGGGAACCACGCC
Organism: Bacteroidales bacterium; assembly: GCA_004555425.1. Taxonomy (GTDB): domain Bacteria; phylum Bacteroidota; class Bacteroidia; order Bacteroidales; family Bacteroidaceae; genus Alloprevotella. The sequence continues at coordinate 803 of SFID01000018.1, forward strand.
CTCATAGCATGGTTCCCTCATCGTCTAGTTTATAGTTCGCGCTAGCATTATTCCTGATTATCCCAGGGGAATTGGCTTTCGTCTTCGTAGGTGAAGTCCTTCTTGTTGGTCCAACCGTCCTCTTCGTTATAGCTGCTGCTGGTTACGATGAGGTTGGCCACGTTGTCAGAGAGATTGAGCTGGACGACCCAGTTTTTGGGGGCAATATATGTTTTCTTCATGATGTTGCTAGTTGTTAGGGTGAATTACTGAGCGATAAACTTCTTGCCGCCACGGATGTAGAGCTGTCCGCGCTGGGGCTGCATGATGCGGCGACCGCTAAGGTCGTAGATGGCAGCATTGTCGGTCTGCTCGCCTGTGAGGATGCTGGCGTCAACCCAAGTGAGCGTGCCGTCATCAAAGCGGATGGGGAGCATGGCCTGCGGTTTCGCATCACTGGGCATTTCGATATAGGCGCGGTTAGCGGGAATCTTGGTGGTGGCTTTCGGTGTGTAGAAACCAGCTTTGTTGGCATCGCCACCCTTGCCAAGCGTGCGGTAGTTCTTGGCTGTGGCTTCATCGTTACCAAATACGAGGTTGATGAATGTTCCCTTCCATGTATCGTTAGGCGAATAGGAAACCGATGCGTCGTAAACTACGTCAAACATGCTTACGACATTTCCTGAGTATGGATAGTAGAGGACCAAGGGAGTGCCAGCAGCAATCACGCTTTCTCTGTTAACTTCCGTGAGATCAAGTACCTTCACTTCCTTTCCGTCAATAATTTCGGTAGTAAGCTCACCTGTATATGCAGTTGTGCCATAGTCGTTGACGTTAAACTTGAGGTCAACGGGAGCACAAAGAGTGGCGTATGCCTCACTGCCTACATCGTTGAGGGGAATGGTGTACGAGGAGGCCTCGCGCAGATACCAGAAACCTTCTTTGGTATCTGGCTTGGTCGTAACCATTTCCAGGGAATTATCGCCAGTGCGGCTGAGGTAGGTTGCGGTGCTAGATTGGGTCAACTTGATAGTGAAGGCCTGATAGGGTTCGCTCTTACCATCAACACTCGAATAGGCAAGGTTGCCGAAGCCATTTCCCAACTCACCGTTCACGTTCATATCCTTTTGCGTGTTGACATGGTTCAAGAAAGAACCGAGTCTCCACAGACCTGCAAAATCATTACTCTTTGCGATGTTTACTTCGTAGTTGGTGCTTCCGTCCTTTAGATTCTTGCTGCTTGCCTGCGCTGTCAGCACAAAACCTGTTTTGTCCACTGCTTCGAGGTAGTAATATCTGTTGGAGTTGTATGCAACCTTCTTGTTGCCATTCAGGATATCGTTGAGAGAGAGGCCTTCATCTTTCTGCGTCCTGGAGTAGGCTCCTACGTAGCGTTCGGCTGGACAATTCTCAAGGAAGATAGAAACTTGGTCGGTGGTCAGGTTGTTCAAAGTAGTTGCGTAGTTCTTGTTATCTACGTAAGAGATACTACCGTCAGAGTTCAAATAGATGAACTTATCATTAGCCATAGATTTGAGCACAAAGTACTTGTAACCAAAGTACTCGTAATAGTCAATATCAAACTTGCTGGCATTGGTATTCGTAGAACTAAAGGTTTTGTTCGTCTCCGTATTTCCCAGGTAATATCCGTTGATATCCTGAAGCGTAAACTTGTCGGCCCAGTTACCACTCATCTTGATAGCGTACTTGGCCACGGAAGGCTTGCCGCTAGGAATTGTAGCAGTCTGGAAAGCCTCTTCTCCTGAATAGCCCAAGCAGAAATAGTTGCCACTCAGGTCGAAGGGCATACCGGAGATATAATCCGTCTTTACATAATATTTTGCTCCAGCAGTGGGTTCTGCGTCCGTATCTTCCACAGGCGTGGTCATAGCAGCATCCGTATAGTAGGTAGCAGTTACATAGTTGGGCAGGTCTGCAAGTCCGCTAATTGAGCTGCCTGCGAACTCGGTAAATTCTGCCTCTTTGAGCTTCGTTGTTCCTGTGCTGTTGTAGAAATAGTAATGTACACTTGTCGAAGCTGCGGGCTCTATTATTTCGTAGATGGCGAAGTCGAGCACAGCATAGCTAGGGGTGATACCAGAGCCTTTATACGAAACATGATAACTTTGAGTTGTAGTTATATTCATGTGGGATAAAGGAATGTTGTTTACAACTACCTGAAACGAATTTGCATAAGCAGCAGAACCAGTCTGGATTGACACCGTTGCAATATTGGCATTACCACTTTCCAAGCCAGCAATACGATTTTGGGTATTTCCACTATACTTATAATTTCCCCAGTATTTACCATCGTAACCCATCTGAGCATTGGTACCATTGAAGGTAAAGGTGTACCGCAGTCCTTCTCCAGCCATGTTAGTGCAAATTGATTCGATCGAGGTATAACCCTTAGTTTCCTTATCAGGCTCTCCCATCGTCACAATAGTAAAAGAACCATGACCCGCTCCGTATCTTAGGAATCGATTCTTAAAAGCATCAGGCAAAGCAGCCTTAGCACCAGAAGCCTCGCCCAAGATTTGGAACGCATACTTGGTAGTACCATCCAATTTGATGTCCTCCAACGATTTGATTTGTTTGAAGCTGTAATCGCTAGCAGCAAATACAGTACTGCCCCCCCCAAGCGATGCAAGGAGGCAAAGCAAAATTAAAATTTTTCCTTTCATAATAATTGTGTTTTAGTTAGTTTGTTCTTTGGTTTGTTGGCTGTGCGCGGTGAGCCTTGGAGGGGCTACTTGCTGTCCGACGCGGGCGCACCGTGCTGGGAAAGAACAAAGGGAGCTGATGTCGAAAGGCCCGCCTTTGTTCAGAGAGAAATTGCTGGCGGACCTCAACATTCCTAGTAGCGTTGCCTGCGCTGGTTACAACAATATTTTGGGCCAGCCTACCTTCAAAATGCAGCTGGAACACCACGCTCTGGGGGGGGGTAATACGTCCGTTTCATATTCTCATAATAATTGGGGGCGAGAGGAAGCCAAGCCTCCTAGCCAATAGGTAACAAAAAAACCGCACCCATCCAGCAGACGGGCACAGGTTAACTCAGTCTTTGCGCGACAAATATACCACTTCCTGCAAAATAAATATGAATTTTCTAACGAAAATGTCAAAAAATCTGAGAAAAATGGTTCATAGATATTGGTTTTGCTATCTGTCAGTAGCAAAAAGTGAATAAAAATAGCCTTTCACTGTTGCTTTGATAGCAAAAAAAGGCGCGGCCAAACCGTAGGAAACGGTGGCCGCGCTATGCAGCATTGCGCGAAAAGAGAATGCAACGAGCGGTTCGTCAACCGAACCAAAGCATCACAATCACCTGGGCTATGATGACGCGCAGGAACATACAGAGCGGATAAACGGCGGCGTAGGCCACGGAGGCTTTGTTGCCCGGCATCGCATCGTTGACATAGCCCAGCGCAATCGGGTTGGCCATCGCGCCGCAAAGCATTCCCGCTGTCGTAGGTACGCTGGTGCGCATCACCAACACGCTCACGGCCGCCATAATCATGACGGGCAGCATCGTGATGAGCAGACCGAAACCTATCCAGCCCAGTGCGGCGGGCTTCATCACCGTGGCCAGAAAGTCGCTGCCCGCATCCAGACCGAGGCAGGCCAGGTACATGGAGAGGCCCAAAGAGCGCAGCATGAGGTTGGCACTCGTGGTGGTATAGGTGACCATGTGGAAGCGCGGGCCGTAGGCACCGATGAGAATACCCATGATGATGGGGCCGCCAGCCAGTCCGAGGCGCACGGGATAACTCAGTCCGAGGTGGACAGGCAGGCTGCCGAGCAGGAGGCCCAGCACAATGCCAATGAAAATGGTGACCATATTCGGCTCGTCAAGGTGCTTGACAGCATTGCCAAGTTCCTGCGTGACGCGCTTGATGCTGTCGGACTCGCCCACCACGGTGACACGGTCGCCCATGCGGAGGGTGAGCGAAGGCGTGGCCACAAGCTGGAGGCCCGCACGCTTGACGCGGCTCACGTTGACACCATAGCGATTGCGCAGGTGGAGGTCGCTGAGACGCTTGCCGTTGATTTCGGGGCGCGTGACGATGATGCGCTGCGAGATGAGGTGGGCATCGAGGGCGTTCCAATCGACATCCTTGTCATTCCAGTCCGTCTCGTCGTGCTTGCCAAAAAATACGGTAAGCTGGTTGACGTATCGCTCCTGCGTGATGACGAGGATGCGGTCGCCCTCCTCGAAGAGGGTTTCGGCAGTGGGGAGGATGACGCGGCCGCCGCGCCACAGGCGGCTCACCACGAACTTGTGCTCGTCGAGGCCCGCCACTTCGTGGAGATTGTGGTGGAAGATGGCGGGATTGCAGACGAGGAAGGAGGTGATGTAGGCTTGGTCGGGCTCCTCGCTCTTCTTGGCGCTCTGCCGCTCGTGGCGCGTGAGCCACCCGCGCATAATGATGATGGCAACGATGACGCCGACCATACCGAGCGGATAGGTCACGGCGCAACTCAGGGCCGCACCCGAGGACGGCTGTCCCAGTTGCTTGAGCGTCTGCTGGGCCGCACCGAGCGCGGGGGTATTGGTCGTGGCACCGCAGAGCACGCCCATCATATCGCCGATGGGCACAAAACCGCCCCACACAATGAATAGCGACATGAACGTGCCAAGCAGGACAACGCCCAAAGCCAAGAGATTGAGCCGCGCTCCACCCGAGCGAAACGAACTCATAAAGCCCGGGCCGACCTGCAAACCAAGAATATACACAAAGAGGATAAGGCCGAAGCTCTCGGCATAACTCAGCATCTGTGCATCAATATCAATACCCAAAGCACCAGCCAAGATACCGATAAAGAATACATAGGTAACCCCAAGGCTGATACCGCGCACACGTATCTTGCCCAAAGAAAGTCCGATGGCACAAATCAGACAAATGACGATTACAGCCTGTATGGCTGGAGAGAGGGAAAGCATTATTAGTTAGGAGTTAGGAGTTAGGAGTCGCCTTTCAATTAGGAATCTCATTCAATGAGGAGTTAGGAATTAGGAATGAGGAATGAGGAATTAGGAATTGTGAGTTGGGAGAGAATATTAGGAGTTCATCCTCATTGAAAGGCAACTCCTAACTCCTAACTCCTAACTCCTAACTAAAAGACTATCGAGCCAGCAGCCGCAGGCTGCGTGGAACTAGGAAGCCGCAGGCTTCCGTTGAAACTTGAAACTAGGGGACGAAGTCCCCGTTGAAACTAAGGGAGCCGCAGGCTTCCAACTGAAACTAGGTCGCAAAGCGACCACCAGTAGGAGGAAAAGTTTCCTCCTACTGTATGACAATCTCGCTGCTGCCGCCAGTGGGATGCTTGACGAGGCGGATTTGCGGGTGAATCTGTTGGCGGATTTGCGGAGTATGGCTGACCACGCCTACCTTGCGGCCCTGGGTGGTCTCTAGGCGGGAGAGGGCATCCATGACCAGGGAGAGGGATTGCTCGTCGAGGTTGCCGAAGCCCTCGTCGATGAAGAGGCTACCGATGGTGATTTGCCCTGTTGACAGACTGCTGAGGCCGAGGGCCAGGGCTAGGGAGACGACAAAGGTCTCGCCGCCCGAGAGCGACTGAACATAGCGCTCCTCGTCGAACATATCGTGGTCGATGACCGTCAGCGAGAGGCTGCCCGTCTGGCAATGCAATTCGTAGCGCGGGGAGAGGAGGCGCAGGTGGTAGTTGGCCTGTTCGACCAGATGGCCAAAGGTATAACTCTGTGCGAGTTCGCGGAAGCGTTTGCCATCGGCCGAGCCCAGCATCGTGTTGAGACGGGCCCACTCCTCGTAGTTGCAGCGGGCGGCATCGATATCCTTGCCGCGTCGCTCGGCATCCTTGATACAACTGAAATGCTTGCCGAGGGTCATGCGCAGTTCCGCCAGTTCGTCGTGGAGCGTCTGGCTTTGTTTTTGTGCTTCGGCAAGGGCGGCTGTCAGCATCTCTGCGGTGGGAGGCAGGTTGTTGTCCTGGGCCGTCTGCGGACGTGCGCTGTCGTTTTGCACCTCCAGCAGGGCCGCGCGGGCCGATTCGAGGTTGTGCTCGCTCAGCGTGAGGCGCTTGCGGAGAGCATCCAGGCTGATGCGGAGGGCCGTCCAGTCCGTCTGGTCGGAGAAGAGTTGATCGAGTTCCGACAGTTGCATGGGCGGGTGGTTACTGTTGTAGCGCAATATCCAGAGGTCGAGGTCGTGGCTCTTAACGCGGCATATCTCTTGGGATTTCTGGCGGTCCTGAAGAGCATTCTCGCGTGCGCCTTTGAGGGATTCGATGGCGCGGTGGGTGAGTTCGTATTTCTCGCGCTGTTGTTCTTCCTCCTGTCGGGCTTGTGCGATGGCCGTGGTGAGGCGTTCCTCTTCGGCAACAGGCAGATTGGAGTTTTCGTTGGCAGGGAGGCTTCCGAAGAGTCGTGCAAACTCCTCGCCTTTCAGTCTGAGGCTCTCGCGGACGGCTTGCAGTTCATCCTGTGAGCGGGTTTGGCTACGCTCTGCCTCCACAACGGTGGCCCAAGCATTCTTCACCTCCTCGCGCAAAAGGCTGACGCGGTGCTCGAGCGTTTCGAGTTCGCGGCAGGTCTGTTGCCAGTCGTAGTGGAGGTTGGTCAGGCGCATACGGAAGGAATCGTTGTTGTTTCGCCACGTAGCGAACCATGCCGATATGGTAATCATCTCGTCAAGGTCGACATACAGTTGGTTCCAGGTGCGCTCTGAGATTTGCAGGGCGTGGTTTTGGTCATCGAGCGCGGCATTGTTGACGATTTGCTGGCTCTGGAGCGTGAGCAGTCGCGCCTGATTTTCTTCGTATTCTTGGTTGAGGGCCGCCAGTTGCTCGTTGAGGCGATTGATTTCGCCTTGGTGGTAGTTGAAAGTGGTGAGTTCTTTTTCCACCTCCGCGGCTGCCTTCTGCGCATTGTCGGCATGGAGTTCGAGCATCAGCCGTCTTGCTTCGCGGTTGACCGAAGGCGAGCAGTCGCTAAAACTCGGGTCGAGGTCGGCACACTCCTTCCAGGCATCTACGTCCTCGTTTTGTCGCTGTATGCGCTGCTCGAGGGCACGGCGCTCGGCGGCCAGTCGTCCTTCGCCAGTAGCCAGTTGTTGGCGCAGGCTCTCGAGTTGTCGTATCTTGCTTTGCAGGTTGCCGTAGGCCTCGGTATCGTCCTTTTCGAGGTTGCCCAGGAGTTCGCCCAGTTCGCGCTCCGTCTCCGTGTGGTAGGGATGGTGTGTGGCACCGCAGACGGGGCAGGCCGTGCCCTCCTTAAGGCGGCGGCGCAGGGCCACGATGTTTTCGCTCTGGCTGAGCGTGAGGGCCACGTGCAGACGTTGGTAGATTTCGTCGGCCACCATCTTTTCGCGCTCGGCACGTTCGATGGCCGCAGTGGTTTGTTCCACCTCCACTTGGTGGCGACTGATTTCCTCCTTGCGCTCGTTGACCTCCTCATATCCCTCTGTGATTCTGCGCCAAAGGGTCTGCGCATGCTGAAGGCGGAGGAGGCGGTTTTTGCCTGCGGCGAAACGCTGTTGCAGTTGCTCGCCCCCTTGTCGGCCAATGGCTTGCTGGTGAATGAATAGTTCGCTCTTGAGCGTGTTGAGCTTGCCCTGGCTGTCCTTCTGCGTTTTCTCCAGTCGCTCCAGGGTATTGGTGGTCACCTGCAGGCGTTGTTGGAGGTCGGCAATCTTGCGACGGAATTCCTCGCCGCGGCGGCTTTCCGCGTCAAACTGTCCCAGCTTGTCCTTGAGCAGGTCGAATTTGTCGAACATCGGTTTGTGGGCCGACAACTCTTGGCGGTGGAGTTGGCATTTCTCCTGTTTTTGTTCCGTCTGGCGGAGTTCTTCAATCTTGGAGGTATGTACGTTTTTGCGTTCGTGGAGGATGTTGCCCGCTTCCTTGAGTAGTTCTTCGGCTTTGCCCAGTTGTTGCTGTCCCTCCTTGATTTCGCCCATCAGCACATGGCCGCGATTGATGGCGGGTCGGCGCTGCGTGAGTACGTTTTCGGCTTTGAGTGTGGCCTCGCGGGCAGTCTGGAGTGCGGCGCGCACTTCGAGGGATTCGCGTTCCTTCTGCTGAATTTGCTGTCCGAGGGTTTCTTCTTTACCTTTGAGTTCTTCAACATCCTTGCGGCGCACCATGATTTCCTGGTAGAGGGGCTGAATGGGCAGGACGGCATCGCGGCGCTCTATTCGCTGTTGATCATCGCGGGCTGCCACACACGCCTTGTACGCCTCGTTGTATGTCTCTTCGCACTGGCTCACGTGGCGTTTGGCTTGGGCTTCGCGGTCCATCCATGCCAGTCCGCGCTGGATGCGTTGCACCTCGTCATCGGCACGTTGGCACGCCGTGACGAGGAAGTCGCGCCGCTGCTCCTTCTCGGCCAGGTCTTCGGGTTCAAGGCGGTCGCGCAGGATGCCCGAGAGTTGGTTTTCGAGCGCCTCCTTCGTTCGCCGCGCCTCGTCTGTCAGTTGGTAGATGCGCTGTGAGATGACGCCATAGATTTCCGTACCCGTCAGTTTTTCGAGGAGGCTCGACTTTTCGCTGCGACGTGCTTTCAGGAAGTTGGCAAAGCTATTTTGGGCCAGCATCACCGTTCGCGAGAACTGGTCGTAGTCCAGGCCGATGATTTCGGGCAGTCGTTGTGCGATTTCGCGCTCGTCAATGATTTCGCGCTTCGGACTGAGGCGGCGCAGGGTGCGCGATACGCGGTCGAGAGTGCCCGTGCGCTTGCGGCGGACGCTCCAGGTGGCTTCCCATACGCCCCCGTCGCGGCTCGAAAACTCCACGATGGCATAGCCTGCCTTTTCGCCGCGGCGCAACATACCGCGCACGTCTTTGGGCTGGATGCGCTTGGTGTCGTCTTCGGCATTGACGATATTGTTGTTGAGGAGTTCCACGTTGTCAAAGCGGGGCGCGCGGTTGTAGAGGGCCAGGCAAATCGCATCGAGGATGGTTGATTTACCGGCTCCCGTATTGCCCGTGATGGCAAAGAGACCTGCGCTGCGCAGTGGTTCCTTGGTGAAATCGATGACTTGTTCCCCCTGAATGGAGTTGAGGTTGCAGAGGGTTATCTTTTGGATGAGCACGTTCTATATATAATGGTATGGTTCAAAAAAGAGTAAGAGCTGCCCCGCGCGGGGCAGGCAGGCGATGGGCGAGGCTAGTCGGTGGCCTCGGCGCAGGCTTCGTTGAAGCGTTCCACCATCTCGGCGGGCATCTCCTTGTGGTAGATGTCCTGGAAGATGAGGCGGGCCATGTCAAGGGGCGCGAGCATGTGCGGCTGTGCCTCGTGGGCGGCCGCTGTGGCCTTGCCCGTGGATGCAGCGGCTTGTGGCAACTCGCGAATCATGCGACAGAAGTGCACGGCCTTGTCCTCCAGGGCCTGTGCCACCTGATGGAGGAGTGAGGGTTCGGGTCGCTCTTCGCGCACTCGTATTTCGAGGTAGGGCCAGTCGGTGCCGTCGTCGCCCTTCTCGCGAACGGGGAGCGAACCCACGAGGTCAAGGATTTCTTCGGGCCGCGCCGCTCCCTTGGAAGGCAGGGCGGAGAGTGTGCGCAGGGGGTGGTAGGGCAGGCGTTGGGTTTCGCAGTGGCCATTGACGGTGATGTCCACTAGGGTGACGCCGTGGATATAGTGGCGTTCGCTGAACGACATGGGCAGGGGGCTGCCCGCATATTGCATCGTTCCTGCCGAGGCCGCGAGGGTCTGTGCCTTGTGCAGGTGGCCGAGGGCGGTATAGGCGATGCCGTTGCCCACCACCTCGGGCGGCACACAGTCCTGTCCGCCTACGACGAGGCGTTCGCTATGCTCCATTCCCTCTGCGATTTCTGCCCCCGAGGCGTAGAAATGTGCCGCAGCGATGAGCGGGAGTCCGCGAAAATCGCTGTGGGAGACGGTGCCGCGCAGGTTTTCGAAGACGTGGCGCAATCCTTCGGCCACAGTCATACCCGCGGGATAGTCGCTGGGGCGCAGGAAGGGCACAGCCAGGCACACCAGTTCGGCCTCTTCGCTGTCGCGGCGGCTCAGCGGGAGCACCAGGTGCTCGTAGTCGGGCGTCTGGCCGTCCTCGCGCAGAGGCAGGGTGCCGCGCACATATATATTATGGCGTTTGAGGAGCGATGCGGGGGCATCGATGCGGCCCGCCGAGTCGTGGTTGCCTGCGATGAGTACCACCTGGAGACCACGCACGGCATCGGTGGCTTGCAGGAGGAAGTCGTAGAGCAATTCCTCGGCCGCTGCCGAAGGGTTGGGTGTGTCGTAGATGTCGCCAGAGACGATAAGGGCATCGGGCTGTTGCTCGCGCAGGCGGTCAAGGAGCCAGTCGAGGAAGTGGCGGTGCTCCTGCGTGCGGTCGTAGCCGTGGAAGGTGTTGCCAAGGTGCCAGTCGGCGGTATGGATGAGTTTCATGGGGTCAGGGGTTGGTCGTTTCGTTGAGAAGAAGCGGATAATTGGACCGCAGACTGGCTATGCCTGTTGCTCGCCAGCGGCGGCCCGTTTCTGCTGGTCGCTTTCGATGAGTGACAGCAGTTTGTCGACGGCTTCTTCGGTGGGGATGTTCATTTCCACACAGGTCTTGCCGCGATAGAGGCTCACCTTGCCGCGCGCTGCACCCACATAGCCATAGTCGGCATCGGCCATTTCGCCCGGGCCATTGACGATGCAGCCCATGATGCCGATTTTCAGGCCGCGCAGGTGGCTGGTAGCGGCCTTGATGCGGGCGATGGTGCCGGGCAGGTCGTAGAGCGTGCGTCCGCAACCTGGGCAACTGATATATTCCGTCTTGGTGGTGCGCAGGCGGGCGGCTTGCAGGATGCCGAAGGCCGTCTCGTCCACTTGCGCTGCCGTCAGGGGGCGTTGGCCTTGGCCAGGCAGGGCAAGCAGGAGGATGCCATCGGTGATTTGGTCAAAGAGCAGGGCACCCATATCGGCGGCAGCGCACAACTGGAACTCTTCGCGCTGCTCGGCGCCGAATTGGTAGTGCTGGAAAAAGACGACGGGATTAGTCAGCCGCTCGTTCCAGAGTTCGTGTACCAAAGCACGGAGTTCGCCCGTGCGGTTGGGATGGTTGCTTTGCGCCACAACCACCATCTCGGGATGCTTTCGCAGGCAGGCTTTCACCTCATCGCCAAGGGAGGTAAAGGTGAGGAAGAGGAATTTTATGCTAGCCGCGCACGCGCCGATGGTCATCAACACATCGGGCGTATAGGCGGGGTACGTTCCTTCCTCGCCCGTCCAGGCTGAAGCGTCAACGATATAGCCCGTCTCGGACATACGCTGGTCGGGAGCAGGCAGGTTACTGCCGCAATAGATATAGTCGGGACGCAGGTTGCCCATCGTCTGGTCGCCATCAAGGCGGGCGGAAATGACCACGGGCGGGTTCGTGCCGCCAATGTTGCCCACGGGGCAGGTGGGGCGGCGCACGGGATGCAGATAGTCAAAGACGGGACAGGGCTGGCCAGGGATGAAGGGGTGGCCCGTGCGGGTGCCCGCCACGTATTTGGCCAACTGATAGGCCACGGGAATCTCGCGCTCGGGCTCTTCGCTAAGACTGACGCGCAGGGTATCGCCGATGCCGTCGCAGAGGAGGGCGCCGATGCCCACGGCACTCTTGATGCGTCCATCTTCGCCCTCGCCTGCTTCGGTCACGCCGAGGTGGAGGGGATAGTCCATGCCCTCATCGTGCATCACGTGGCAGAGCAGGCGCACGCTCTGCACCATCACGACAGTATTGCTGGCCTTGATGCTGACCACGACATCCTTGAAATCCTCGCGCTCGCAGACACGCAGAAACTCCATACAACTTTCCACGATACCCGCAGGCGTATCGCCATAGCGCGACATGATGCGGTCGGACAGGCTACCATGGTTCACGCCAATACGGATGGCTGTGCCGTGCTCGCGACAGATGGCGAGGAACTGGCGGAAGCGCGTCTCGAGGCGCTCCAGTTCGGCGTGGTATTCCTCGTCGGTGTATTCCATGTGCTTGAAGGTGCGCGCAGGGTCCACATAGTTGCCTGGATTGATGCGCACTTTCTCCACGATGGTGGCGGCCACGTCGGCCACGCGCGGATTGAAGTGGATATCGGCCACGAGGGGCGCAGTGATTCCTTTGTCGCGCAGGGCCTGGCGGATAGGCGCGAGGTTGTTGGCCTCAATGGTGCCTTGCGCAGTGAGGCGCACGAGGTCGCCGCCTGCACGGATGATGCGCTCGCACTGGGCCACACAGCCTTCGGTGTCGGTCGTAGCGCAGGTGGTCATGCTCTGCAGGCGCAGGGGATTGTCGCCGCCAATGTCGCAACCCTTGATGTGGGCCACGTGGGTGCGGCGGGGTGTATAGTTGAAGAGGTCCATGCTCTTTTTAGTTAGGAGTTAGGAGTTAGGAGTGATTGGTCAGCGAGTCCCCAGAATTTCTAGAAGATCTAGAATTTCTAGATTTTCTAGATAATCTAGAAGAACTAGAATTACTAGAATCTCTAGAAAACCTAGAATCTCTAGAATCTCCAGAAAATCCAGAGCCGCCAGCCTATTTTGCGCAGTATTGATATTTCTTTTTCTCTTCGGCCAGGGCTTCGTTGGCTTTCACAATCTTGTCCTTCAGGCCAGCCTTATACGCTGCGAAGCGCTGTGCCAGTTCGGCATCGCGCAGGGCCACCATCTGCACAGCCAGCAGGGCTGCATTGAGCGCGCCGTTCACGCCAACCGTTGCCACGGGGATGCCCGGCGGCATCTGGACGATGGAGAGGAGGGCGTCGAGGCCATCGAGCATTCCCTTGATGGGCACTCCGATGACGGGCAATGTCGTATTGGCTGCGATGACACCAGGCAACGCAGCGGCCATACCAGCGGCGGCAATGATGACATCAACGCCACGGTCGGCCGCCGTGCGAGCAAATTCTTCCACCTCGGCAGGTGTACGATGGGCCGAAAGGGCCTGAATCTCGAAGGGCACTTGAAGGTCTTCCAACAGGCGCGCAGCCTTTTCCATAACGGGCAGGTCGGAAGTGCTGCCCATAATAATGCTAATCATGTGATTCTATTGTGATTCGTTTATTGCGTATTGGGGTATGGAGAGAGCCGAAGGAAATCAGATGAGGGTGATGCTGAGGAATCCGCAAATCACACCGATGACCGTACCTGCCCACACATCGACTATCGTGTGCTGGCGCAGAATCAGGCGGGCCGAACAAACCAAACCATTGAGGAGGGTCAGCGCGCAGAGCCACAGCGTGGGGTCGAAATGCAGCAAAAGCGAGAAGGCCATCAGCAAACCAATGCACGCACCCGAGGCGGCGGCGTGCGTGCTCACCTTGAGCCAAATGTTGGTCAGGGCGCAGACTATCTGCAAACTGAGGGCGCAGACTATGACGCCCATCATGAAGCGCGGCATCTTGAGTCGCTCCATCAGGTAGAGCATCAGGCCGTAGCAAAGGATGGAAATGATGTAGGGCACAAAGCGTCGCTCGCGGCGGCCCATCTGATGGCGTGTCCAACCGTTCACCTTGCGATAGAGGAAGATGCACAGCCGCGGCAGGATAACCGTGAGGAGATAGACGAGAACCAGACCCGTCAGGCGGTCGGCGACACTCATCAGATTGAGATAACTGAACATCATCAGGATGGCAAAGATGATGGTGGCCATGTAGAACGGCGAGAACAGGAGCGACACTGCCTGCGCCGAGAGGATGAGGGTTTTATTGTTTGTCATGTCGGATTTTGGAAGAGCGAAAGGAAGTAGAGGTAGGTTCTATAAATTAGTTTCATTGGAAGGTAGTATTTCTATTTGGCTTGGATGTCTTTCCGCCTCTCGCACCATATCTTTTTGTTTTTCATTCAGTCACGTAGCCCGCTACGCTCCTTCATGGAAAACAAAAACCTATGGCACGATAGGCAAAAATTCATCGCAAGCTAATTTATAGAACCTACCTACAGTTTTATGAGCCAGACGATTGACGGCGATAGCGGGCCACGGGAATGTGGAGGGCATCGCGGTATTTGGCCACGGTGCGGCGGGCCACCTGCAGGCCGCGCTCCTGGAGGGCTTTCACGAGGGCTTCGTCGGACAGGGGTTTCTGCTTGTCCTCCTGGTCAATGATTTCGACCAGTGCTGCCTTAACCTGTCGCGCCGAAACCTCTTCGCCATCGGCCGAAGTGAATTGGCCCGAGAAGAAGTGCTTGAGCGGATAGACGGCGTAGGGTGTCTGGACGTATTTGGCGGTGACAGTGCGCGATACGGTCGAGATGTCCACCCCTGCACGGGCTGCCACGTCTTTCAGGGCCATCGGGCGGAGCAAGGATTCATCGTCGTCGCCCTCGAAGAAGGCGCGCTGGATGTCGAGGATGCTTTGCATGACGGCCATCAGCGTCTGGCGGCGGCGGTTGATGAGGAGGAGGAAACCCTGCGCGGCCTTCACCTTGCCCTGTGCATAGACATAGGCTTCCTGCTGCTCGCGGGTGAGGGTGCCCGAGTGGTTGGCGTATTGCTGAATGCTCTCCACGAAAGCCTGGCTCACGCGCAAGGGCGGCACGTCGCCCCAGTTGAGAGTGGCCGTGGCCGTCCCGTCGGGCCCTATTTGCACGAAGAAATCGGGGGTGACGGTGGGCGCGCTCTGCATCGTTGATTCGCTGAACACGCGGCCAGGGGCGGGATTGAGATGAAGGAGTTCGTGGCGCACGTGACTGGCCTGCTCGGCGCTGAATCCCATGCGGCGCACCACTTCTTCCCAATGGTTGGCGGCAAACTCGCGGTAGCATTCATCGATAACGGCAAGGGCATCCTTGCGCCAAGGCGAATGGTTGTCAGGGTCGGTCAACTGGAGGCGCAGACACTCTTGCAGCGTGCGCGCTCCGACACCCCGCGGCTCGAAGGTCTGGAGGAGGCAAATGAGTCTCTCCACCTCGGGCGCATCGGTATAGACGTTGTGATAGATGGCCAGTTCGTCGGCAATCGTCAAGGCGTCCTTGCGCAGGAAACCATCGCCATCGAGCGAACCGATGAGGTAGTCCATGACCTCGCTCTCGTGCTCGGTGAGGTTGTGCTCGCCGATTTGTCGTTGCAGTTCCTCGTAGAAAGAACCTTGGTCGGCCACCACGTATTCACCACTTGTTTCGGCGCGTTCGGCTCGCTCGCGGAGGTAGTCGGGCACCTCGTCTTCGGAGGAGTAGTCGCCCAGTGCCTCGGAGATGTCGCTGGCAATGCCGTTCTCCATTCCCTCATCGTCAGCACCCTCGGCATTGTCGGAGGGCGTGTCGGCGGCATCAAGAGCCGCATCGTGTTCGTTGTCGGCCTCTTCAAGTGCCTCATTGTCAATCATCTCGTTTTGTACACGTTCGGCAAACTGCGCCAATGGCAGTTCCACCATTTGCGAGAGTGCCACCTGTGCCAACGAGAGTTGTTGCACCTGAGATGTAGTTTGTATAAGGACGTTTTTCTGAGCCATAAACGCTAAGCGTTAAATACTCTGCAAAAGTACGAATTTTATTTCTGAATATGATTCCCTTAAAGGCGCAAAAAAAGGCCCCACAAGGGGGCCGTATGGCTTGGAAGGGCGGAGATTGGACCGAGGAAGGGCGGCGCGGGGGCCAAGATGGGGCGAAGGAAGAGGGAAAAGGGCGGAGAAAGGAAGGGGAAAGGCCACGTGCTATGCGCCTCAGGCGCATAGCCCACCTCGTCCCCAGGCCGCCGCACTGCGTCCCCGCGCCGCCGCCCCCGCCGCGCTATCGCACCGCGCCAGCCGTAATGCGCAAATACTCCCCAGCCTTGTAGGCAAAGAAGCAAGCCAGAGCGGGCCGCCGCCCCAAGAGTTGCCAGCGCAGGAGCGGCCGCAGGAGGCCATAGCCCGTCAAAACGAGGGGGCGCAGGTGCCACCGCGTAATCCGATCGCACAGACGGGCCAGCGCGGAATGCTCCTGCATGGGCCCCGTCAGGCGGGAGAGGGTGCGCAATCCCGTCTCCGTCTTACGGAGAAAGTCTGCGTTGCGGTCCATCCCGTTGTGGATGAGCGGGGCGTCGATATGCGCGATGCTGTAGCCATTCAGTTGGAGATTGATGCCCATCAGCGCGTCCTCGTAGCCGTACTCCGTACACCGCTCGTCGAAGGGCAGGTCTAGGAGTACGCGACGGTGAAACAGCACATTAAAGGTCGACAGGCTCTCGTAGGGGTGCGCCGCGCGATAGGCCACCGAGCGGCGCGGCATGGCAGCCTGTTCGTACCGCCAACGGAGTTCGCAGCCGCGCGGACAGACAGCAGGGTTGCACAATGCGCCCACCACGACATCGGCCCTATCGCGCGCCTCATAATAACGGCGTAGGAAATCGGGCTCGCAGACCAAGGCATCGCAGTCAATGAGGAGACAGTATTCGCCGCGGGCCTCGCGGGCCAGCAGGTTGCAGTTGCGGGCCCGCCCCATATTGCTGGTTTGGCGCAGATAGCGCACGCCGTCGGCGGCAAGTTGTTCTGCCAGGGTGCGGTTGGCCGTTTCGAGCGCGGCATCCGTACTGGCATCATCGGCCAGCAGCACTTCGTACGCGAATCTGCCCTGCCCCTCCGCGGCCAGTGCTGTGCTGAGTTGGCGGCACTGGTCCACGAGGGCTTGCAGCAGGCTTCGCACATCGTAGTTGAAGGCGGGAATCAGTATGCTCAGCATTGCGCAGTCGGCTACTTGTGGTATGCTTTGAGACCCGTCTCGAGGAACTGCACGAACTTGTCCACGTCCTCATCGTAGGAGTAGGAGCGCGTGAGGGGATTGCCTTCGTTGTCCACGAGCACATAGAAGGGCTGGGTCTGTGCGCCGAAGCGGCTCATCTGGAGGTAGCTCCACTTGTCGCCAACGGTACGGAGGGTGCGCTCTTCGCCGTTCTCCTTCACAGTAATATTCTCGGGCAGGCGCTCCTTCTCATCTACGTAGAGGGAGATAACGACAAAATCCTCCTGCATCAGTTTGCTGACCTGCGGTTTCTCCCAAACGGCCGCTTCCATCTTGCGGCAGTTCACGCAACCATGACCTGTGAAGTCGAGGAACACGGGCTTGCCCATCTTGCGGGCATAGGCCATACCCTCTTCGTAGTTGCGGAAGGTCTGCACCTTAGCAGGCTGGAGATTGAAATCCTGCGTGGACATAGGCGGAGCAAATGCGCTGATGGCCTTGCACGGTGCGCCCCACAGGCCTGGCACCATATAAACGGCAAAGGCCAAGGAGATGAGGGCGAGGAAGAAACGGGTCACTGAGGTATGGCGCTCGTCTTCGTCATCGTGGGGAAACTTGATGAGGCCCAGCAAGTAGATGCCCAACAGGGCGAAGATGACAATCCAAAGGGCGAGGAAGGTTTCGCGGTCGAGGAGGTGCCAGCCGTAGGCGAGGTCGGCCACCGAGAAGAACTTGAGCGCAAAAGCCAGTTCAAGGAAACCGAGCGTCACCTTGACGGCATTGAGCCAGCCGCCGCTCTTGGGCGCACTCTTCAGAAGCGTGGGGAAGAGCGCAAAGAGGGTGAACGGCAGGGCAAGGGCGATGGCGAAGCCCAGCATACCGATGGTCGGGGCCAGCACACTGCCGCCCGAGGTGCTCACTTCGACCAAGAGGAATCCGATGATGGGACCCGTACACGAGAAACTGACCAGCGACAACGTGAAAGCCATCAAGAAGATGGAGAGCAGGCCTGTCGTCTTCTCAGCCTTGCCATCCACGGCTGCGCCCCAAGAGGAGGGCAACGTAATCTCGAAACCGCCAAAGAAACTGGCGGCAAAAACTACCAGCATCAGGAAGAAGAAGATGTTGAATATGGCGTTCGTGGACAGGTCGTTGAGTGCGTTTGCTCCGAAGATGGAGGTGATAATCAGACCTAGGGCTACGTAGATTACAATGATGGAGATGCCATACGTGATGGCGTCGCGGATGCCCTTGCGTCGGTTGCCACTACGCTTGAGGAAGAAACTGACGGTCATAGGTATGATGGGCCACACGCAAGGAGTGAAGAGGGCCACCAGACCTCCCACGAAGCCAAGCAGGAAGATGTACCAGATGCTGGCATCGGACACGCTCTCTTCTCCGAAAGCCTGCAATTTGTCGATGGCAGGGCTCCACCACATCTGACGAAGTTCATCGCTCACACCATCTACGCTGCCGCCAACCATCACTACGGCACTGGTATCCGCAGCTACGGAGTCGGCAGTTTCCGTGGCTACTTCTGCAGCAGGCAGCGGCTCTTCAGCAGCAGACTCGGCCTTATCGGTTTTCTCGTCCTTGCCAGCGGCGTCCTTGTCGGCGGCAGTCTCTGCGCCAGGTCCGTCCTTGCCAGCCAGTTTGCAACTGACAGTGGTGGGCGGCAGGCAATTTTGGTCGTTGCAGGCCGAGAACTCAAGATAGCCCTCCAAGTTATAGACGGGCTTGGTCAGACGTACGCGCTGCGTAAACGTACAACTGCCCTCGAAATAGGTGATGTTCATCTCAAACATCGGGTCAAAGGACGTCTTGGCGCCCTTGCCGGGCTTCAATTTGCCGACCAATTCGACGCCATCCTTCTTGTCCACGCCAAAGATGGCGGGGTTGGGACCATCGGCTGGGATGTTGGTGGAATAGACGTGCCAACCGGCAGCGGCCTTTCCCGTGAAGACAATGTCAACCTCCGTAGGGCTGACTTCCTTGTACGATACCTTGAAATTGACTTGCGCCAAAGCGGCTGCGCAGGTCAACAGGAAAAGAACAGAACAGGTGAGAATCTTTTTCATTATTGGTTAGTTTGGATTTTGCTAGGGAAATAGGAGAAAGTTTGGCCGCAACGAGAGGTGCGCCTAAAGTTCGGGCACGTAGAATACGGCGTGGCCTTTGCGCTGGTCCTCGGGCGGGAGTTGCATATAGTCGCGGAAGAGGTCGCGCAGGTAGGTATCTGCATCGGCGGGCGCACTGAAGGTCTGGCCCTCAAAGGTAATCGTGCCGAGCGGGAAGATGGTGGTGCGCAAGTGGCGATTGCCATTGCCGCTATGGGCGAGAATGTTGGAATAATATCGGTCTTTCTTTCTCAATACTCCGCCGACTGTCCACAGCGCACGGCAGCAGGCACGCTTGGCGGTGAAATAGAAAAATTCGGCAGCAGCACGCAGGGTGTAGTAGTGCTGCGAGTGGAGGATGGCATTGGCTCGGCAATAACCGCGTGCCACCTTGCGCGAAAACTGTGGGCCAAACGTGGGCCACGCCTCCATGGGGAAGATGTCCACAAACAGGCCCTTGCCATACGGGCGACTGAAGTCGTCGGCCGCCTCGACGATGTAGGAATGGCGGTCGCGCACTTTGTACATCGGCTGACGAATGGAGGGGTCGGTTTCGGGGCATTGCAGATACAGGCCCTCGGGCAAATCCGTTCGCGCTGCCTCAATGAGTTTCGGCAGGTACTCCTTGGGCACGCAGATATCTATGTCGTCGTCCCAGGGGATGAACCCGCCGTGGCGCACTGCGCCGAGCAGCGTCCCGCTGTCCAACCAATAGGGTATCTCGTGGCGGTCGCAGAGGTCGGCTGTGGCCCGCAGGATGTCGAGGATGCGCAGTTGCATAGCTCGCAAATTCCGCTGGTTGTGCGCCAGTACGGGGTCGGCATCAGCGGCAGGCTGTGGGGAAGGTGTGCTGGCCGTTTGGTTCGCACTACTCCTTTGATTCTCGCCAGCCTGTGCCAGACGGTTCGCTGCGAGAAAGCGTTCAAGTTGCGGCAAGTCGTCGGGGCTGGTCAGTTTCATATTGCAGGGTGCGCCTTCCACGAGTGCAACGGGCACATCGGGCAGGTAGTGATACACGAGGCTGCAATCGTCCGTCGCCGTCCAATGGTCGGGGTCGGCGGCTGCCTTTTCGTAGGCTGCATTGAGGGTGGAGGAGTGGAAACCTTGCGGCGTCTGCAATCCGCGCAGGGCGGCCCGATTGAGGGTGCCGCGCAGCAGGTTGTCGCGGTGCTGTACGATGGTGTCCACAACGGGTTGCGCCACACCGACGGCGGCATATTTTTCGAGCGAGCGGCACACCCGCGTGATGATGTCGGCCGTCACGAGTGGGCGGGCGGCATCGTGGAAGAGCAGGTGGCAATATTCCCGTGCGTAGAGGTGGAGTGCGGCGCGCGTGCTATCGGTGCGTTCGTTGCCTCCCTCAATGACGTGGCGCACCTTGGTCCATTCGTTTTTGCGCACCAACTCGCTGACGGCCTGCATATAGTCGCGGTGTACAACAATCGCCACCTCGTCTATCAACGGGTGGCGCAGAAATGCTTCAACGGCATGTTCAAGAACGGTCTGGTGGCCCAGGCGCAGGTATTGCTTGGGTTCGGACGCGCCAAAACGGCGGCCGCTCCCCGCAGCCAGTATGATAGCAATGGTTTTCATGGTTTGGAAGGGCTATTTTTGCGTTGTAACGTCCGGATGCTTTGTCGGAGCGTGGGGTGCAGGAGGTCGGGAGCGATTTCGGCCAAAGGGTCGAGCACAAAATGGCGTTCGTGCAGATGGGGGTGCGGCAGTGTGAGTTCGGGCAGCCCGATTTGCAGGTCTTCCCAGAGCAAGAGGTCAATGTCTATCGGCCGATCGGCATACCTGCCGCCCACACTCTTTTGCCGGCGTCCCAGTTGGCACTCGATTTCTTTTGTGATTGCGAGCACGCGGAGGGCATCGGCCTCGTTGGGATGCGCACACGCTGTCACACGAAAGGCGGCTGCGGCGTTGAGAAAGGCATGTGGAGAATCGAAACCCACAGGTGCGGTTTCGTACATACGGGAGAGGGCCACGCAAGGGCCTATGCGGCGCTCCATCTCGCTGACGGCGCGCCGCAGGGTGCCTTCGCGGTCGCCCATATTGGCTCCCAGGGAAACATATAATAGGGACATGGCTGATTATCTGCCGACGAGGGATTCGTACCCAGACCTTGCGTTAGTCAATAATAAGGAGGGCGTCGCCGTAGGGGCCAAACTTGTAGTCGGCCTCAAGGGCGGCGTGATAGGCATTCATAACAAAATCGTAGTCGCCAAAGGCGGCGGTGAGCATGAGCAGGGTGGAATACGGCAGGTGGAAGTTGACAACCATCGCATCGGCCACACCAAATTCGTAGGGCGGGAAGATGAACTTGTTGGTCCATCCCTCAAACTCCTTGATATGATGGTCGGGGCCCACGCAGGCTTCCAGGGCGCGCTGCACCGTTGTACCGACGGCCACAATCTTATGTCCGTTGTCTTTGGCTTGGTTGACAATGCGACAGCATTCGGCTTCAACAAACATCTGCTCGGAGTCCATCTTGTGTTTCGTCAGGTCCTCCACGTCGGTGTTGCGGAAATTACCCAGGCCACAGTGCAGGGTGATGTAGGCAAACTCAATGCCTTTGATTTCGAGGCGCTTCATGAGTTGGCGCGAGAAGTGCAGACCTGCCGTCGGGGCGGTTACGGCTCCCTCGTTCTTGGCAAAGATGCACTGGAAGTTCTCCAAATCTTCGGGTTCGCTTTCGCGGCCGATGAAACGGGGGATGGGGGCTTCGCCGAGGGCATATAGCGACTTCTTGAACTCGTCGTGGTCGCCGTCGTAGAGGAAGCGCAGGGTGCGTCCGCGGCTGGTGGTATTGTCAATCACTTCGGCCACGATGGAATCGTCTTCGCCGAAGTACAACTTGTTGCCAATACGGATTTTGCGGGCGGGGTCCACGAGCACATCCCAGAGGCGGAGTTCCTGATTAAGTTCGCGCAGGAGGAACACTTCGATGCGTGCGTTCGTCTTCTCCTTGTTGCCATAGAGGCGGGCGGGAAACACTTTTGTGTCGTTGAACACGAAGACGTCGTGCTCGTCGAAATAGTCCAGGATGTCCTTGAACATGCGATGCTCTATCTCGCCGGTTTTTCTATGGAGCACCATCATGCGGCATTCGTCGCGGTGGGGTGCGGGATATTGGGCGATTTTCTCTTCGGGGAGTTTGTACTTGAATTGGGAGAGCTTCACTGTTGGATATTTTTATGGGTTATGTGATTCTGTGAATATGGGGAGAGGTTTTGCGGAAGGGTTGTGGCGCTGGCCTGGGCTTAGAGGTCCGTTTCGATTTCGATGGTTTGCAACCACTGCTCGAAGGATTCGATGGTGTGGCAATCCGCCACGCGGTAGTCGCCCACCTGTGTGCGCCGCAGGGCTGTGAGGTGTGCGCCGCTTTGGAGGGCCTGTCCGATGTCGCGGGCCAGAGCGCGGATATAGGTGCCTTTCGAGCAGACGATGCGCAGGGTGAGGCGCATGGCCTCGCTGTCCCATTCGACCACCTCCATTTCGTCAATGCGCAGGGGCTTGGCGCGCAGTGCCACGTCCTCGCCGCGGCGAGCCAGGTCGTAGGCCCGTTTGCCTTCCACCTTGCACGCCGAGAAGGCGGGCGGCACCTGCATGATTTCGCCCACAAAGCGGGGCAGGGTCTCGTCAATCAGGGCGCGGGTGATATGGGCAGTGGGATAGGTGGCGTCGATGGGATGCTCCAGGTCGTAACTCGGCGTGGTGGCCCCCAGTTGGAGGGTGGCCACATACTCCTTCACGCCCGCTTGCAGGCTGTCGATGCTTTTGGTGGCGCGGCCCGTGCAAACCACCATCACGCCTGTGGCCAAGGGGTCCAGCGTACCTGCGTGGCCCACCTTAATCTTCTTGCCGCCCATTCGCTGCGTGAGCAGCCAGCGCACTTTGTTGACGAGGGCAAAGGAGGTGATACCGTAGGGCTTGTCGAAGGCGAGTACTTGTCCAGCAAGAAAGTTCATACTATTCGCAAATAAAATGATAAGCCAGCGTCACCGCGCCCACGGCCACGCAGTAGTAAGCGAAATAGATGAGTTTGCCGCGGCGCACGATGCCTATCATCCACTTGCAGGCAGCAATGCCACTGACGAAGGCGGCCACAAAGCCGACCACGAGGGCCATCACGCTCAGGTCACCAAAGGCTGCGCTGAAACCTTTCTTGGCTACCTCGATCGTATCAAGCAGTGCCTCGCCCAGAATGGGGGGAATCACCATCAGGAAGGAGAACTGCGCCATGTGGGCTTTGTTGTTGCCGAGGATAAGTCCCGTGGCGATGGTCGAACCGCTGCGACTCAGACCGGGCAAGACGGCCACGGCCTGTGCGATACCTATAATAAAGGCATCAACCAGGGAGATGCTCTCCTTCTGTCGCGGTTTGCTAAGGTAGGAATAGGCCAGCAGACCGGCGGTCACGAGCAGGCAGCAGCCCACCACGAGCAAGCGCAAATCTTCGCCGAAAATGCGATCCACGGTGTCCTTGAAGAAGATGCCGACCACGAAGATGGGAATCATCGACACCAAGATATTCAGCATGTAGCGCTGGTCGGCATTGAGACGGGCCAATCCGCTCGCGCCAGCGTTGAACGGGCCGAAGGTGCCGCGCACCAAGCGGAAAATCTCACCGCCCAGCACCACAAGGGTACTCAGCACGGTGGCCACGTGAACGGCCACGGTAAACATGAGGTTTGCTTCGGATTTGATGCCAAGGATATGGCTACCGATGGCCAGGTGGCCGCTACTGCTGACGGGCAGATATTCGGTCAAACCTTGCAGGAGACCGAGAATCAGTGCTTCAAATGTTTCCAATTGTCAAAGGATTTGGAGTTATTTCTCTTGGGGTTGGTTCTCTTCGCCTTGCTGTGCCTTGGGCTTGTGCAGGATGGCGTAGATGATGAACAGGTAGCCGAAGAAGCATACCACGGGGGCCACTTTGATGCGACGGGCACTGAAGATGTCGGCATTGAATACATCGAAGGTGCTGCTAGAGCCCGACATGAGAATCAGGCCAAGAATAACAGCGGCCATACCAATGCCCAGCAAGATAAAGTTCATGCGGTCAAAGGCGAAAACTCTTTTTTGTTTCATATTTGTTGGTTGTTTGATTGATTACGAGTGGTTTTTTTAATTAGAAATTAGGAATTAGGAATTGTGAGTTGGGAGAGAATATTAGGAGTTCATCCTCATTGAAAGGCAATTCCTAATTCCTCATTCCTAATTCCTTAATTGTTTAACCAGCAGCCGCAGGCTGCAATGAAACTGCGCTGCAAGCGCAAGTAGCTACGCGAGATTGGCTTCGCCGCCCCGCATACGCAGGTATTTCGTCACGCTCAGGAAGGCAAATATCCAGGGGAGCAAGAGGCCGCATACCAGCACGCTGCCCAGCGTGAGCACCAGCACATCGAGGGTCACGAGGCTACTGATGTAGAAATCCTGTTGCACCACCTGCCAGATGCCAGCCCCTATTAGCCCGCCTGCTATCAGCGCGCTGCACATACCGATGCGGAATGCCTGCCACAGGAAGGGCCGACGGATAAAACCCCAACGGGCACCGACGAGTTTCATCGTCTGGATGATGTGGCGGTGGGCATAGATATTCATGCGGATAGTGTTGCTGATGAGGGCGAAACTCACGAAAGTGAGCAGCACCACAGCCACAAGCAGCACAGTGCCTACGATGGAGATAGTGTGGTTGAGTTGGTCGATTTCCTCAATGGGATAGATGACATCGGCCACGATAGGATTCTTCTTGATTTCGGGGGCAATGCGCTGGATGCTTGCCTTGTTGGTGTATTCGCCGTGCAGGCTTAGTTCCAACTCGGCCAGGATGGGATTGTCGGTAATAAAATCGCCAGGTTCTAGTTGCAAACTCTCGTAAGTCTCCTTGGCACCTTGCTCTTTGGAGATATAGGTGACGGAGCGCACGTAGGGTTTGCTGCGCAACTGCTCTTGCAACGCCGACAGGGCCTCAGCGGAACAACTGTCCTTGAGGAGCACAGCCACGGGCATCTCTGCGCGCATCTGATTGCTGAAATTGCGCGTCGTGGTGGTGAAGAACACCATGCTGCCCAGCAACAAGAGGACCAGGGTCATGCTAATACACGAAGTGAGGGTGCCAAAGCGGCCACCACTCTTGCGTTTTTTGCTTGCCATCAGGGAATTTATAGGATGTTTCTATGGGTTTGACAAACGGGTTAATGATAAGGGAAATACCCCTCCTCCCACTAGGCGAAAGGGCACACCAAAGGTAAATTCGCACAAAAATACAAATCATTCCCCGTTTAAAGGGGAATGCGCCGCGGCTTTAACATATTTTGTAACTACTCGCAACTACTCAGGTCGTTGCTTCGGGCACCAGACGACCTGAGTAGTTACGTTAGGAGTTGGGAATTAGGAGTTAGAAATAAGGAGTCAGAAATCAGCGGAAAAGCAATGTACCGCACGTTGCTAGCAACGTGTGGCTCAGCGGAAATGTTGGCTCATTGATAACTACTTCAAAGAGTACAAACATCTGAAAACCGCTAAGCCACACGTTGCGAGCAACGTGCGGTACATTTCTTACCAGCGCAATTTGCAATTAAAAATCCACCTGAGTAGTTACGATGCTTGGATGGTTTTACGGCTATCGCAAGCCAATGATAGGTTCTGCCTCTAGGAGAT
>SFID01000019.1 GCA_004555425.1 Bacteroidales bacterium
ATGGCAGACGTGCAAGGAGGAAGGCATCCGCTTCGCTTACCATTATCGCTCCACACGCACTGGCGACACCGTGATGGTGATTGTGCTTGAGCCTTCGGATTATCGGTGACTTGCCGGTCGCTGCGCTCCCTAGTTTCAACGGAAGCCTGCGGCTTCCTGGTTTCAGGGAATCCCTTCGGGCTTCCCTGTTTCAACGCAGCCTGCGGCTGCTGGCTCGATAGTCTATTTATATAGGAAGGGAAATTCCTAATTCCTAATTCCTAATTCCTAATTCCTAATTCCTAATTCCTAATTGAAAAAGGGGCTGTGCCAAAGATGACACAGCCCCTTTTCCCGTTTTATGGTTTATTCGTCTTCGCCAGCCATATTGGTATAGACGGTCTGCACATCGTCGAAGTCTTCTAGGCGTTCCACCATCTTGTCGATGGTCTCGCGCTCCTCGGGACTTACTTTCTTGAGATCGTTGGGGATGTAGGTGAACTCAGCGCCCACTACTTCGAAGCCGTTCTCCTCGAGGTGCTTCTGAATCATGCTGAAAGCCTTGGGGTCGCCGTAGATGGTGACGCTGCCTTCTTCCTCGTCGATGTCGTACTCGTCTTCCACGCCGTAGTCAATGAGGTCGAGGATGAGTTCGTCCATATCAATGCCGTCTTTCTGCTTGAAGGAGAACACGGCCTTGTGGTCGAAGAGATAGGCCAAGGAGCCCATGGTGCCGAGGTTGCCGTTGAACTTATTGAAAACCGAACGAACATCGCCGACGGTACGGGTGGGGT
The DNA here is from genome assembly GCA_004555425.1 of Bacteroidales bacterium. Taxonomy (GTDB): domain Bacteria; phylum Bacteroidota; class Bacteroidia; order Bacteroidales; family Bacteroidaceae; genus Alloprevotella. The sequence continues at coordinate 774 of SFID01000019.1, forward strand.
TGTCGGTCAGCGTATCCACGAAGATGGCCACACCGTGAGGGCCGTAGCCTTCGTAGGTCATTGTCTTGTAGTCGCTCTGATCCTTGCCCATTGCGTTCTTGATGGCGCGGTCGATGTTGTCCTTCGGCATGTTCTCGCGCTTGGCCGTAGCAATGATAGCACGGAGGGCGGGATTGTTTTCGGGCTCGGGACCGCCAGCCTTGACGGCAACGGCAATCTGCTTACCGATTTTGGTAAAGGTGCGGGCCATGTGACCCCAACGTTTCAGTTTCGCTGCTTTGCGATATTCAAATGCTCTTCCCATTGTGAAAGTATTGTGTTGTTATTTAGATTGTATATTCCTTATTCAAGGGAGTCAACCCCTACTCTATCGGAGTTTGGCACCGATTTGCTTCTCGAGTTGGGTGATAATCTTTTGCATGATGGCGTCGGTCTGCTTGTCGCTCATGGTCTTGGTTTCGTCCTGCAGGATGAAGTTGACTGCGTAACTCTTCTTGCCAGCCTCAAGGTTCTTGCCCTCATAGACGTCGAAGAGAACGACAGAGCGGAGGAGCTTCTTCTCGCAAGCATAGGCCACGCGCTCAATGGCGGCAAACTCTACGCTCTTGTCCACGAGGAGGGCGAGGTCGCGGCTGACAGCGGGGAACTTGCTGATTTCGCGGAAGGAGACGCTGGCGTTGCGCACTTTCTTCATAAGCGCAGTCCAGTTGAGGTCGGCAAAATAGACGGGCATCTCAATGCCGAGGCGGGCGGTGAGGGCGCGGCGCACAAGACCGAGTTCAACGAACACCTTGCCATTGCGGTCGGCAATCTGGAGGCTCTTGCCGAAGAGGTCGCTGCTACCGTTGCCGATGACGAGGCCGCCGAGGGGCAAACCGATGCGCTGAAGGATGTTCATCACGTAAGCCTTGAGTTCATAGACGCTGGTTTCTTCTGCGGGATGCGCCCACGAACCTTCAACGCGGTTGCCACATACCCAAAGTCCGAGGTGGCTGTCTTCGCTATATGGAGCCAAGGGGCGCTCGGGCGTGCTCTCCTTTGAGGCATCCATGTGGTAGCAGTTGCCCACCTCGAAGAGACGGAGGTTGGCCATCTTGCGGTTGGCATTGTGGGCTATAACCTCAAGGCCACCAAAGAGCAACGTGCCGCGGAGTACGCCGAGGTCGTTGCTCAGCGGGTTCATCAGGTGAACCAGCGAGGAGGGCGGACAGCATTCCAACCCTTCGTAGTAGGCCTCCTTCGTGAGGGAATTGTTGAGTATCTCGTTGAAACCTGCACCAACCAACTGCTCGCTGATGAGGTTGGCCAGTTTATTGCTGCGGTCAACATCGCCCTTGATATTGAGGCTGGACTTGACCGACGTGGGTATCTCTACATTATTATATCCGTAGATACGCAGGATATCCTCGATGACATCGCAGGGACGCTGCACATCAACACGATAAGCGGGGACAAGGAGAGAAAGGCCCTCGGCATCTTCCTTGACAATCTGCATCTCCAGACTGCTAACGATGGACTTCACAGTAGCGGCCGGGATTTCCTTGCCAATAAGGTCGTTGACCTGGGCATAACGAATGTTCACGGGGAATGCCTTTGCCAAACCTTCGGCCTCCACGTCCTTTATCTCCATCGAGATGGTGCCGCCCGCCAGTTCCTTGACGAGCATAGCAGCCTGCTTGAGGGCATAGATTTGTCCATCGGGGTCAATGCCACGCTCAAAGCGGAAGGAAGCATCGGTGCTGAGACCGTGGCGGCGCGCACTCTTGCGAATCCACGTGGGATGGAAGTAGGCGCTTTCCAGCACTACGTTGGTCGTGCCTTCGTAAGTGCCCGAGCCCTTGCCGCCAAATACGCCAGCGATGCACATGGGTTCTTCGGCATTGCAGATGGCGAGGTCGCGCTCGCTGAGTTTGTGCTCCTCGCCATCAAGGGTGACGAAGGGCGTGCCCTCGGGCAGGGTCTTGACAACGATACGCTGGCCCTTGATCATATCTGCGTCGAAGCAGTGGAGGGGCTGGCCGTACGCCATCATTATATAATTGGTAATATCGACGATATTATTGATGGGGCGGAGGCCAATGGTGTTGAGTTTCTTCTGCAACCATTCGGGCGACTCCTTCACCTCGCAACCTTTAATGCTCACAGCACAATAGCGCGGGCAGGCTTCGGCATTCTCCACCTCAACGGCAATGTCAAGGTCGTGATTGTCCACACAGAAGCCCTCCACGCTGGGACGGTGAAGGGCTGTCGGCTGACCGTTTTGCACAAGATAGGCATAGAGGTCGCGGGCCACGCCATAGTGCGAACAGGCATCGGCGCGGTTGGGCGTGATATCTACCTCGATGAGATAGTCGCTCTCGAGTTGGAAGTATTCCGCGGCAGGCATACCTACGGGCGTTTCTTCGGGAAGTATCATAATGCCATCGTGGCTCTGACCAATACCGATTTCGTCTTCGGCACAAATCATGCCGAGGCTTTCCACACCTCGCAGTTTGCTGCGCTTGATGGTGAAACTCTCGCCCTCGGGACCATAGAGCACGGTGCCCAGGGTTGCCACGATTACTTTCTGGCCAGCGGCCACATTGGGCGCACCGCAAACAATCTGAGCGGGCTCGCCCGTGCCGAGGTCAACGGTGCAGATGTGCATGTGGTCGCTATTGGGATGGGCCTCGCAAGTGAGGACATGGCCCACGACAAGTCCCTTGAGACCGCCGCGCACGGACTCGACCTCCTCCACGCCGCCTACTTCCAGTCCGATGGAGGTCAAGGCCTCGGCCACTTCCTGCGGCTGAAGGTTGAAGTCAACGTACTCTTTCAGCCAGTTGTAAGAAATATTCATATAGGGATTTCGGTTGTTATTAGACGATTGATTCTGAATTTTTGACCTGCAAAAGTAATGATTTTTCACAGAAGAAAGGCATTCCGCGCTAGGAAAACTGCGTATTGCCCGTGGAAGCAAGGGAAGAGCAAGGGAAAACGCGCGGGCAAATACCTCAAAGGCCAAGGGGCTGGATGCGCGAGCGCACCCGTTTGGAGATTTCGAGGAACATATAGCCAGGTGTCCCTTTCTGGAGTTTCTCCTTGTGCTTCTCGTAATTGTTGGCTGCATATTGTTTGGCCTTGTCGAAGGTCATGCGCGAGGCTTGCTTTTGGCTCATACCGACCATCGTGGAGTCCAGTTTCTCATCGGGGAAATAGTCGTCCAGGTCCACATCGCCAATCATGGTGGTTTCGATAAAAGTCAGGTCCTTGCGCTTGTTATCGGAATAGTAGCCCACAAACATGTGGCCAGGTGTGCGCACCAAGATGGGCGTAATGTTGATGGCTCGGAGCAAGGAGGCAAAGAGCACACTGCCGTCCACGCAGTTGATTTGCGAAGAGCGCAAAGCGTCATTGAAGGGGCGGACGCGCTGCGAGAATATCACATTGCTCGAAAGGCTGGTGTTGCTGATACTGCTGTAACGAAACTTGCGCTGCTGCAGGACGTGCCAAAGGGCATAAACCTGTTTATCTACAGAGGCTGCCGTGCCTGTCTGGTAGCCCTGAAAGCGCCGAACAATGCGGGTGTTGAGTGCCTCGCGCAAAATCTCGTCTATCTGGGGATTGTCTTCATTGACATACGCGGCAAAGAGAATGCCCGTATTGCGATAGCCGCGATTGCCGCCGGGCCACGTGCGATAGTAGCCCAACAAGCACTCGCCCACTGCGCGCATAGACATTGTGCGATGGTGTGTACCGAGTTGCTGCCGCCCAAGCGTGACCGCAGCCACTACGTTGATAGGCTGGGCCTGCCCGTTCTGTCGCAGTTTTTCGTAGTCCCACAACACCTCGGGGTAAATCGTATAATCGGTATTGGCCTTGGGCAGAACGAACTCGGAGACGCTTTGCTGGAAAAAGGGTGTAGCCGACAGTTCCACCCTGACGCGCGAATCTGCGCGCTGATTGTGCACCACAATGGCGAAGGGCGACTTGGGGTTGCCCACGTAATGGGTCGCTGTGGGCGGAACCAGGAGGGTGTCGGTCGTAGCCGTACTGAGTATGGCGGAGGGGAAGATATTCCCACCCAGTTGGTCGGCAATCTCAAAAGGCGGCGCATCGTCCTGACAACGATATACGCCAAAAGCAATGCCCACAAGCAGCAGCATTGTGAGAATACCGAAAAGGAAACTCCAACGGCTACACAGGAAGAAGCGGAAGAAGGAGGGCATACGCATAGACATAGTCAAATTAGGTAGGTTCTAAGAGATAAGTAGCAAACGGCCGCAACCTACAATCCGCAGAGCATTGCTATTCGATACACCAAGAAGGCTGCGACATAGGCCACGCAGGTGGTATAAACGCTCGTGAACACGGCATATCGCCAATGGCCACTCTCGGCGCGGATAGCTGCAATCGTGGCCAAGCAGGGGAAATACAACAGGGCGAAAACCAGATAACTCAGCGCGCCTGCCGCAGTAATGCCGCTTTGGCGCAAGGCATCGCCCAGACGCTGGGTGGTGGCAGCAGCGGCCACTTCTTCATCACCACCTGCTTCTGCCTCTTCGGCTTCGGCATCTGTGGGGCAATTATAGAGCACGCCGAGCGAGGTTACCATCAACTCCTTGGCACCCGTTCCCGCCACAAGGCCCACACCCATATGCCAATCGTAGCCCAAAGGCTCGATGATGGGGCTGATGGCGTGGCCCACCTGTCCTAGCCAGGACTGTTCCTGCTGCTGGGCGGGCGTAATGTTCGGGTCATCGCTATGGGGGAAATACCCCAAGGCCCAGATAACGATACTAGCCACGAGGATGATACCGCCCATCTTGTTGAGGTATTCGCGACCTTTCTCCCAAGTATGGCGCAGGATGGCACTCGCCACGGGCATTCGATAGGGCGGCATTTCCATGACAAAGTGGCTCTGCTCTCCGCGATGGAAGAGGCGCTGCAGCCCCGTGGCGGCCAAAGCGGCCACCAAAATACCGCCTGCATAAAGGCCAAGCATCACCAGCGCGGCATGGTCGGGAAAGAAGGCGGCACTCAGAATGGTATAGACGGGCAGGCGCGCCGAACACGACATGAAGGGGAGCACCATCATGGTCATCAAGCGGCTCTTGCGGTTTTCAATGGTGCGCGTGGCCATCACGGCGGGCACGCTGCAACCGAAGCCCATCAGCATGGGCACGAAGGATTTCCCATGTAGTCCGATGCGACGGAACAACGGGTCGGCCAAAAGGGCGGCGCGCGACAAATAGCCGGAATCTTCGAGGATGGAAATGAAGAAATACAATATTAATATATTAGGTAGGAACACGATGACGCTACCCACGCCACCGATAATACCATCTACCAAAAGGTCGCGCACCATTCCATGAGGCAGTAGGTCATTCAACCAATCGGCCAAAGCGTGTACACCACTATCCATCCAGTCCATCGGATACGCACCCAAGGAGAAGGTGGCATAGAAAATGAATCCCATCAACAGGAAGAAAAGCATGTAGCCCAGCGGCGAACTAACCACCCAGCGGTCTGCCCAAGCCGTCCACCGATGTGCCCTACCCTCGCGTATCTCGTAGATACCATCCAAGAGGGCATGCACTGCGGCATGCGGGTCGTTCTGCTGGCGCTTTCCCAACGATGTCTCTATCTTCGGACGTGCCGCCACGCCCTTGGACTTTCCCTTTGACGAAGCAAGCATACCTATTTGAGAAGCAAAGGGTTGCACAACTGCTTCTTTTGCCGTTGACTGTTTCTTCTGGTGAGCCTGGCAAATGGCTTCACGCAAGGTTTGCTGCACACCCTTTCCCTTACTGGCCACGGTCGGAACAACGGGCATACCCAGCCGTTCGGCGAGCGCTTCCACATCCAACTGGCTGCCGCTCTGCTGGAACTCGTCGTACATATTCAGGGCGCCCACCATAGGGATGCCCTTGGCCTGCAGTTGAAGAGTGAGCAGGAGGTTGCGCTCAAGATTCGTGACATCGAGCACGTTGATAATGACATCGATATTTCCCTTGCTGAGTTCGTTGGCCACGAAGGCTTCTTCGGGACTGAAGGCGCGCAGAGAATAGGTGCCGGGCAGGTCGATAATGCGCAAGGGATGGCCTTCAAAATTAACGCGTCGCACCACGCTGCCCACGGTGATGCCGGCGTAGTTGCCCGTGCGCTCATGGCTGTCGCTGGCCACGTTGAAGAAGGCCGTCTTGCCGCAATTAGGATTGCCTATTAAGGCGAGTGTCAGTTCGCCCTCCACGGCCTCATCATCGGCCTCTTGATTGCCGTTTCCGCAAGCACTGCATCCATGGCAGTGGGTGGCATCGCAACTCATCGGCCGTTGTCCACTGGTGCCGCCACCGGCATAATGCCATGCGGGTGCTTCGTCTGCGGCGCTGCCTTCGCTGGCAGCCAGTGCCTCGCTCATGGTTGGAGCCACACTTATCTGTTGCGCTTCGCTGCGGCGCAAGGCCACCTTCTGCCCCAACATAGCATAAACAATAGGAGTGCCGAGGGGCGAACTGTAACTACAGGTCACCTCCTGGCCAGGCACGAAGCCCATCTCCTCCAACCTGAGACGGAAGGAGGGACTGCCCTGCACAGTCGCTATGTAAGCGGTCTGTCCTTTATGTAGTTGTGATAGATTCACTTCGTATATTTTATTGCTATACAGATTGTTATTGATTGGTCTACACGTCCTTCATTCTTGGATATGTTCACGTATCTTGGCCATCTCTTTTTGCTTTTCTTTCAGTCACGTAGCCCGCTACGCTCCTCCATAGAAAACAAAACGCTACGGCACGATAGCCGCGAATACATCGGAAGCTAATTTATAGAACCTACGATTCTGGAAGGGCTGGTTCTTCGTTTGAACTGCCCTGCTAGTACAAGAAATCGATAGCTTCAGGCAGGATGGTCACCTCAAACGGACCTTCGGGCGTTGTTATCACGCGGCCGTCAAGACTCATCGGTGCATGGCGCATGCCTTCATCGAAACGAATGTGCCGACTGCGCCAGACGCTCACGCCGCGGTGACCAAGAAACCGCCCTGTATAGAGCAACCACAGCCCGTGAAAAAGATGCGTCAGGCGGGGATGCGAAACGAGGCTCAGGTCAAGTTGCCCGTTGTAGGGGACAGCACTGGGCGTTTGCCCGTAGCCATGGGCCGAACCAATACAGAGGGTCATGCCATAGCGGTCAACGTGCTCGCCGCCCGTGGTGAACTTATAGTGGAAACGCTTCCTGCGAAACAGCATCGCAATCGTGCCAAACAGGTAGGCCAGCGGGTGCAGTCCCCACATTTTGCTAGCCACCTTGGCCACGCTTCTGTGAAAATCCACGATAGATGCTACCGTGCCTATATTCAAGCAATTAAGGAAATATTCCTCTTGTAATGGTTCAACACGTTCGCGCACCATTCCGATGCGCATTGCCAGTTCGCGATAAGCCGCGCGCTTGGTGGGAACAGCCGTATTGGGCAGTATGCGGAGCACGCCTATATCTATACGGCGCACGCGCTCCTCTATCAGATGGTCAATGGTTTCCTTGTAACGGCCTATCTCCATACCCCAATAGCGGGCAAAGTCATTGCCATAGCCGCCAGGGATAACTCCCAGCCTTGGCCACTCCTCGCGCGGCACACCACTGCGCACAATCCCACAGAGAGCGTGGCTCAGGGCCGCATCGCCGCCCACCACAATGATATTCCTGACACCATGGCGCGCCATCATCGAAGCCAGACGCTCCACTGCGCCAGGTCCGTCACTCTGCACGTAGTCGTAGTCCACACCGCGCTCTTCAAGATAGCGGCGTATCTTTTTCCAGCGACGATGGCCGCCTTCGTTGGGACAATATATTATACTCCAGGACATCTTTAGGAATTATTTCTTGCAGTAAATAATGGGAGAATCTGACACTCCACCCAGTCGCCTATCGGTTGGTCGGCAGTAGCGGGCTGCACCCAATGAATCGGCACACCGCGCCGCTCCATACCTCGAAACCACGTCATCTGGCGCTTGGCAAACTGATGGATTGCAATCTCCAACTGGCGGAACATTTCCTCGTAGGACAACTGGCCCGTGGCGCAGAGGGTCAGGTATTTGTACTCCAGGCCATAGTAGATAAGGTCCTCGGCCGCGATGCCCTGAGCCAGCAGTCCGCGCACCTCGTCGAGCATACCTTCCTCGAGCCGCGTGCGCAGGCGGCGCGAGATGCGGCTGCGGCGTGTCTCGCGGTCCACCTCCACACCCAGCGTCAAACTCTTCAACTCGGGAAAAGGCCGCTCGGGCGTAGGGTGCTCGGCGTTCCAAGCCTCAATTTCTATGGCGCGAATGGCGCGGGCGCAGGTATCCGTATCGGTGGTATTGTGCAGGGGCCGATAAGCGCGCAATATTTCCGTCAGCTCCGCCAGCGTCTTGCCAGCCAAACGGGCCCGCAACTCAGGATTCTGCTCCACAGGACTCAGATGGTAGCCGCGCAATATACTCTCCACGTACAGTCCCGAACCGCCACAGCATATCACGCGGCGTCCCCGCGCCTTAATATCCGTGTAAGCATTCAGGAAATCCTGCTGATACTGATAGAGGTTGTACTTTGTTCCTGGCTCAGCAATATCAACAAGATGGCAAGGCACGCGCACTCCATCCACCACATAGTCTTCCAAATCCTTGCCCGTCCCCAAATCCATCTGGCGATACACCTGACGGCTATCAGCACTGATGATTTCCGCATCCCAGAGAGCAGCCAAACGAGCAGCCAAACGGGTTTTGCCCGAGGCCGTTGGTCCCAAGATTGTAATAATATCAAAGTTGTCAATGGGGAAAGCAGGTTGCGCCATAGATTAAACAACAGAAGGTAGTTACTCAGATTCTAACCTGCGAAGGTAAGGAAAGACCGCCACTTGACCAAACGATAGGTCGTGTTTTTTGCACAACCGCCCCACCCCAACCCACAATCATTATTGGCGGGTGCTATAAATCAGCTTGCGATGGATTCGCGGCTATCGCACCTTAGGGTTTCCTTTTTCATGAAGAAGCGAAGCGGGCTACGCGATTTCAGGTAGGTGCTATAAATTAGCTTGCGATGGATTCTCGGCTATCGTGCTGCAGGTTTTCCTATGAAGGAGCGTAGCGGGTTTTGCGACTGAATGACTGAAACAAAAAGATATGGTGCGAGAGACGTGAAGGCATCCTTATAGAACCCGCCTTATAGCACCCGCCTATAGAATATGCCATAATCTGTCGTCCAAACGCATACCAAAAAACTGCCATGCAGCATCCCCTCGTAATATAACACCAGGCGAACCCTCGGGTGTGCAAAACTCGTCTTTAAACATTTCGCAGAGTGTTGCGAAATGTTAAATGGAGTTGCATTTCGGCGGAAAATATAGTATCTTTGTACTAGCGAAGAGGAGAAAGCCCGTAAACAAAGGGTTTTCTCCTCTTTTTTCATACGAAAATGGCCAAAAATCGGGATGTTCTACAAAGCATTTAGAAAATTTTATAGGCCGAAGCGAAAAATTTCTCTCAGAAAGCGGATTTTCTATTGGCGAAGTTGGTGCACGAATTGACGATATAGAGTCTCCAAAAGTTAAAAGATATTTATTTTCCAACCCTGCATTTTTACCATTTTGGGGTAACCAATCAGGGCTTTCGCAAACAAAAAAGGCCGCCAAGGGGAAAAAGAATATTTTCTAACGCCACTTGTATATCTAAAAAGTTAATCGTACCTTTGCCCTTGATTTTAATGGCAGCTGGGATTTTGCCTTCCCTGTCTATACCGAATCAACTTCTATACCTCCCACGCTTCTCTTGAAGAATCGGGCCAGACTGGATTTGACAGCGGGCCGAGGTGGTATGTAAGCACGCAGTGCGCCTGAAAGTGGGCACTTTAATCTCGGCTTTCAAAAATTTAATTGGCGAAAACAACTACGCTCTCGCTGCTTAAGACTGAAGGTTAGTAGGTCAGCTTAATCCCCGCCGAAGATGTGCGGGGACGAGACATTGCCCAAGCGCCCTGCGTTCCGAGGCGGCTTGAACTGGCAGTGCAGTTATATCGGGACATGCCCTGCGGCAGCTCCAGGTCGAAGGGCGAGATTTCTTGGAGATACGGCTGGTATGTGGCGGCTTCGGCCTTCTGCCTGCCCGACAAAGAATACGAAGCTAAGCGTGTAGAAAGCATATTGTTTCCCCGTTTGGACGAGGGTTCGACTCCCTCCTGGTCCACTCCTTGGTGGTGGCACGGCCAACATTTCTTTTGAACGACTGCTTCGCAACCTAGTGCCAACGAACGACTGCTTCGCAACCTAGTGCCAACGAAAGTCTGCGACTTCCCAGTTTCAGAAATTCAACACAACCTGCAGCAGCGAGCACAATAGTCTATCCTATAGAAAGAAGGCGCTCCCAATCCCAAATCCTAAATTATAAATTCTAAATTCTAAAATCTTCCCCCATGGCAACTATTTTGACCGACAGCAATTTTGCTGAAATACAGGCCCAAGGTCTTCCCCTCGTGATTGACTTCTCCGCTACTTGGTGCGGACCCTGCAAGAAGATTGCGCCCATCATCGATGAACTGGCAGACCAATACGAAGGCAAAGCCATTGTCTGCAAATGCGATGTAGATGAGTGCGACGAACTCACTGCAAAATTTGGCATCCGCAACGTGCCCACCATTCTTTTTATCAAGAATGGCGAGGTAGTTGACAAGCACGTTGGCGCAGCGCCCAAATCCACCTTCACTGAGAAAATCGAAGCCCTGCTCTAATATAATATAGGTATAGGCGGCAGGCACGCAAACTGCACAACGAGCAACACTGCTCATTCCACGAACACATAGACGAAAACCAGAAAGCATAGCATACTGCAAACCTCTCTGGTTTTCGTCTTTTTCATTGCTGTGTGTGGGGCCTTGCCAGAAATCTTGCAAAAAAAACCGCCTGCTCGGTCCGTCAAACGCTTCAGCAGCCTCAACCACCTATCCCCTATATTCAAGCCTTCAATACATGAAACCGTTACGCATGAATCCCGAGGAGCGTCGAGGCATCCTCACACTGCTGATTATCATTACGGCCATTGCCGCCTGGAGAATCGTTGGGTGTTCGACCGACGAGCAGGACGCACTGCCCGTAGATAGCGCCATCGTTCGGTCTTTGGAGGCAGACGAACCTTCGGGCAAGGGTGGATCGGGCAATTTCGCCCCTACACCCTTCGACCCCAACACTGCCGATTCGCTGACCATGCTGCGGGCAGGTCTGAAGCCATGGCAGATTGACAATGTCCGAAAATATGTGGCAAAGGGCGGACGCTGGCGCAATGCAGCACACTTCCGCCAACTTTATGGACTGACCGACGAACAGTACCAGCAAATACTGCCCTACCTGCGATTTGAAACGGAAAGCACACCCCAGCATTTCCCCAATTCTTCCCCTGACATCAAGCAGCCCGACAGCACCTTACGCCACTTCCCCAAGCAAGAGAAATACGCTCCAGGCACAGTCATTGACATCAATGCCGCCGACACCACGGCTCTCAAGAAAATCCCAGGCATCGGTTCGTACTACGCCAAGCGCATCTGCGAATACCGCGAACGGATGGGCGGTTTCGTCAGCACGAATCAGTTGCGCGAGATAGAGGGACTGCCAGCCGACCTAGAGAAATGGATAAAGGTGGAATCTTCCCCCACCCTCGTCAAAATCAAAATCAACACTGCCTCGTTCAAACAAATCATCCGCCATCCCTACCTCAACTACGAACAAACGAAAAGCATCGTCCGCTACCGCGACAAATATGGTCCCCTCCGCAATTTCCAACAACTCTCTCTTGATAGCAATTTTCAAGAAAAGGACTTTCAGCGCTTAGCCCCTTACATTGATTTCTCTACGCGATAAGCTAACAGTGACTCCGAGCCCCCAAAAACGGTCGGCAGGCGAAGTTGCGATTCTCGCACTCGCACAGCCTAGCCCACAAATCCATTTTAGCAAAACACACATACCAAGCCAGACGCCCGTGCAAGGCGGAAAGTATCACAAAAAAATCCTCTCAAGATGTCTTGATGAAGTACATTCTTGAGAGGATTCTTTTGCGGTGCGTACGGGACTCGAACCCGTGACCCCATGCGTGACAGGCATGTATTCTAACCAACTGAACTAACGCACCTTGGCATTTACTCTTTATCGTGGCGGTGCGTACGGGACTCGAACCCGTGACCCCATGCGTGACAGGCATGTATTCTAACCAACTGAACTAACGCACCATTCTTTTGAGCAATGCTCCTTATGTTTTGTCCACTTGTCGAAGGCGGAAGCGCGGCGTGCATTCACGTCTGCCTGTTTTACGACTTTGAAATCTGATTGAGTTGGCGGTGCGTACGGGACTCGAACCCGTGACCCCATGCGTGACAGGCATGTATTCTAACCAACTGAACTAACGCACCTTTTCTTGATTTCGGATGCAAAAGTACGAATGTTTTACGAAATAGCCAAGCGCGAGATTGCTTTTTTTGCATATTTTTCGTTTCCACCTGCCTAAGCCGTGCACTCAGATGAGCATGAGGAATGTGCAATCCGCTAGTTGTCAACACAGATATATGGGGCATGACATCTTGAAGGGTCACTTTTCGCTCGGAGAAAGACAGTCACCCCTTCTTTCACCTTCCATTTATCAGGGGATGGTCAGCTGACGAAGATTGTACATTGAGCCGTTGTAAACATTGACATCTACATCACCCCGGATGCCATCTATTTGTCCGCGATCGGAATGCTGCCAGAAATCCCAGCGACCCGTATATTGCAATTTCTTCACATAATAATGCGCCAACCAGAAAGGATAATCGGAAATCTCACTCAAGTACGACTGTTTGAATTTCACACCTGTATAAATAATAGGACGGACATGGTAGTGTTTTTCCACAATGTCCAACCACACACGCACGGAATCTTGTAGGGCGGCGGGTGTCAATCCTCTTGATTCCTCCACGTCCAACACGGGGCTCAAATCTCCCGAACTGAGATTGGCGGTTTTTATAAAGTGATGGGCCTGACGATACGCCGAGAGGTTGGGCAGAAAATAATGGTAAGCACCGCGCAGCAAACCGTTATCGGCTGCTCCTTGATAGTTCTCCTTGTAACAGCGGTCCACCATGGCCACACCCTCTGTGGCCTTCAAGAACACGAACGAAACAGGTTCACTTCCAATCTCGGCCTTGCCTACTTTCTTCCAATTTATTTTGCCTTGATGATGGCTCACGTCAAGACCACGAATGGAATAGCCTTCCGGGTATGCCGTATCGCGGAAGATGCCTCGCCAGCGGATGGAGAAGGGGCTCACGAACAGGCTATAGAATATATATACATAGATACCGAGCAAAAGGATAATGCCAAGAATCCTTCGTTTCTGGATTTTCCCTCTCCTCGACCCGCCCCAAAAACTGGGTTGTCTGGAACTTCCTGTATATCGTCTATGTACTGCCAATGGTAAAAAAATATGGTTTGTCTAGTTAATCGTGTCAACTTCTAATTGCAACAAAACAGAGATTCTCTCTCTACTCCATTCTCCAGACCTAGTCAAGCGTCATCAAAAAAAGAATGGCTCGGCGCATACCACACTAAATTCAGTGTGGCAGCACCGAGCCTCTATCTATAGATTATTTGCCTTGTTCAAGGGCAAGGGTCTTCGTACACTGGTCGCAAACCTCGGTCGGGCCGAAGTACTGGATAGGACCGGGATATACGTAAGCCGTTTCGCGAGCCCACTCTTCGCGCTTGCTAGCGAAGAACTTGAAGGGAGCACCTTCGAGCTCTACGAGGGCCTTGCGGATAACGGGCTTGTTCTGACCGTTACGACGCTCGATGTTCATCATCATCGTGATGGGCACACCGCCTGCAATCCACTCGGCTGCGGGAGCTGTGGTGTTCTTGATAACGCTCATGTAGCCGGTCTTACCGCTGGCAATCAGACGGCTGGCGTTGAAGCCGAGGCTATAGCAGTAGTCAGCATCGTAGTTGGAGGGAGCAGCGCAACGACCTTCGTAGCCGAAGAAGTGGTGCTGTGCGCTGAACTTGCCCACATACTTACCTTCCTCCTTCATCTCAGCGAGCTTCTTAGCCACCATAGCGGAGAGGAGTTTCTCGGTTTCGATAAGGCTTACCTGTACGTTTCCGTGGGGATCGCGGTCGAGGCAGAGCTGACGCTTCACGTCGGCGGGGAGACTATTGAGCACGGCCAGGTTGTCGGCAGCGATATTGCTGGTCACGAAGGCAATCTGCTCTTCTGCGCTAGCAAACTCACGCGATTCGCCCGTAGCGGGATCGGTCAGCACCTCGTTGAGTTCGGCAATCAGTTTCTTGATAGCGGGGATGAACTCAATCAGACCTTCGGGGATAAGCACCGTACCGAAGTTGTTGCCATCGGCAGCGCGCTGAGCCACGATATTGGCGATGTAGCACACCACTTCGTCCAGGCTCATAGCCTTCTGCTCGATTTCCTCGGAGATGAGGCAAACGTTGGGCTGGGTCTCGAGGGCGCACTCGAGGGCGATATGGCTGGCGGAGCGACCCATGAGTTTGATGAAGTGCCAGTACTTGCGAGCGGAGTTACAATCGCGCTGGATGTTACCAATCAGTTCGCTGTAAGTCTTGCAGGCAGTGTCGAAACCAAAGGAAGTCTCAATCTGCTCGTTCTTCAGGTCACCATCGATGGTCTTGGGGCAACCGATTACCTGTACGCCATAATTCTTGGCGGCATAGTATTCAGCCAGCACACAAGCGTTGGTATTGGAGTCGTCGCCACCGATAATCACGAGAGCCTTGATGCCAAGTTTGCGAAGGATTTCGATTCCGCTCTCAAACTGCTCTACCTTCTCGAGCTTCGTACGGCCACTTCCGATGATATCAAAACCACCAGTATTGCGATATTCGTCAATAAATTCGTCAGTAAACTCTACATACTTATGGTCAACGAGACCGCCGGGTCCCATCAGGAAGCCATACAGTTTGCTATCCTTGTTGAGCGTCTTCACGCCATCGTAGAGACCGCTGATTACGTTGTGACCACCAGGAGCCTGACCACCCGAGAGGATGATACCTACGTTGATGGCTTCGGTCTGCTTGGCTTCGCCAGCGACAAACTCCACAACGGGCATACCATAGGTGTTGGGGAAGAGGGCTTTGATTTCCTCCTGATTTCCTACACTCTGAGTTGCTGCACCTTCCTTAGCGACTACAGCACCCTTGAGGGCCTGGGGAAGTTTGGGCTGATAGGCAGCGCGAGCAATTTGCAATGCACTTTTTTCCATTGGTCTAAAATATTTAAGGGTTAATATTGAAGCTGTTATGAGGAAAAGCGAGAGAGTTAAGACAAGCGAGAAAGGCTATTCCCTCCGCCATCACATCTCAGGCGTTTTTCCAGTTGCCGCAAAGGTACACAGATAATTTTTAATACACAACATACTCGTGAGCTTTTTCGCTGCACATTTTGTGGAGATTTTGCCCATTATTTTCTATTGCTTTCACATTCATTTTTCAACGGGGGACAAAATCAAGTACCTTCGTACATAAATTTTCGGCAATAATCTGTAAATTTGCCCATCGCTCAGACAGAATCTAATCATCAATCAGTATGCGCAGCATCATTTCCTTTTGGACTCGTACCTCATTGGTACTAAAGATATTTGTAGGTTTGATTATAGGTATGCTACTGGGGCTTGTGGTTCCGCAACTTACCTTTATCGCCATCCCAGGCACGCTCTTTATCAGTGCGCTAAAAGCCATGGTTCCAATTCTCGTGGCCGTGCTCGTAGCCAGCGCGCTATCCAAGGCGAGCAGTGGACTGGGCAAACGATTTCGCACGGTCATCACCTTCTATATCTCCACCACCCTCTTGGCGGCGCTCGTGGCTGTCATCGTCAGTTTTTTCTTCCCCGTGGAAATAGCCCTGCGCACCACGAGCGCAATCAGCGCGCCCTGTAGCCTAACGGATGTGCTAGGCAATATGATGCACAAACTGACGGACAACCCTGTGCGCTGCCTGACGGAGGCCAACTACATTGGCATTCTCTTCTGGGCCACCATCGTGGGCCTGGGGCTCAAGATGAAGGCGAGCGAACGAACCATCAGCGTTGTGGGCGACTTGGCCGAGGTCATCAGCACCGTCATACGATGGATCATCCAGTTTGCGCCGTTCGGCATCATGGGCATTGTGTTCTCATCTGTTGCAGAGAGCGGTCTGGAGGTGTTCACCACCTACGGCCGATTGCTCTGTCTGCTCGTTGGCGGCATGCTCTTCTCAGCACTCGTCATCAATCCCATTCTAGTTGGCACATCTCTGCGCGCCAACCCCTTCCCCCTGATAGGCCTCTGCCTGAAGCACAGTGCCGTGAGTGCCTTCTTCACCCGCAGTTCGGCCGCCAACATTCCCGTGAACATGGCGATATGCCAGCGGTTGGGCCTCGACCCCGACTTTTACTCCGTGAGCATTCCTCTGGGTGCCACTATCAATATGCAAGGGGCAGCAGTGACCATCACGGTTATGACCTTGGCCGTGTGCCATACGCTGGGCATTGAGGTCAGTTTGCCCGCAGCCTTTGCGCTGAGTGCGCTGAGCACACTCGGGGCTTGTGGCTCCAGCGGTGTGGCGGGCGGTTCGCTACTGCTGATTCCGATGGCCTGCTCCATGTTTGGCATCGACAATGATGTGGCGATGCAGGCCGTTGCCGTAGGTTTTGTCATTGGCGTGGTGCAGGATTCGATGGAGACAGCCCTCAATTCCTCCAGCGACGTACTCTTCACTATTACTGCAGAACTGCGCGATAAGGGAAAGAAACCCAGCGAATTACACACATTGAACTATTGAGGAACTTGAATCCGTTTTTTCTACCGCAGCGGTCAGTGGCCGTTTCTCGATTGTACATTGCCAGCATTCCATAGGCGTGGAACGCTGGCAATGTCTGTTTTGTGAATATCTTTTGGCAATGCCCGCACTTTTTCATCGGGCTTTCCCGATTTTTCATCGGACTTTCCCGTTTCGCAACGGCTTGTTTCCGTTTTTCTTCGGCACATAGCCAGCGACCATCGCTCGGTGGTCGCTGGCCATCGCCCAGATAAAATTGGCTATCGGGCTGGCGCATTTCGTTACAACCGCGATACATCCATATATATCGTTTTATGCGAAATCCACAGCCAAACCTTGGTGCAGTTGGCAGATGTCTGTAATTTTGTAGCGGATAAAATGCTGGTATGTATCATCTCTATATCAAAAATATGGTTTGCCCGCGGTGCATCATGACCATTCAAACAGTGATGTTTGACTGCGGCCTTGCCACGGCAAAGGTGGCGATGGGAGAAGTGGTCCTAGAGCAGGCGCCCAACGGCGAGCAGATGGGCCAGATGCAGGAACAACTCAGCCGCCATGGTTTTGAAATTCTCAAAGATCCGAAGGAGCAAGTGGCGACGAGCATCTGTGCCGTCGTGCTCGAATGGGTCAACATGACAAGTGGCCGGCCCAAACTCTCGGCCTTGCTCCAAGAGCGGTTGGCCTACGAATATAGCACGCTGAGCAAATTGTTTACGGAGGTAAGGGGCTGTTCCATTGAGCAATACATGAAGCGCGTCCGCATTGAGCGCGTCAAGGAGGAGCTGAGTTATGGCGAGCGGTCTATCTCTGAGATTGCCTACCTGCTTGGCTTCAGCAGCCCAGCGCATCTCAGCAGCCAATTCAAAGCCGAAACGGGACTGACACCGCGCGAATTTCTGTCGTTGGAAAAGGAGGCAAAGATGGCGCAGCGCCAGTCGCTCGATACGATATAAGTCTTCACCATAATAATATAAGGAAAACGGGCCTAGAAGCCTTACCTTTGCACTGGCAAGTGGGCGATGAAGAAATCTGACTTAGGTGAAAGCCACTTGCCCCTACACTAGTATGAACAAGATTATCACTACCATTCTCTTAGCAATAGCCACAGCGGTCAACGTATGTGGACAGACGGACACGGCCCGCGCTGTTGTCACGGAAGACACCGTATTCTATAACCACACGCTCCGAAACGTCACGGTCAAGGCGCGCCAGAGCGACCGCTCGCGACGGTTTGTGGCAAATACAGAAATCATTGGCACGGGCGAACTCATCCGCGCAGCGTGTTGCAATCTGGGCGAAACGTTCACGACCAATCCTTCGGTGGACGTCTCCTATAGTGACGCAGCAACGGGAGCCCGACAAATCAAACTCCTTGGGCTGAGCGGCACGTACGTGCAGATGCTCACCGAGAATATGCCCAACCTTCGAGGTGCCAGCCTGCCCTACTCGCTGGGCTACGTGCCTGGCCCTTGGATTCAGAGCATTCAGGTGAGCAAGGGGGCCTCTAGCGTGAAGAACGGCTACGAGAGTATCACGGGACAAATCAACGTGGAGTACCTCAAGCCGCAAGGCACGGACGGCCTGCGCGCCAACGCTTATCTGGACAATGAACTGAAACAGGAGATCAACGTTGACGGCAGCATCCATCTGAACAATCGGCTTTCGACGAGCGTTCTGTTGCACTTCGAAAACCGACAGACGGACCACGACCGCGACCACGACGGTTTCATGAACATGCCCAAGTTGCGCCAATACAACGGGATGTGGCGCATGGCCTACGTCTCGCCCCGCTGGATAAGCCAACTTTATGTCAAGGCGCTCCGCGATGAGCGCACGAGCGGCATGAGTCGGCACCATACGCACCACGAATCCATCCCCTACTACGGCATTGGGATGGAGGCGAACCGTTATGAGGCGCAATGGAAGAATGGTCTGACGCTCAATGCGGAGCACCACACCTCGCTCGCCCTCATGCTGAATGGGACAATACACGATGCTGCGAACACCTTTGGCCAGACGCGCTACGATGTGAAGCAGCAGAACGGCTATGCCCAACTCATGTTTGAGACAGACTTCACGCCGCAGCACAATCTCAGCATCGGCGCTTCGCTCAATCACGATACGTACGACCAGACGCTCGTCTTGTACAATCCTTTGCTGGGAAATAAGGCCAACCTCCTTGGCACGCCCCACGAGACGACCACTGGGCTGTACGCGCAATACACTTTCAAACTGGACGACAAACTCACCATCGTGCCAGGCGTCCGCTGGGATTACTCCTCCGTGTGTGGCGGATTCTGGACACCGCGACTCCATATTAAATATACGCCCTGGGAACATCTCACGCTGCGCGCTTCGGCGGGCAAAGGCTATCGCTCGCCCCACGTCTTGGCTGAGAACATCTCGCTTCTGGCCAGCGGAAAGACCTTCGTAGCCAACGAACGGCTTAAGCAGGAGGAGGCTTGGAACGCGGGCTTCTCGGCCGCCCTCCACCTGCCCATTGCCGAGAAGGAATTGGAGATAAAGGTGGATTACTACTACACCCACTTCCTGCAACAGACCATCATCAATCCCGACGGGGCTGGAGGCGCCAACACCTTCGCCTTTGAGAATCTACACGGCAAGAGCCGCACCCACGCTGCACAGATTGACCTCTCCTATCCCTTCTTTGAAGGATTCACCGCCACGGGGGCTTTTCGCTATATGGACGCCAGGACTACGTACGATGGCCAACTCCGTCTTCGCCCGCTCACCCCACGCTTCAAGGGGCTACTCACGCTCGGCTACAAGACGCCCCTGGAACTCTGGCACTTTGACCTCACGGGCAGCGTGAACGGAGGCGGCAAGTTGTACGACCAGTCGGACTATCCGGCATGGTTTCAGTTGCAGGCACAGGTGACGCGCGAATTTCGCCGCTTCTCCCTCTACGTTGGAGGCGAAAACCTGACCAACTACACCATGGACCACCCCGTTATCAGCGCCGCCAATCCCTGGTCCACGGCCTTTGACGCCACGCAAGTGTGGGGTCCCCTCAATGGCGCAATGGGATATATCGGCATCCGCTTCAAATTGGAAAAATCATAACACCTCAAAAACCATGAGAAAGTATCTCCTAATGATGGTACTGCCCATCATCACAATGACTGCAGCAGCACAGAAAACGCAGACAGCCGACACGCTGCAAGTTACCACCAACCCGCAAATGCACTGCGCCAACTGCGAGAAGAAAATCAAGAGCAACATCCGCTTCGTCAAGGGCGTGAAAAAGATTGAAACTTCCGTGCCGCAACAGACCGTCACGATTATCTACGACCCACGCAAAAGCACCTACCAAGACTTTGAGAAGGCTTTCGAGAAAATAGGCTACCGCATCGAAACCGTGGGGAAAGAGAAATAAGAAATCAGCATCATGCGCAAGGTTCTCGCGTCAGGCTCGTAGGTGGCCCTTTCCTTGACCATTGGTATTGGAAACGGCCCTATACCAACTACCCCTCTCTACAAGATTACGAAAAGTCATCGCCTCAAATGGATGGGGCGATGACTTTTACTTTGTCCAAACAATGTCACCAATAATGGTGATAGGTAGGTCTGTCAATCAGTTTCAATAGAATTTTCCTAACAAGGCAGCACGGGCAATTCTGTTTTGGTTCAAAATCTGATAAAGGTAATGACAGACAAATAAGAAAAGGATGGTGACGAAGATGGCCCTCAAATAACTAGGCTCATAATGTAGCGATAGCCTGTCCACCAGGAACCTAGTATAAAGATTGAACACCATATTCATTCCATAGATGAATAGTGTCATCCCGCCCAGCCTGATTGTTTGGTGGGCAATAAAAGTATTGTAACGCGACAGCCTGCTGACATACTGCATGAACGTGTAGGATACAATCAGAGCTATAATCATTCGTTTGAAATCAATCTGCAACTGCCCTTTGAAATCTTTCAGAATGCAGAAGCCTGTTGTGTAAATTGAAGTTTCTTTATCAAACCACCATATAGCACCCAATGAAAGCACGGTAAGAATGACCAGACAAATTGTACGCTGTGAGTAGGTAAAAAGCGGAATCTGATTTTGGTTAAGAACGTAGCCGATACAGAAAAAGGGAAACATGAATTTGTGGACAGCAAGAATAAGACCATCAGGTATAAAGAAACTGATCATAAACAGGATGCACATTCCTATGTATTGTGCCCTTATCCGTTTGAATACTCTGGTAATCACTGCGACTGCCACCATATTGAGAAGCAACGAGAGCAAGAACCACATATTCATTTTGAAGACCAGAGTGTCTAGGTATTGCCTGAAAATCTCGAGCACCTTCCCATTGATTAACAGGGGTATATACCACACGACATTCATGAGTAGTGTAAACACGAGCAAGGGAATTCCTATAGCCCGTAGTTTGGAAATCATCAACGGCTTGAAATCTTTCTTATTACTGCTATAAAACAGATAGCCACTAATCATCATGAAAAGAGGCATATGAAAAGAATAAATAGCCCTGAATACTATATCATCAAAAAATAATTGGGAATCTTCCCAATTGCCGTTGCCTGAATATTGGATAGCATGACCCAGTACAACGAGAATAATCAAAATACCCTTGGCAAGGTCAAGGGTTGTGTTTCTTTCTTTCATAGATAGGTAAAACCTTTTCAGTATTTGTATTCTAGAAGGCTCAAGTTTTGCTTCGGAAGAATGCAGGACTTAGCATTGCAATCCAAAAAGGTTATTCCATTCAGATTCCATCATATTCTTCCAAGACTCCCGCAGTGCAAAGGTATATGATTTTTATGGAACAAGGATAATCGGCTGAGAAAATAGGTGGAGTCTCTTAGTTTCCAATAATTATCTATAACTTTGCGTTCCATCATTACAGGTAGGTTCTATAAATTAGCTTGCGATGGATTTTTGTCTATCGTGCCAGATGTTTTTGTTTTACATGAAGGAGCGTAGCGGGCTACGTGACTGAATGAAAGAAACTAATTTATAGAACCTACCTACACACATTCCTCCCATGAACATATCCCATAAGCAAGCGCTACGCTCGGCCCTACTTTTGCTCATTCTCATTGCCACTCCCATGATAACAACCTACGCACAAACGCGAACGGGACAGTACGATAGCGGCGAGACGAGCACGATGCGCGCTCAGGCTGACGCTTTCCTGCGACAAATGCCGGCAGATCTGCAGCACCGACAGACCGTTGCCATTCTCAAGGCAATAGATGGCGATGGCAGCGAACTCTTGGCAGTGCGCCAATCGCGCAATGCGCCGCCCGCTGTCGCGCCCAACGTGCAGACGCGGATGCTCACCGACCACTTGTGCCTCTACGAACCGAAGGGAACCGCAGACAAACTGCTGCCTGTGCTGCTCTATCTGCACGGCGGAGGCTGGACCTTTGGCAGCATCAACAGTTGCGGACGCTTCTGCAACGCTATGGCTGCCTCGGGCACGATGCGAGTGGTCGCACTTGACTATCGGCTGGCCCCCGAGTACCCCTACCCCGCGGGGTTGCACGACTGTATAGAGGCGGTCAACTATCTGGTGGACCATGCCGAAGAACTACGGATAGACCCAAGCCGCATCACCCTCGGCGGCGACAGCTCGGGCGGCAATCTGGCCCTCGCCACGGCTTTATCGGCGGCTTGCCGCGGCAAGGTGGAATCACTCTTGCTGTTCTATCCCGTGACGAAAGCCTTTGACGATGGTTCGACATCTTGGCAACAATACGGCAGAGGCTTCGGGCTGGATACTGAAATCATGGAAACTTTCAACCGCGCCTACACGCTCCGTGCCGATGCCCACGATACGGCCATCAGCGTGGGCCTGTGCAGCGATTCTACCTTGCAGACGCTGCCAAGAACCCTCCTCATCGCTGCCGAGCGGGACATCCTGCGCGACCAAGGCAAGGAGCTGGTCGAACGGATGGGCCAGAAAGCACGGCGTATAGAATACGAAGGTGCAGTGCATTTGTTCATCACCGTGCCTGGACAGGAAGTTGCCTTTCAAAGAGCGGTGGTAGACGCTGTTGGATTCATTGTAAACGGCAAATAATGGGTATGCGACAAGAACATGCGGCTCATTGCGTTTGCAATGAAAACTCATTACGTATCGTTTCTTTGGAAGAAATTGGCAGATTTTTCGGTTGACGATTTTCTGGGGTTGCCCTGGTTTTTTCTCCTATATGTTTTTTACCCCGAAAAACTATACACACCCTTCATACTACTCCACAAACTACTAAACATCAACCCGATACGCGTGAAGGTTTTTTCCTCAAAACCCTACACACAACCCTTCACCAACCCTACACGCCCTGTTTCAGCAAATTCGTTGATATTACGGAGTGGCGCTTCGCTGGGAGTGGTAAGGAATTTGAAAAAAGTGCTCGGGATTTATCGTTTTCTATTTCGTCAGTTCAAGGGTCTGGGTGCAATAGCGCAGGACTTCTGGACGATGGGTGACGAAGAGGAGGGTGCGACCTTGGTGGCTTTGGATAATGCTTTGGAGGACGCGGCGCTCGGTGGCAGCATCGAGGGAGGAGGTGGCTTCGTCGAGGAGCAGGATGGGGGCTGGGCGCAACAGGGCGCGGGCTATGCTGATGCGTTGGGCCTGTCCTTCACTCAGTCCTACGCCCATTTCGCTGAGCGAGGTGTCAAGGCCGTCGGGCAGGTCGAAGACGAAATCGGCAGCGGCCGTTCGGAGGGCTTCGCACATTTCCTGCTCGGTAGCGGAAGGGTTGCCCAAGAGGAGGTTGTCGCGAATCGTGCCGCTCAGGAGGGTATTGCCTTGGGGCACGTAACTGAAATAACTGCGGTGAGCGGCAGTGATGGGCCGGAATTGGGATGAGCGACAGAGGTCGTCCGGACTGGCAGATGATTCGCCTACAAAGAGGCCAACCCTACCCTCGTTGGGCGATACGAGGGCGAGGAGCAGGCGAATGAGGGTGGTCTTGCCAGCGCCCGTTTCGCCCTGGATGGCAGTGATGCTGCCGGGGGGAAAGACGAAGGAGAAATGGCGGAAGATTTCGCGCGCTCCCTTTTCGTAGTGATAGGTGATGTCGGAAAGGACGATGCCGAGGGGCTGAGTTTGCGGCTGCGGGGCTTGTTCGTCGGGCAACTGTTCTTCGAGGGGAATCTGCTGGAGTTCGATAATACGCTCAGCAGCGGTAAAGGCGCCGATGAATACGGGGATAAACTGTGTGAGGGCGCGCACGGGCGTCTGAATCTGACCAACGAGTTGCACGAAGGCTATGAGCGAACCATAGGTGATGAGCCCTTCTTGCAGGTGCACCACTCCCCAGGTGAAGGTGAGCACATAGCCCGTAGCAAAGCCGAGGTTCATCAGGCCCGACGAGAAGGTGGAATACTTCGTGCGCCGAACGACATGGCTGCGCAGGGTGGCCTGTCCGCTGGTGAGCCGCTGCGTCATGGTGGCGATGCGTCCGAGGGTCTTGATGACAAGGGTGTGTTGCAGGCTTTCCTGAAGGATGGTCTGGAGATGGCTCTCGGTGTTGCGCACATCGTGGGTGATGCGGCGCATTCGCTTCATATAGAGTTTGCTGGTCAGCAGGAAGATGGGGAGTACAAGGATGACGATGCAGGCCAGCGTGCGGTCCATCCAGAAGAGGAAGAGGAAGGCTCCGGTAAACTGAAACAGCGTGGTGACGAGCGAGGGCAGGCTCTCGGTGACGAAGCGCACCACGTCGGTAACGTCGCGCTCAAGGCGATTGATAAGGTGGCCCGTGTGCACCTTGCGCAAGGGCCGCCACTGGGCCTTGAGCAGGCGGTTGAAGAGGCGTTGCTGCATATCGTTTTGTGCGCGAACGCCGAGGATGGCGCGCACCCAGCGACTGCTAATATTGATGGTCATCTGGACGATAATCAGGCAAATGATGAGGGCGATGGCCTGCGAAAGGGTGAAGCGGTTGTCGGCTCCTGTGGCTATATCGATGGCCAACTTCGTAGCCCACACGAAACTCAAATCGGCCACAACCATCAGCCCGCCCAACAGAATATTGAGCAGGCTCTGCAAGCGATAACTTTGCCCCGTTTGCCAGAACCAGCGTATCAGCGTGGAATAGGAACGGAGGGTGTCAAGGCGTTTCTTTGGATGGGACTTAGCGTGTTTCAGCATGGTTGTTTCTTATAGTTTCAACGTCGGCTCGCACGGCCTAGTGTCTACGCAGCCTGCGGCTGCTTTCTCAATTTCTAATTCCGAGAATATTCCTTTATTATATAGCCTGCGGCAGCAAGCTGAATAGCGGAATCATCGGAAAGGCCGATTCTTAATTATAAACATATCACCGCCCGCGGCGGTCGGCTCCCCACATCATCTTCTCGCGCAGGGTATCAAAGAAGAGGCGGTGCATAATTTTGACAACGCCCACGGTGTAGGGCGCACGGCGGAGCGTGATTTCCGTGCCGTCGGGGTAACTGTCGCTGCGGCCATCCACGGAAATCAGGAAGTTGTGGCTGCGGCTCTTGACACAGAGGCGAATCTCTACGTCGTCGCACAGAATCACGGGACGCACGGTCAGGCTGTGGGGGGCAACGGCGGAAATGCAGAAGGTGTTGCTGCGCGGCTCAATGACGGGCCCTCCAACACTGAGGGAATAGCCCGTAGAGCCTGTGGGCGTGCAGACGATAAGGCCATCGGCCAAATATTTGGCCAGCAGTTCATCGCCCACCATCGTACGTATCTCTATCAACGAGGAAACATCGTGCTTGAGCACAGCCACCTCGTTGAGCGCGAAGGGATAGGTGCGCAGGGGGTCACCATTCTTGCTCACCTGAATCAGGCGACGCTGCTCCACGGTGTATTGCCCGAGCAAAAGGAGTTCAAGAGCTTGGTCAATGTCCTCGGGCGAAATATCGGCAAGCATACCCAAATGGCCCGTGTTGATGCCGAGAATTGGGATGCCCGTACTACCTATTTGGGCAGCCGTGCCCAAAAACGTACCGTCGCCTCCCACGGATATGGCCAGGTCAGCATCGCGGGGAACATACTGTCCCGTTCCAAAGGTAACCAGTTGCAGATGGAAATGAGAAGAGATAAAGTCCGCAAATTTTTCTTCGACTACGATTTCCACGCCCAACTGCTCCAGCCTCCTCAAAACGGCTGACACATATCGGTTCTTCTCTGCTTGATGTACATTTCCGAATAGGGCAATTTTCATACGGTGGGGTCTTTGATTTATTATTTTTTAGCAAATAAGGTAAAAATACCTCCTGCTTTATTTGTAAATTTGCAGCGTATCTGAGGGCCTAACAAGGAAAACGACAGACGCACAGCCTCTGCAAAATTACGTGTTGAGCCCAATATGGACAAATTTTTTATCTAAAAACAGCGATTCCAGCATGACACGACTGAGTGTAAATATCAATAAAATAGCCACTCTGCGCAATTCGCGCGGTGGCGACGTACCTAATCTCCTGCAAGTGGCTCTTGACTGCGAGCGCTTCGGCGCGGAGGGCATCACGGTGCATCCCCGCCCTGACGAGCGACACATCCGCTATCAAGACGTGCGCGACCTGAAACCCATTCTCCACACAGAGTTCAACATTGAGGGCTATCCCAGCCCATCGTTCTGCGACCTAGTGCTCAGCATCTGCCCCACGCAGGTCACCCTTGTGCCCGACAAGCCGGGCCAACTCACCTCGGACCACGGATGGGACACGCGAGAGCACGCCGCTTTCCTCGAAGAAGTGGTGACGACCTTCCAAAAAGCGGGCATCCGCACCAGCATTTTTGTCAATCCCGACACGGATATGATTGAAGGGGCCGCACACACGGGCACCGACCGCATCGAACTCTACACCGCGGCCTATGCCCACGACTACAAGAAGGACCGCGAGGCTGCCATCCGTCCCTACAAGGAGGCCGCACTGGCTGCGCGCCACCTGGGCCTCGGCATCAACGCGGGCCACGACCTCAGCCTGGAGAACCTGGCCTATTTTCACGAGCAGATTCCCTACTTGGCGGAAGTGAGCATCGGACACGCACTCATCTGCGACGCGCTCTATCTGGGTCTGGAAACCACCGTGCAGCAATATCTCTCTCAGTTACAACCTCTCGTTTCACCTCAAAACTAAATAAGCAAATGATTCATGTACTACTAGCCACAGGCTACGAAGAAATCGAAGCCGTCACCACCATCGACATCCTGCGCCGCTGCGGTTTGCCCGTACAGACGTGCAGTGTGACAGGCACACGCCTCATCCATGGTGCGCACAATCTGCCCGTTATGGCCGATGCCCTCTTCCGCAAGAGTACGATAGAAGAAGGCGACTGCATTGTGCTGCCCGGCGGTATGCCTGGCACGAACAACCTTTGGGCCAGTGAATCTCTGAAGAAGGCTCTCGTGGCCCTCAACGAGAAGGGCATCCTCATCGCTGCCATCTGCGCCGCGCCCATGATACTCGGCAAACTGGGCATCCTCAACGGCAAGAATGCCACGTGCTATCCTGGTTTTGAGGAACACCTACTGGGAGCCTCCGTTTCGTCCAATTTGGTTGTGGAAGATGGCAATATCATCACGGGCCGCGGACCTGGTGCCGCTGCTGAGTTTGCCTTCGCCATCGCTCGCCGCTACCTCTCGGCCCATGACGTTGAGCAGGTTCGCCTGGGCATGATCATGAAATAGCGCATCGTTGTAGGCGTTTTCTCTGCGCGTACAAGCGGATTTTCGAAGAAGCGCACGAAAATCGAAACAGGCCGATGGGGGGAGCGGAAGGGCAAAACGCCTGCTTCCCACCCCTACCGAAATGTTAATACGGAGTTTTTTGCGAAAAAAACTTTAACTTCTTTTTAAATTTGCGGCTCTAAAATTTTTCGGGAACGTCAATTCGTTCACCAACTTGGCCAAGAGAAAATCCGCTTTCTGAGAGAAAAAATTCTATTTCCCTTAGAAATTTTTCTAAATCCGGTGTAATACATCCTTTATATTGGGCAAAAAAAGAGGAGAAAGCCCAGTGTTTACGGGCTTTCTCCTCTTCGCTAGTACAAAGATACAACATTTTCGCGCGAAATGCAAATCGTTTTAACATATCGCAACAATCTATGAAATATTAAAAGACGAGTTTTGCACAAGCGAGGGTTCGCCATGTATTATATTACGAGGCGATGGTCTGGGCATGCGTACCATGCGGAAACGAATGTACCGCACGTTGCCCGCAACGTTTGGCCCAGCGGAAATGTAAGTATTTCCTATTAGCTGCAAGACCTGAAAACTGCTGAGCCTTACGCCCTCAATCAACGCGCGGTACATTGCTTTGCAATGAGAGCGAACTCCGTGCTCACACACCTTGCAAGCAAGGTGCGGTACTTTCACGTTACTCCATTTCTTCAATGAGGATAAATTTCTAATTTCTCATTCCTAATTCCTAATTCCTAATTCCTAATTGTTCAGCCCTCTCCTTGCTCCCCACTCTCGACATACAATACGTGAAAGGCGTTGGTCCAACGCGGGCGGCCCTGCTGCAAAAAGAATTGCAGGTGAGCACCGTGGGGGACTTGGTGCGCCTCGTACCTTATAAATATATAGACCGCACCATCGTCCATCGCATCAGCGACCTCGTGGAGGATATGCCCTACGTGCAACTGAAGGGACAGATTGTGGATATTGAGGAAGAAGGCATGGGACGGAAGATGCGCCTCAAGGCTATGTTTACCGATGGCACGGGCTATGTGGAATTGGTGTGGTTCAACGGCATTCGCATTATCAAGAAGAACCTGCGGATGGACAAGACGTACCTCATCCTGGGCAAGCCCTCGGTCTTCAACCACCGCTACTCCATCACCCATCCCGAGATGGACGATGCCGATGCACCGCTGGTGATGGAGCGAAGGATGCAGGCGCACTATCACACCACCGAGGCCATGAAGCGCGCCTTCCTATCGTCGCGATGGATGGGCGAGACGATTCAGCAGGTGCTGGCGCAACTTTCGCCAACCGACATCACCGACCCCCTGCCCGAATATATCCGTCAGCGGTTCGGCCTGCTCGATCTCCACAAAGCCCTCGTCACCCTCCACCAACCGCCTTCGGCAGCCGATGTGAGCGAGGCCACACGCAGGATGAAGTTTGAGGAACTCTTCTTCCTCCAACTGGACATCATCCGCCAAGGCTTGTCGCGCAAGGTATCCACACGCGGCTTGCCCTGTCCATGCATTGGCGAGCAGTTCAACACGTTCTATTTCTCCCACCTGCCCTTCCCGCTCACGGGAGCACAGAAGCGGGTCATCCACGAGATACACGGCGACATGAAGAGCGGACTGCAAATGAACCGCCTGCTGCAAGGCGATGTGGGGTCGGGCAAGACGCTGGTGGCCCTCTTCACCTGCCTCATCGCCATCGACAATGGGTATCAGGCTGTGCTGATGGCGCCCACCGAGATATTGGCCGAGCAGCATTTGGCCACGATTCGCCAGTTTCTGGAAGGCATGCCCGGCATCCGCATCGAACTCCTCACGGGAAATGTCAAGGGAAAGGCCCGCCGCACCATCCTGGCCGACACCGCCGCAGGCAAGGTGCACATCCTCGTGGGCACACACGCCCTCATCGAGCCGAAGGTGCAATTTCGGAATCTCGGACTGGCCATCGTGGACGAGCAACACCGCTTTGGCGTGAAGCAGCGCGCGGCCTTGTGGGAGAAGAACAGCACCGCCCCACCCCACATCCTCGTGATGACGGCCACACCCATTCCGCGCACATTGGCTATGACAGTGTATGGCGACCTTGACGTATCCATCATCGACGAACTGCCGCCTGGCCGCAAGCCCATCCAGACCGTCCACTACCGACAAAACGACCGCCAACGCCTCATCGCAGGCCTGCGCTATCAGTTACAACTGGGCAGACAGGTCTATGTGGTATTCCCCCTCATTCAGGAAAGCGAATCGCTCGACCTCAAGAATCTTGAAGAAGGCTTCGTACATCTCTCAGAAGCATTTCCCGAATATCGCGTGGGAAAGGTTCACGGCAAAATGCTGCCCGCCGACAAGGAGGCAGCGATGGCGGAGTTTGCCTCGGGCCGCACGCAGATTCTGGTCAGCACCACGGTGATAGAGGTGGGCGTGAACGTGCCCAATGCTTCGGTGATGGTTATCGAGAATGCCGAACGCTTCGGTCTGGCACAACTTCACCAACTTCGTGGACGAGTGGGCCGCGGCGCGGAACAGAGTTACTGCATCCTGATTACGCGCAACGAACTCTCCACCACCACCCTGCGACGCATACAAACGATGGTGGAAAGCACAGATGGCTTCGTGATTGCCGAAGAGGATATGCGCAACCGCGGACCGGGCGACTTTGAAGGCACAGCACAAAGCGGTATGCCCTTCAACCTGCGCATTGCCAACCTGACCAAGGATGGCGACCTCATGGCTCTCTGCCGCGAAGCCGCGCGCAACGTCCTCGAGCACGACCCCGAGGAAACCTTGCCCCAGCATCAGGAAATGTGGAAACACCTCCGCCATATCAAGAAATTCCAAAAGGATTATACGGGTATCAGTTAGGATTTCCCTCCTTTATATATATGAGTATCTGATTTTTATACAAGTCTCAAAACAACCCTACCATGAATATTGTAGAAAGATTTTTGAAGTACGTCAGCTTTGACACGCAGTCGGCCGACGAGACAGGCATCACGCCTAGCACGGAAAAGCAATGGGCCTTGGCTCGCTACCTGCAAAACGAACTTACCGAACTGGGACTGGAGGACATTGTCCTTGACGACAATGGCTACCTCTACGCCACGCTGCCCGCCAACACCGACGCGGCTATTCCCACCATCGGATTTATCGCCCACATGGACACCAGCCCCGACTGCTCGGGCGAGAACGTGCAGCCGCGCATTGTTCGCAATTACGATGGCCAGGACATCGTGCTGGACGAGGCCGCTGGCATCGTGACCACCACCAAGAAGTTTCCCGAACTGCTCGACCACGTGGGCGAGGACATCATCGTGACCAACGGCCACACCCTGCTGGGTGCCGACGACAAGGCGGGCATCGCCGAAATCGTACAGGCCATAGCCTATCTCAAGGAGCATCCCGAAATCAAGCACGGCCGCATCCGCGTGGCCTTCAATCCCGACGAGGAAATCGGCTTGGGCGCGCACAAATTCGATGTGGAGCGTTTCGGTTGCGAATGGGCCTACACGATGGACGGCGGCGAACTGGGCGAACTGGAGTTTGAAAACTTCAACGCTGCCTCTGCCCGCGTAGAAATCACGGGTGTCAGCGTGCACCCCGGCTATGCCAAGGACAAGATGATTAACGCCGCACGCGTGGCCACCGAGTTTGCCGCGCTCCTTCCCGAGTGCGAGACCCCCGAGCACACCGTTGAGTACGAAGGTTTCTACCACCTGATTGGCATGGAGGGCAGTGTGGAGCACGCCTCCCTGACCTACATCATCCGCGACCACGACCGCCAGAAGTTTGAGGCGCGCAAGGCTTACATCCAACAGGTGGCCGACTTGCTCACGAGCAAATACGGCGAAGGCGTGGTGAAGGTGACACTCAACGACCAGTATTATAATATGCGCCAGCAGGTGGAGCCCGTCATGCACATCATCGACATTGCCACCGAAGCCATGCAGGCATGCGGCGTGACGCCTCGCGTGCGCGCCATCCGCGGCGGCACGGACGGCGCACAACTCTCGTTCAAGGGCTTGCCTTGTCCCAACATCTTTGCTGGCGGCCTCAACTTCCACGGCCCGCACGAGTTCCTGCCCATCCCCTCGCTGGAGAAAGCATCCGAGGTGGTGGTCAAGATTTGCGAACTGACGGCTGCGCGCCAAGCATAACCCATTTTTCCCTTTCACACAATTCAACGAACACTCCTTATATATATAAATATGTACACAGTAGACGAACTCAACGACCAACTCATCGCCCTCGCCTTCTCCGAAGATATTGGCGATGGCGACCATACCACCCTTTGCTGCATCCCCGAGGACGCAATGGGCAAGTCCCAACTTATCATCAAGGAAGAAGGCATTCTGGCCGGCATCCGCATTGCGCAAGTTGTCTTCCATCAGTTTGACCCCGAGATGGAGGTGGAAGTGCTTATCCAAGACGGTGCCCACGTCAAGCCCGGCGACATCGCCATGATTGTGACGGGCCGCGTGCGCAGCCTCCTTCAAACTGAGCGCCTCATGCTCAACATCATGCAGCGAATGAGCGGTATCGCCACGATGACGGCCCGCTACGTGAAGCAGTTGGAGGGCACCCACACCCGCGTGCTTGACACCCGCAAGACTACTCCTGGCATGCGTATGCTTGAGAAGGAAGCGGTGAAGATTGGCGGCGGCACGAACCATCGTATCGGCCTCTTCGACATGATTCTGCTCAAGGACAACCACGTGGACTTCTGCGGCGGCATTGCCAATGCCCTGACGCGCTGTGCCCAGTATCAGAAGGAGAAGGGCCTGCACCTCAAAGTGGAAATCGAAGTGCGCACCTTCGACGAAATCCGCCAGGTGATGGAGCACGGCGGCGCCGACCGCATCATGCTCGACAATTTCTCCGTGGAAGACACCAAGCGCGCCGTTGAAATGATTGGCGGACGCTTTGAAACGGAATCCAGCGGCGGCATCACGTTCGACACCCTGCGCGACTATGCCGAGTGTGGCGTCGATTTTATCTCCGTTGGCGCGCTCACCCACTCTGTCAAGGGATTGGACATGTCCTTCAAGGCCGTCAAATAATCGCTTGATCCTACCAGGCCCTCCCGTGTCGGATTGCGGGAGGGCTTACCTTGTTTTTGTCCGCCATATTCCAGGACAAACACCTTGTACATTCATCATCATCCTTTTACTCCCCAATATTCCATGAAATATATCTTCTCTCTCCTTGCGGCACTGATTGCCCTACCCTCGTGGGCCTGCACCAGTTTCTTGGTTGGCAAGAAGGCTTCCACTGATGGCAGCACCTTCATCACCTACAACGCCGATAGTTATGGCATGTACGGCAGCATGCGTTTCCTCCCCGGCGGCAGCCATCCGAAGGGCACGATGCGTACCATCATTGACGGCGACAGCAACAAATACCTAGGCGAAATCCCCGAAGCCCCCGTCACCTATACCGTGATTGGCCAAATCAACGAGCACCAAGTCTCCATCACAGAAACTACCTTTGGCGGCCGCGCCGAACTGGATGGCAAATACGAGGGTATCGACTACGTCAGCCTGATGACGCTGGGTCTGCAACGCAGCCGCACTGCCCGCGAAGCAATTCAGGTGATGACGTCGCTGGTGGAGAAGTACGGCTATGCCAGCGAGGGCGAGAGTTTCTCCATTGCCGACCCCAACGAAATCTGGATTATGGAAATGATTGGCAAAGGCCCTGGCCGCAAAGGGGCTGTGTGGGTGGCCATCCGCATCCCCGACGACTGCATCGCGGCCCACGCCAACCAAAGCCGCATCCACAAGTTCAACCTCAAGGACAAGGACAACGTCATCGCTGCTCGCGATGTCATCTCCTTTGCCCGCAAGCAGGGATATTTCAGCGGCAAGGACGAGGAATTCTCCTTTGCCGACGCCTATTCGCCTGCCGACTTCTCGGCCCTGCGCTTCTGCGAGGCTCGCGCCTGGAGCTTCTACAACAAATGGGTGGACGGCATGGAGAAATACCTGCCCGCAGTGGACGGCCGCCATATCGGACAAACCGAACCCATGCCGCTTTATTTCAAACCGAAGCGCAAACTCTCGCTCGAGGATTTGATGGCGAGCAACCGCGACCACTATGAGGGCACACCCTTCGACGTGACAAAAGATGCGGGTGCAGGCATCGGCGAAATGCCCTACCGCCCCACGCCCCTCACCTGGGAATGCGATGGCAAGAAGTACTTCAACGAGCGCCCCATCTCCACGCAGCAGTCGGCCTTCACCGTCATCTGCCAAATGCGTGCCCACCTGCCCAACGCCATTGGCGGCATCCTTTGGTGGGGCAACGACGACCCCAACATGATTGCCTATACCCCCGTCTATTGCCAGAACACAAGCATCCCGCTTTGCTACAACGACCCCGAGGCAGATGCTGTGACCTTCTCGTGGAACTCGGCCTTCTGGGTTTGCAACTGGGTAGCAAATATGACTTATCCCCGCTACAACCAACTCTTCCCCGCGCTCGAAAAGCAGCGCAACGCCCTCGAAAAGAAATTCATCCAAGACACTAAGAACGTAGAGGCTGAGGCACAGACCCTTCTCAGCAGCGACCCCGCCGCTGCGCGTCAACGCTTGACGGAGTTCTCCAACGAAAGCGCGCGCTATATGATGCGCAAATGGCGCGACCTTGGCCAGTACATGATTGTCAAGTTCAACGACATGACCATCAAACCCGAGGATGCCGACGGGCAATTCTCGCGCACGCCCGACGGCTTCGGAGCCACCCCCAAGCGTCCCGGTTATACGGACGAATACAAGCGCGTCATCATCCGCGAAACGGGTGAGAAATATCGTATGCCCGAATAATCCTTCCCCAGCCTCCTTATGCAATACACCCTTTCCCGTACCACCTTTCCCTTCCTCCAACCTGCTGGAACCTCGCGCGGCATCCTGTTGGACCGCACCTCATGGTTTGTGCGCCTCACGGACGGCACAGCATGGGGCGAAGGCGAATGCGCGCCGCTGCCAGGACTGAGCAAGGACGCATTGGAGGTGGAGGAGTACGAGGCACTCATCCACGCGGCCTGCCGACAGTTGTGCGCAACGGGGGAGGTGGACCGCGAGCAGTTGCGCCCCTATCCGTCCATCCTGTTCGGACTTGAAACGGCCCTTCTCAGCCTCCAAGCATCGAAGCACGGGCAATCACCGTTCCGCCTCTACGATACGCCCTTCACCCGCGGCGAAGCGGGCATCCCTATCAACGGCCTTGTGTGGATGGGCGATTTGCCCACAATGCTGCAACGCATGGAGGAGAAACTGGCACGCGGCTTCCGCTGCATCAAGGTGAAAATCGGCGCACTGGATTTCGAGAGCGAACTCGAACTGCTCTGCGCCCTCCGCAAGCAATACGGGCCCGACCGCATCCAACTGCGCGTGGATGCCAACGGGGCTTTCCATCCCGAAGAGGCTATGGCGAAACTCCAACGCCTTGCGCCCTTCCATATCCACAGCATCGAGCAACCCATCCGCGCGGGACAGTGGCAAGAGATGGCGAGACTCTGCCAAACATCGCCGATTCCCATCGCGCTCGACGAGGAACTCATCGGCATCAACGCCTGTGAGGATAAAGCGCAACTGCTAGCCACCATCCGTCCGCAATATCTTGTTCTCAAACCTTCTCTCCACGGAGGACTGAGCGGCTGCGAGGAATGGATAAGGTTGGCACGCGAGCATAGCATTCAGGGTTGGGTAACCAGCGCCTTGGAGAGTAATTGCGGCCTGAACGCCATCGCTGCTTGGGTGTCGCACCTCATGGACCAGACACAGCCCACGGCCACCTTTTTCGAGGAAGGCGCACACCAAGGTCTCGGCACGGGCGCACTCTATCGCTTCAACTATCCTGGCACGAGCCTTCACCTGGAAGGCGAAAACCTCTGGGCTGCCTACGCGTCCGATGTGGCTTTTCAGGAGGAGTTGCAGCAATACCAAGCGCAGTTCAAGGATTTTCGTACAACGGCGATGGAAGTTCACACGTCAGGTTCCACAGGCGCGCCACAGCCGCTCCAAGTCAGCAAGGCGCGGATGCAGGCCAGTGCCCGCCGCACCTGCACAGCCTTGGGCCTTCCCCACGGTGCAACGGCCCTCCTGTGTATGCCGCTTCGGTATATCGCGGCCCAGATGATGGCGGTACGCGCACTGGAATGGCCCTTGCGCCTGTGGGCTGTTCAGCCCTCTTCCCATCCCTTGGGCCACCTCGAATTTGCGCCCGACTTTGTGGCCATGACGCCCATGCAGGCTTTCGCCACCTTGCAAGTGCCGCGCGAGGCATCCCTCCTCCGACAGGTGAAAACGCTCCTGCTTGGCGGTGGGGCTATTAGCCTGGAGTTGTCGCAGTTGCTCCGCGACTTTCCGGGCGAGGTGTGGAGCAGTTATGGTATGACGGAGACGCTTTCCAACGTGGCGCTGCGCAGGCTGAACGGCCCTGCGGCTTCGGAATGGTATACACCGCTCCCTGAGGTGGGCATCGCGCTCGCCACCAACGGCACGCTCGTCATCACAGACCCTGTGACGAACGACCAGCCTCTCCACACGCACGACCTCGCCGAAATGAGGACGAACGAAGATGGCTGTCCCGAGTTTCGCATCCTGGGGCGCACTGACAATATAATATGTAGTGGTGGTATCAAACTCCAACTGGAAGAACTGGAGCAACGCCTCGCGCCCCACCTCCCCTACCCCTTCCTCCTAAACGCCACGCCCGATGCACAACTAGGCCAAGCCCTCACGCTCGTTTACGAAGGTCCCGAAGCGGATCTCCCCAAGGTGAAAGCCCTCGTGCGTCAGGTGCTGCAAGGACCAGCCTGCCCGCGCCTCTACCGCGCTGTGTCCCAACTGCCACGCACCGAAACGGGTAAACCGCTGCGCCGCTAATACACTTTTCATTTTCAAACGTAACCACATGTCCAATCCCCAAATAGAAATTGCCCATAAGATTATCACCCAGACCCGTCACAGCCTTTTCCTGACGGGAAAGGCAGGCACGGGCAAAACAACCTTTCTCCACAACCTCCGCCGGGAGAACAAAAAGCGGATGGTCGTCCTTGCGCCCACAGGTATCGCGGCCATCAATGCGGGCGGCAGCACACTCCACTCCTTTTTCCAGTTGCCCTTCTCGCCCTATATCCCCGGAGCCAACTACAGCAAGGAATCCTTCAAGCTCAACAAGCAGAAGATTCGCATCATACGCGGGCTGGACCTCATTGTGATTGATGAAATCTCAATGGTGCGCGCCGACCTGCTTGACAGTGTGGACAACATATTGCGCCGCGTGCGCCGCTCGGCCCTGCCATTTGGTGGCGTGCAGTTGCTGATGATTGGCGACCTCAGCCAGTTATCGCCCGTGGCCAAGGAGGACGAGTGGCAACTGCTCTCTCGCCACTACACCACGCCCTACTTCTTCTCCTCGCACGCCTTGGCCAGCCTGCCCTATACAACCATTGAACTCACGCAGGTGTATCGCCAAAACGACCCGACCTTTGTTAATCTGCTCAACAATATCCGCGAAGGCCGCGCCGACGATGCCACACTCGCAGCCCTCAACAGCCGATACGTACCAGGCTTCCAGCCGAAGGAAGAGGACGGCTACATCCGCCTCGTCACGCACAACCGTATGGCCGATGCCATCAACGAGCGCGAACTCAACCGCCTGCCGAGCGAGGCTTTCCGTTTCAGCGCACAGGTGAAAGGTACATTTCCCCAACTCTCTTACCCCACCGAGGAAAAACTGACACTCAAGGAGGGCGCACAGGTGATGTTCGTCAAGAACGACCCCGAGCATCGCTACGTCAACGGCACCATCGGTCGCATCGTCAGTATCAATGCCAAGGGCTTTGTGGTGCGCGTCAGCCTACACGACAGCACAGCCAGCAGTCTGGCCGCTGCCAACAAGGACAACGGTCCAACGATGGATATCGATGTAATGCGCGAAGTCTGGGAGAACACACGCTATTCGCTCAACGAGAAGACCGCTGAACTCGAAGAGGTCATTGACGGAAAATTCGAACAATATCCCGTCAAACTAGCCTGGGCCATCACCGTACACAAGAGTCAGGGCCTCACGTTCGACCGCGCCATCCTCGACGTGTCGCACTCCTTTGCCCACGGCCAGACCTACGTGGCCCTCTCGCGCCTCAAGACGCTTGAAGGTCTCGTGCTCTCCGCTCCCATCCCGCGCGAAGCCATCATCATCGACCCATCGGTGGCCCACTTTATCGCAGCCACCAGTTGTACGCCTTCCGTCTCCGACCTGTCACTGTGGGAGCAACAAGGACTGACCGCTGCCTTCAACGAACTCTTCGATTTCAGCAGCCTGCGCGCCCAACTCAACCTGCTCACACGACAGGTAGACGCGCATTTCCCGTCATCGCGCTTCCCCAAACTGGCGAAGGAATTGAACGAAGCCATCGCCACGTGCAACGACCACTTGGAGTCCGTGGCCCAAAGATTCTCCCTGCAATACACCGCCCTCCTGCAATCCAACCCCGACATCGAGGCAAACACGCACTTACAGGAAAGGCTCACCAAGGCGGCCAACTATTTCCTTAATCCCCTCGCCGCTGTGGCCAAGAACCTGGATTTCATCAACGCAACCACCATCAAGGCTGGCAACAAAATCGTACGCACATCCTGTCGCGAAATCTGCACGAACGCCAAGGAGGTGTGCCAGCAGAAAAAGACCATCCTGACGTACGTAGGCGAGGAAGGATTTCACACCGAAGCCTACAACGCGGCCCGTGTGCGCACGCTCAGCGGATTGTCTGCCCGCCCGCAGAAAGGCGAGGCTGAGCCAACGAGCGAGAAGGCTTCGCGCGCTGCTAAGAAGACAGAAAAGAAGGCTGTGGACACCTCCGCCGAACTCTCGCCCGAGCAGTCGGCCCGCGCCGAAGCCCTCCGCGCCTGGCGACTGGAGCGCGCCAAGGCCATCGACAAACCAGCCTTCGTCGTTCTGACGGACCAAACGCTCCGCGCCCTAGCCATCACCGCACCGACAACTCCCGACGAGTTGCTCTCCATCCCTGGCATCGGCCCGCAGAAAGCCAACCAATATGGCGAAGAAATCCTCAGCATCATCCTCCAGGCCTCGCCCAAGAAATAATGCTACGACCATAACCCAGTATTCAAAATACAATCCCATAAATCCCAATGACCAGTCTCAGATTTAAAGTTGTTGAAGAGGCGTTCAAGAAGCGCCCAGTCTCCATTCAAGCCCCCGAAGGCCGTCCCTCCGAGTATTTCGCACGCTACGTGTTCAACCAGGAGAAGATGTTCAAGTACCTGCCCCTTGACTCCTATCGCGAATTGCGCAAAGCCATTGAGCAAGGCACACCGCTCACACTTAGCGTGGCCGACGAGGTGGCCAAGGGCATGAAGCGTTGGGCCATGGAAATGGGTGCCACACACTGCACACACTGGTTTCAGCCGCTCACCGAAGGCACGGCTGAGAAGCACGACGCCTTCGTAGAGCACGATGGCAAGGGCGGCATGATAGAAAACTTCAGCGGCAAGGAACTTGTGCAACAGGAGCCCGATGCCTCCAGTTTCCCCAACGGCGGCATCCGCTCCACCTTCGAGGCCCGCGGCTATTCCGCCTGGGACCCCGCCTCGCCCGTTTTCATCATCGGCGACACGCTGATGATACCTACCGTATTTATCTCCTACACGGGCGAGGCCCTGGACTACAAAGCTCCGCTCAAGAAATCCCTGGCTGCCATCGACCGCGCCGCCACTGCCGTGGCCCGCTATTTCTGCCCCGACGTGCAGCGCGTCAATACCAATCTAGGCTGGGAGCAGGAGTATTTCCTCGTTGACGAGGGCCTCTATGCCGCACGCCCCGACCTCCTCCTGACGGGCCGCACCTTGATGGGACACGAGAGCAGCAAGAACCAGCAGATGGACGACCACTACTTCGGCGCCATCCCCGAACGTGTGGCCGAATTTATGCGCGACCTCGAAATCCGCGCCCTCGAACTCGGCATCCCCTGCAAGACGCGCCACAACGAGGTGGCCCCCAACCAGTTTGAACTCGCCCCCATCTTCGAGGAATGCAACCTGGCCGTTGACCACAATATGCTGCTCATGTCGCTTATGCCCAGCGTGGCGCGCAAGCACGGATTCCGCTGCCTGCTCCACGAGAAGCCCTTTGCAGGCATCAACGGCTCGGGAAAACACAACAACTGGAGCCTCACCACCGACACGGGTGTTCTCCTCCACGCCCCCGGCAAGACGCCCGAGGACAACCTGCGCTTCATCACCTTCATCGTCGAGACGCTCATGGGCGTCTATCGCCACAACGGCCTCCTCAAAGCCTCCATCATGAGCGCCACCAACGCCCACCGACTGGGCGGCTGCGAGGCACCGCCTGCCATCATCTCTTCCTTCCTCGGCAGCCAACTCAGCGAACTGCTTGAGCGCGTGGCCAACTCGACCAAGGACGAACTCTTCACGCTGGAAGGCAAGCACGGCGTGCGTCTGGACATCCCCCAGATTCCCGAGTTGATGATTGACAATACCGACCGCAACCGCACCTCGCCCTTTGCCTTCACGGGCAACCGCTTCGAATTTCGCGCGGTCGGCTCCAGCGCCAACTGCTCCAGCGCACTCATCGCCCTCAACACGGCCGTGGCCGAAGCACTCACCGACTTCAAGGAGCGCGTGGACACACTCATCAACGAAAAAGGCGAAAGCCAACTCAGTGCCATCCTCGACATCCTGCGCGAAGACATTCGCACCATTGCCCCGCTCCATTTCGATGGCAACGGATATAGCGATGCCTGGCGCGAAGAGGCAGCCCGCCGCGGCCTGGACTGCGAAACGAGTTGCCCGCTCATATTCGACCGCTATCTGGACGAGGCGAGCATCAAGATGTTTGAACGCATGCACGTCATGAACCGCCACGAACTCGCAGCGCGCAACGAAATCAAATGGGAAACATACTTCAAGAAGGTGCAAATCGAAGCCCGCGTACTCGGCGACCTCTGCCTCAACCACATCATCCCCGTAGCCACCCGCTACCAGAGCGTATTGGCCGACAACGTACACAAGATTCGCTGCGCCTTCTCTTCGCCCGAACGCGTCGAAGCCCTCACGAGTTACAACATCAACCTGATTGAGCAAATCAATTTCCACACCGACTTCATCGCCAAGGCTGTGGATGAAATGGTGGAACAGCGCAAGCAGGCCAACCGCATCACCTCTATCCGCGAGCGAGCCATCGCCTACCACGACCTAGTAGCCCCCTACCTCGAACAAATCCGCTACCATTGCGACGAACTAGAACTCATCGTAGAAGACGATATGTGGACGCTACCCAAATACCGCGAACTCCTCTTCATCCGATAACGGTCCCACACCCTGAAAGCAGAGGCCGCACTCCTATTTGAGCACGGCCTCTGCTATAAATTTGTTATTTGCGCACCAGTTTCTCCGACATGATTGCACCCCAAATTGCTTATTCCGACCGCGAAGAGCGTATCGCCTTTGTTCGCGAGCGTTATCGCTGCAAGGCCCCTGCCTGCGGGGGATGCGGATGCTGCCGTATGCCCGGCGGCCAGCCTGCCATCCAATTCTTTGACGACTATATCGAGGGGCGGAAGGAATTTGCAGCCGTGGCTGCGCGGCTTTGGCAATAAGAATGGGTTTGTTGCTGCGCTTGGGAGCGCACGGCGGTTGCCACGATGTGTTTTTCCGATTGTGATGATTCTGACCCCTAAGAATACGTATGAAATTTCCCCTTGTTCTTTTTGATTTAGATGGTGTATTGATTCACACCGAGCCGGCCTACACCGCCTTTTGGGCAGAGATTGGCCGCGAATACTTCCCCGAGAATCCCGACTTTGCGCCCGCCATCAAGGGCCACTCGCTCACGGACATCCTCCACACCTATTTCAATGGCGCGGACTCAAAAGCCGATGAGGTGGTGGCGCGGCTGAGTGCCTTCCAGCGGCAGATGGATTTCCCGCTGATACCTGGCGCACTGGAATTTGTCGGCCAGTTGCGGGCGCAGGGCGTGCGGACGGCCGTAGTGACCAGTTCGGACCGCCAGAAAATGGAACATTTGTACGAAGCCATCCCCTCCTTCCCCACCCTCTTCGACCGCATCTTCACGGCCGAGGATGCCGGCCGTTCAAAGCCTGCTCCCGACTGCTATCTGCGGGCTGCGGCGGCCTTCGGACTGGAGGCCAGTGCGTGCGCCGTCTTTGAGGATTCGCCGAGCGGACTGGAGGCAGCGCGCCGTTCGGGTGCCAGGGTCTATGGCGTGGCCACCGACCTTTCGCCCGAGGAGATTCGCCCCCTGTGCGACGAGGTGGTGGAAGATTTCAGGCTGGTGCATCTGGACTAGGCAACACCCAGAAGTTCTATCTCGAAGATGAGCGTGGAACCGCCGGGGATGCCGGGCTGCGAGAACTTGCCGTAGCCCATCTCGGCGGGGATGTACACCTCCCACTTGTCGCCCACATGCATCTGCTGCATAGCAATGATCCATCCCTCTATAAGGTCGCAGAGGCGGATGGCCAAGGGCACGCCCCCGCGACTCGTGTCAAACTCCTTGCCGTCAATCGTGCGGCCCGTATAGTGGGCAGTGACGATGCTGCGCGGCGTAGGCTGCGGCCCATCGGCACGCCCCTTGGCAAGTACCTTATAATATATACCCTTAGGAAGCGGACAGACGTCCGCTTCTTTTGTTTTCTGAGCCAACCATTCCTTATTGGCCTGTGCGTATTGGCGTTTGTTCATAGTGAATGTGATGAGTTGGAGAATTTATGGAGCAGTTCGCGAATCAGATGGCGAATGGCGGCAATGGGATGATAGAGTATCATGCGCGGCCCAGCCCATCGCATAACGGTGCGAACGCGTTCCCGCATCTGCGGCCGATAGCAGTGGACGGGGCATTGCTGACACGTAGGTTTGTCTGCACCAAAGCGGCAGTGCTCCAGGCGGCTATGGGCATATAACAGGAGTTCCTCGCACTGCGGGCAGAGGCGCGCATTGCCCTCCTTGCGTCGGCAGTACAGGCGTATCATCTGCTCGACCACGGCCTTCTCTTCTTGTATGCGTCGGTTCTTTTTCATGTGTCAAGTTAAGACTTTCTGATGGCCAAAGTGAGTTCCAGGTATTCCCG
Organism: Bacteroidales bacterium; assembly: GCA_004555425.1. Taxonomy (GTDB): domain Bacteria; phylum Bacteroidota; class Bacteroidia; order Bacteroidales; family Bacteroidaceae; genus Alloprevotella. The sequence continues at coordinate 43,387 of SFID01000019.1, forward strand.
TTTGCCGTCAATGTAGTCGGCATAGAGTTCGGTCTCGCTGCGTCCCCGCAGCACATGACACTTACCGCACAACTCGCAGTTGTGCAGGCATTTCCACTCGCTTCGCACAAAGGCGAGGCGTTCTTCGCGGGTGGAGGAGGCGATGGGAGGGGCGGTCATGGGAGAGGAATAACGATGGAAACTACCTTACATACTAAACCTAAATTTAAGCCTCAACGTCGTCCATCTGTGGTTCTACGGCAAACTCGGGGGCTAGGCGATAGTAGGGGGCGCGCGGGATACCGAGTTTGATGAGAAGGCCGCGCTCTATCCAGCCCGGGAGATGAGTATTGGTACGCGTCTTGCTGTATCCTATTGCTTTCTGAATGTCTGCCCGCAACAGGTCGGGTTTGTGGCTTGCAAGTATGTAAGCCTGCAAGCGGCCGACCAACTCTTCGTCCGTCAGGGCAGGAGCAGTCTGGTGGATATTCTTGGCGCGGTGGAAGTGAATATCCTGGCTTATGGTCTGCATCAACTCCTTTTTGGGCGTAAAG
>SFID01000133.1 GCA_004555425.1 Bacteroidales bacterium
GGTTTGGGCGTTAAGAGCTTGCTCTTATAAGACCAAAGCGAAAGCCTAACACCAGGGGCTTTGCCCCCATCCTCTTCAAGGGGTTTTTCTTGTTTTTGTGTATTCAAAACTTTTCCTATCAATGAGTGAGAATACCCTACTCACACGCTCTCGAGCAACGTGCGGTACGTTTCTCACCTCGGTGTACAAACCCTTCACAACCTTGACCTGAGTAGTTACCAGTTTCAGGGTAACCCAGAGTGCTGAGAACGTACAGCCAGGGTGGGTCTTCGTAATGAATTGATGATGCTTGCCCGCTTGATTCGTTAGAGCGCCCAAAATCATCAAACCTACTTATAAATAAAAATCCTTCGTGAGGGCTTGGTAGTCTTCCGACCGATTCCCATTTGCGCCTGTCAGACAGAGTTGATTGTGAAGGATAGGTGCGCTGGTAGGTTGGTTTGTCCAATGCAATAAAGTTCGGCGTGGGGGTTTGGTTGCTTTGGTGGTAATGTCCGTGCGACGTAGGAGGTGAAGCCCTGTCCCGACAGCAATGCCAAGGATGTGCGGTGCTTCTTGGAAAGGCAGGATGATTTGAAGCGAACCGCCTGGAGTAAGGAGGCGTGCAGCAGACTCTATCAATGCAGCAAAGGATAATCCGCCCTCCACACTGCGGGCGGCTGCACGTGTGGGGTTGGGCGAGAGGAGTGTTTCGGTGAAAAAGGGTGGATTGCTCAGAATGCAATCATATTGAAAGGCGTTGGGCTGCGTGCTGAACGTCTGTATGTCAGTTTGCAAAGCTTGCAGGCGTTCGGCAAAGGGAGAGGCTTGGAAATTCTCCGTGGCCTCGTCTATGGATGCTTGGTCTATGTCGATGGCTGTGACGTTGGCCGTTGGGTTGCGTTGGGCTGCCATGAGCGCAATCAGCCCACAGCCTGTGCCGATGTCGAGGATATTTTGTGCAGAATGCGTCTCGGCCCAAGCGCCTAGGAGGACACCGTCCGTGCCCACCTTCATAGTGCTACGGGAATGCGAAACGGAGAATTGTCGGAAGCGAAACATGGATGATTTGTTTTGATTTTGGAAATTGCATGGAGCAAAAAGAGCCTAGAGGTAGGTTCTATAAATTAGTTTCAATGGGAGGTAGAGTTTCTATTCTGCTTGGATGTCTTCACGCCTCTCGCGCCGTATCTTTTTGTTTTTCATTCAGCTTCATAAAAAACAAAAATCTACGGCACGATAGCCGCAAATACATCGCAAGCTAATTTATAGAACCTACCTAGAAACTATTAGCGTGTCAACAGTAATACCGCAAAGTTAGTTAGTTTTCAGAATAAGGAATTGTGAGTACACGAAAAAAATAGTACCTTTGCGCTTGATTTTTCTAGATTTAGTAATGCTCCGTTGATAACTTTGACGATACAACTTTGTGAGCCCACTCAAAACCGACAATGAATAAAGATGAAATCCGTAATGGCGCCTTCTCGCTTATAGCAGATTATGAAGGCGATATTTCCACGCTCTTCAACGAAAGCGTGCCCCCCACTTTGCCCATCCTTCCGCTGCGAAATATGATGTTGTTCCCGGGAGTGATGGCGCAAGTCAATGTAGCTCGCGAGAGTTCGCTCTATCTGATTAACGACGCCACCGAGCACAACAAAGTGATTGGCGTTTTCTGCCAGCTGGATGCTTCTGTGGACGTTCCTCGTATAGAGGATTTCTACAGGACGGGTGTGGCTGCGCGTATCATCCGCTCCTTTACGCTGCCCGATGGCACGACTGCCATCATCCTGCAAAGCCTTTCGCGCATACACTTGGATGAAATCTTGCGCATCAATCCCTACAGGCGTGGTCGCGTGACTCGACTGGACGACGAACTGCCTGCTCCCGATGACAAGGAGTTTCAGGTGTTGGTGGGTGCTTGTCAGGAAGCAACCACCGAACTCTTGCGCTTGGCCGAACCACCGCGCGAAGATGCCGTTTTTGCTATGCGCAATATCCACAATCCAGTGTTCTTGGCCAACTTCATCTGTACGAATATGCCGCTTCCCCTTGCGGATAAGGACAAGTTGATTCAGGAGAACAGCCTCTATCAGCGCACGTATCGCCTGATGCAGGTGCTGGGGCGCGAGGTGCAGTTTGCCCGCCTCAAGCGCGACATTCAGAACCAGACACACGAGGAACTGGACCAGCAGCAAAAGGAGTATTTCCTTCAACAGCAGATTAAGAATATCCAGAACGAGTTGGGAGGAGGCGAGAATGAGGACGTTATTGAACTGCGCAAACGAATCGCCGAAATACAACTGCCGGAAAAGATTGAGGCTCTTGTCAGCCGCGAGATACGTAAGTTGGAGCACATTCCCGTGCAGGCTCCCGACTACAACGTGCAACTGAATTATCTCCAAACACTGCTCTCCCTCCCTTGGGGCAAGGAAACAAAGGATAATCTCAGCATCAAGAATGCTCAGAAGCAGTTGGACCACGACCACTATGGGCTGGAGAAAGTGAAGGAGCGCATCCTCGAACACCTGGCTATGCTGCAGGTGCGCAAGAACAACAAGGCGCCCATCCTCTGCCTGTATGGCCCTCCGGGAGTCGGCAAGACCTCGCTGGGAAAAAGCATCGCCACAGCTTTGGGACGTCAGTATGTGCGCGTATCCTTAGGAGGTGTGCACGATGAAGCCGAAATCCGCGGCCACCGACGTACCTATATCGGAGCAATGCCCGGACGTATTATTAAGAGCCTGGTCAAGGCAGGCACGAATAATCCCGTGTTTGTCTTGGACGAGATAGACAAGGTCTCAGATAGCAATCACCAAGGCGACCCCCAGTCGGCCTTGCTCGAAGTGCTGGACCCCGAGCAGAACAATGCCTTCCACGACAACTACTTGGATATTGATTACGACCTAAGCAAGGTGATGTTTATCGCCACAGCCAACAGCCTCAACACGATTCCGCGCCCCCTTCTTGACCGAATGGAGATTATCGAAGTGGAGGGCTACCTGACCGAAGAGAAGAAGGAGATTGCGCGCCGCCACCTGATTCCCCGCATTGGCAAAGGCGTAGATTTTGGCGATGGGAGCAATCTGCGAATTTCTGCGGCAGCCATTCAGCGCATCATCGAATCATATACGCGAGAGAGCGGCGTACGCCAACTTGAGAAACAACTGGAAAAAGTATTCCGCAAGGTGGCCCTGCGCATCAGTATGGATGCTGAGGAGGAGCGTAAGAAATGGTTGCAACCCCTTCAGCCAGCCGCCATCGGCGAACTACTGGGTAAGCCAATTTACAACCGCGATATTTATCAGGGCAACGACTATGCGGGCGTGGTGACAGGCTTGGCATGGACGGCTGTGGGCGGCGAGATTCTGTTTATCGAGACCAGTGTCAGCCGCAGCCGCACGCCACGATTGACGCTGACTGGAAATTTGGGCGATGTGATGAAAGAATCCGCCATCTTGGCATTGGAATATATCAAGTCGCACTGCACAAATCTTGGTTTGGACCATCGCATCTTCGACCATTGGAGCATCCACGTGCATGTGCCCGAGGGAGCCACACCCAAGGATGGCCCATCGGCTGGTATCACCATTGCCACCTCGCTGGCTTCGGCCCTAACACAGCGCAAGGTGCGCAAGGGAGTGGCCATGACGGGCGAGATAACCCTTCGCGGTAAGGTGCTGCCCGTAGGTGGCATCAAGGAAAAAATCCTGGCAGCCAAGCGTGCTGGCTTGACCGACATCGTCATCAGCAAAGACAATCGCCCTGATATTGATGAGATAGAGGAGCGCTATCTGAAGGGACTGACCTTCCACTTTGTAGAAAACGTGAACGAAGTCCTCGCCTACGCCCTCCTGGACGAACAAGTGAATAATCCCATTGCCATCACCGTGCCCGAAGAGTCGAAGGACGATAAGGCTCAAGAGTAGCTGTGCGCCGCACCATCAAACTATTTCAGCATGAATCGTATACAACATAAAGGTATGCCCTTCGTCCTGCAACACACCGATGCAGGCAGCAAAGCGCGCGCCGGACAGATAACCACGGACCACGGAGCCATTGAGACGCCAATATTTATGCCCGTGGGTACGCTAGGCAGTGTCAAAGGCGTTCACCAGCACGAACTCAAGGAGGACATACAAGCGCAGATTATTCTGGGCAATACCTACCACCTTTACCTGCGTCCGGGGTTGGACGTATTGCGCCAGGCAGGCGGTTTGCACCGTTTCAATGGCTTCGACCGCCCGATGCTGACCGATAGCGGCGGTTTCCAGGTGTTCTCGCTGGCAGGCATTCGCAAACTCAGCGAAAAGGGTTGCGAATTTCGCAGCCATATTGATGGAAGCAAGCATTTCTTCACCCCCGAGGGCGTGATGGATATTGAGCGAACGATTGGCGCCGACATTATGATGGCATTCGATGAATGTCCGCCGGGCACCGCCTCCTATGATTACGCCGCCAAAAGTTTGAAACTCACCCACGGATGGCTGGAACGCTGTGTGGAGCGTTATAATGAAACCGAGCCACTCTACGGATACCATCAAACGCTCTTCCCCATCGTGCAGGGTTGTGTATATCCCGAACTGCGCCGCGAGAGTGCCCATTTCGCTGCCAACCTTGATGCCGAAGGTTACGCCATTGGCGGACTAGCCGTGGGCGAACCAGCCGAGCAGATGTACGAGATGATAGAAGTGGTCAACGAGATACTGCCCACCGACCGTCCGCGCTACCTGATGGGCGTTGGCACACCCGTCAATATCCTTGAGGCCATTGAGCGCGGCGTTGATATGTTTGATTGTGTGATGCCAACCCGCAATGGTCGCAACGCTATGCTCTTCACCGCGCAGGGAATAATGAATATGCGCAATGCCAAATGGGCCACCGATTTCTCGCCCGTAGATGCCGATGCCCATTCCTTCGTTGATACGCAATATACAAAGGCATACCTGCATCACCTGTTCAAGGCCAAGGAACTGCTGGCTATGCAGATTGCCAGCATTCATAATCTGGCCTTCTACCTCTGGCTCGTTCGGGAAGCGCGCCGCCAGATACTCGCGGATAACTTTGCCGCTTGGAAGGCGCAAATGATTCCCCGCCTCTCACACCGCTTGTAGGGTGGGAGAGAGAACAGCCTAAAGATTCTTTGATTACTGGTAGGTTCTATAAATTAGTTTCAATGGAAGGTAGATTTTCTATTTAACTTGGATGCCCTTCCCGACTCTCGCATCGTATCTTTTTGTTTTTCATTCGGTCACGTAGCTCGCTACGCTCCCTCACGAAAAACAAAAACCTACGGCACGATAGCCGAAAACTCATCGCAAGCTAATTTATAGCACCTACCTAAAAAAAGTAGTTGATATTTATCCCTATGGAGCACTTACAGCCAGAAGCATCTTCCACCAATCATCCACAGCAGCCTTTGCCAACAAAGCGCAAGGGCAAGTGGATTGTGCGTATGCGGAAATGGTGGAAGGGGCTGCTGCGTGTGTTGAGTAAGATGCAGGTGAAGAGTCTGGACCGGTATATTATCGTCAAGTTCCTGAGCACCTACATCTTCCTGATTACTATTATTATTACGATAGCAATCATCTTTGACTTCAATGAGCGTATTGACAAATTCACGCAGAGCCATGTCAGTATGCAGAAAGTCATCTTTGACTACTACCTCAACTTCATCCCCTATTTCGTCAACCTCTTCAGTCCGCTCTTTGTCTTCATCGCCGTCATTTTCTTTACGACAAAGTTGGCCGACAACTCCGAAATTATCGCGATGAAAGCAGCGGGCATGAGTTTTCGCCGCTTGCTGCGCCCGTATATGTTCTCTGCCGCACTCATTGCCATCTGTACGTTTGTACTTGGTGCCTATGTGATTCCAAAGGGAAACGTGGCCAAGGTGAATTTCGAGAATACCTATATAAAAAAGAAACGCTCCACGATTGTCGAAAATGTGCAGTTGCAAGTGGCCCCAGGTGTGGTGGCGTACATTTCCAACTTTGACAACGAGACGAAGCGCGGCTTTGGTTTTAGCCTGGATAAGTTTCAGGGAAAAAAGATTGTGTCGCGGCTGACGGCCACAACGATTCAGTACGACACCTTGGCCGATAATAAATACCACTGGACCCTTCAGCAGTACAACATCCGCGAGTTCAAGGGCCTGCGCGAGGTTATCAAGTCGGGCATAAAGATAGATTCCACCATTCAAATGGAGCCCAGCGATTTCTTCTATATCAACAACCAGCAGGAAACGATGACCATGCCCGAACTGCAGGAATACATTGAGAAGCAACGTCTGCGCGGTTCGACCAACGTCAGTTTGTTTGAAGTGGAATATCACAAGCGTATTGCATCGGTATTTGCGGCATTCATCCTGACCTTGATAGGCGTCACCCTTTCGTGCGAAAAGCGTAAAGGGGGTATGGGACTGCCGTTGGGCATCGGTCTCGCCCTGAGCTTCTCCTATATTCTGTTCCAAACCATCTCTTCCACCTTTGCCATTAAGGTCGATGAAAGGTGTTATATTTTCACGTTTGCAGTATTGATAGTAAGGCATGGCATCATGTGCAGAATCCAATAGGACTTTTGAAACTTTGAAATCAGGAAGAAAAGCTTTCATTCTGAAAAAAGCA
>SFID01000134.1 GCA_004555425.1 Bacteroidales bacterium
TCATTCGGTCACGTAGCCCGCTACGCTCCCTCACGAAAAGCAAAAACCTACGGCACGATAGCCGCAAATACATCGCAAGCTAATTTATAGAACCTACCTAAAGGGCGAACTACAATCCGCGCGCCTTGGCCTCGTTCCAAATCTCGTCCATCTCGGCAAGGGTCATATCGGCCAGGTTGCGGCCCTGTTCCTTGGTCTTGGCTTCGAGGTAATTGAAGCGGCGGATGAATTTCTGGTTGGTACGCTCGAGGGCGTTGTCGGGATTGATATGATAGAGGCGGGCGGCATTGATGAGGCTGAAGAGCACATCGCCAAACTCGGCTTCGGCCTTCTCCTTGTCCATCTGCTCCACCTCGACCTCAAACTCCGAGATTTCCTCCTTCACCTTGTCCCACACTTGGCTGCGCTCGTCCCAGTCGAAGCCCACATTGCGAGCCTTGTCCTGGATGCGATAAGCCTTGATGAGCGTGGGCAGGGCCGTGGGCACACCGCCGAGGACGCTGCCGTTGCCTTCGCGCTCGCGCTGCTTGATTTTTTCCCACTGCTCGCTCACCTGATCGGCCGTCTTGACCGCCTGAGCAGCGGCCTGCATCTCCTCGCCCTCGGGCGGGAAAACGTGGGGATGGCGGAAGATGAGTTTGTCGCAGAGTTTATTGCACACATCTGCGATGTCGAAGCGTCCCTGCTCGCTGCCTATCTTGGCGTAGAAGGCAATGTGCAGGAGGACATCGCCCAACTCCTTGCAGATATTCAGGGCATCGTCCTTGGCTAGGGCATCGCAGAGTTCGTAGGTTTCTTCTATCGTGTTGGGGCGCAAGGATTCGTTGGTCTGCTTGCGGTCCCACGGACATTTCTCGCGCAATTCGTCCAACACTCGGAGGAGGCGGCCAAAGGCGGCGAGTTTTTCTTCGTAAGTATGTTCCATAGATGATTTGTTTTCAAAAAAATCTTGCTTCACTTCCCTCTTCTTGAATATGAGAACCATAAGAGGGTATGCTAACTAGCGCAAAAGTACGAATTTTCTGCTTACCCTTCCAGAGGCTAGTAGGAAAAAGTTAACTTTGCGGCCTACTATCAACGCACAAATCCAAGCAAACTATGCCCATCCTAACGTATCAACTCCTGCAACCAGACCACAAAGATTTCCCGCAAGCCGAAACGCTCTACACCGAAGCCTTCCCCTCCTGCGAACGCCGCGACCTTGGCAAATGGCGAATGCTGGCGGCCAACGCCCTCGCCCCCTTCACCATTTGGGGACTCTATGCCGAAGCACAGTTTGTGGGGTTCATCTCGTTCTGGCAGTTTGACGGCTTCATCTATGTGGAGCACTTCGCCATCCTCGCCACACAGCGCGGCGGCGGATGCGGACGGCAAACGATGCGACTGCTGCGCGAGGCACATCCCTCCGTTCCCATCGTACTGGAAGTGGAACCGCCCACAGACGAAACCACCCAGCGCCGCATAGCCTTCTACGAGCGTTGCGGTTTCTCCCTCTCGCCCCTACACTACATCCAACCGCCCTATCGCCCCACGGACCAAGCCTTCCCCCTACGCCTAATGACAACAGCCCCCGATTATCTAGCCGCCCACTCAGAGCAAGTGGTCCAAACGATTCACTGGCACGTTTACGGCTGCAAGTGACCGCGCCTCCCAGACTACCATCCGGCAAACAACAAATAGCCGCAACCCTTCCTCCCCATCCGCCCAATAAAAAGATACTCACACCTTGCTTGAAGGCGTGTGGCTCAGCAATATTGGGCGTATTGGCCGAGGTGTTTATTATAGGCAAGTTCTAGAAATATGCTTGCGATTCGGGGGGAGCAAGCCTCAGAAGGGGAAGAGAAGAGGCAAGGCGATGAGCATAACCAGGCCCATGATGAGTTGCAGGGGCAGACCTACCCGGACGTAATCCAGGAAGGTGTAGCGGCCGGCCTTCATCACGAGCGCATTGGGCGGCGTGGAGAAGGGCGAAGCGAAACACATACTGGCGGCTACGGCTACGGCGAAGAGCAAAGGGAGGGGACTGATGCCCGCGGACAAGGCCGAGGCTAGGGCTATGGGCGACATCAAAACGGCCGTGGCCGTGTTGGAAATGAAGAGCGTGAGGAGCGAGGTGGTGAAATAAATGCCTGCCAATAATGCCACGGGACCAAAGACGCCGAGTTGCCCCACCAGCATTTCCGACACGAGGGCCGACACGCCCGTCTTCTCCAAGGCCGTGGACATGGGCATCATCGCAGCGATGAGGACGATGCTCTCCCAGTTGATGGTCTTGTAGGCCGCCTCCACACTGCGGAAACAGCCCGTCAGAATCATCAGCACGCTGGCTATCATCACCGCCGTGACGGGGGCCACGGGAATAAAGTCGAACACCATCAGCACAATCATCAGCAGCATGATGGCTGCGGCCACCGGCGCTTTGTAGTCAAGCACCACGCGCGAAGCCTCTTGCAAGGGTTGCCCCAAAACGACCCAATAGGTTTCATCGTTGGAGAGCCGCCCAATGTTGGCCCACGTTCCCTGCACGAGCAAGACATCGCCCGCCTGCAGTTTCAGTTCGGCCAGGTGCTGGCGGATGTACTCCTTCCCCCGCCGAACGGCCAGCACATTGATGCTGAACTTCGAGCGGAATCCCGACTCCGACAACCGCATGCCGACCAACCGCGACTGCGGCAGGAGGACGATTTCGGCCAGGCCGATGTCGTAGAAGTCGAGGGCCTGGCGGGTTTCGGGCGCACGGAGCTGGTAGGCTGCGGCAAAGGTCTCCAGGCTCTCTTGCTCGCCCGACACATACAGCACGTCGCCCGCCTTGATGCGCACATCTGCTGTGGCCATCGTCTGCGTGATGTCTTGGACGAGTGGACGCCGCTTGCCCGTCTCCTTACGCACCTCGATGATGCTCAGACCGAAGCGGCGATACAGGTCCAGCTGGCCGATGGTCTGACCCACAAGGGGCGAGTGCCGGTGTATCTCGAAGCGGCACACATTGTCGGCTATCTGGTATTCCTCCACGAGGGTGAGCAAGGATTTGCTGCCCCCGCCCCTACCCTCCTTCTGCTTGCGCGGACGACCGAGCAACCAGCGTGTCAGCGGGAGCAGCACGACGATGCCCGTGAGGATGCAGACGATGCCGACGGGCAGGAAGGAGAAGAAGGAGAGTTTCGCGTAGCCCGCCTCCATCAGCACCTCGTCTATGACAAGGTTGGGTGGCGTACCGATAAGGGTCAGCATGCCGCCCATCGAACTGGCAAAGGCCAACGGCATAAGCAATCGCGACACATCGCGCCCGGACTGCGCAGCCATCGAAACGACAATGGGCAGCATTAGGGCCACGGTGCCTGTATTGCTCACAAACGCACCGATGACGGCCGTGACAAGCATAACGAGCACAAACATACGCGTCTCGGATTGGCCCGCCAACCCCATCAGCCGCGCGCCCACCATCTTGGCCAGGCCCGTCTGAAACACACCGCCGCCCACGATAAAAAGGCCAGCCATCATGATGATGATCGGATTGGAGAAACCAGCCAGAGCCTCCGCAGGCGTGAGCACACCGCCAAGCAGTAAAACGATAACTGCACACAGGGCGACAATGTCGGAGCGCCACCTGCCCCAAGCGAAGGCCACGGCGGCCAGAAGGAGAACGATAAGTGTGAGTGTCATAAGCGGAAGATGTGTTAGGAGGTTATTAGATACAGAACTATCGGATGATTGGACCATCCATTGCCAGGAGGAAACTTCGTGGTCAGCAGAAAGAAGGTTGCTAGGCCCGAGCAAAGGCTCTGTAGGCTGGTTCAATAAACGCAAAAGCCTTTGGGACAAATATATAGAACTGACCTGGAGCAAAGATAGGACATCTAAAGTGCGCCAACAAAAGAATTTTCCTAAAAGATGTAACAGCAATCCCCATTCTACTCAAGCAGCCTGGGTAGTTACGATTCGTGTAAAAAAAACCGCAAATCGCAGTGGCACACGCAAACCAGGAATCTGGAGCGACCCGAGGAGTTAACACTCAGGACGGCTAAAACGTGAAAGTACCGCACCCTGCAAGCAAGATGCGGTACTTTCACGTTACTCTCCCATGCTTCTCCCTAGTCAAATAACACCCAGGAGACTTTCACTGCTGCATTTCAGACTCATCATCCCAAAAAGGAGTGGAAGCGTTACGGGACCTACGTTGACTATGTGTGCCAGGTATCATTTTTCGGCAACTGGTTCATCCACTCCATCGGCTTCATACCCGTAAATTTGTGGAAATTGCGGTAGAAGGACTGTAGGCTTGAGAAACCTGCCTGCGTGGCGATGCTGTAGATTTTCGTGTTTGCGTTAGAATCCAACAAGAGCGTTTTGGCGTGCTCCACTCTGAGGCTATTGATATAGTCCGAGAAGGACATACCCTTAGTTTGGTTGATATGGGTAGATATGTAGGTGCGGCATATACCCGTTGCTTTTGCCAAATCGCCTATCTTGAAGTTGGGCGTGAGATAGAGTTGCTGGGTCTTGAAGAGCTGGTCGATACGTTTTTCCACCTCTCCGTCCTCCATGGTCAGCGTACTACCAATAGGTAGTCTGGAATACTCCTCGGTATCCTTCTCAAACTGCTCAAAAGAAAAGTCGCGCGTAAACCCGATATAGCTCAATGCAAAGAGCATGACGGCGAAGGGCGTGAGAATGGCCAATATCATCCAGTCGCTCTGCACAAAATAATGTCGGCCCAAAGTATTGGCAATGGCAGAACAAAAGGAGGTAATCACGAAGGCAAAGAGCAGATGCTTCACGGCCGTGGTGTCGCGCCCTTCGGTGTCAGCATACACATTGGCTACCTCTTGGTCGAACTTACGGAGCTTGCGGAATCCAAAAAACAAGACGACAAGCACCTGAACGGTAAATAATATTTGGCGTGCATAATCCAACGCCTCGCCAGGAAAAGGATATCTGGCTGCAGCGATAAGGATCCGGGAAGGAAGAGGAAAAAGAGTTTGAGCGGAGCAATGGGACGCGAAACCAAACTACATATATATACGTAGTAGAGGGGATATACGGACAAGAAACAGAGCGTCCAAAGACATTCCATCGAGTGTGACAGTCCGACGGTGAAGAAAATACGTATGGCCTTGACCACGACTCCAACGCAGGATGCAGCATTGACGGCCTGAACAACGAGAACATCTTTATTCCCACCGCAATACTTGAGGCTGGCACCTACACAGTGGAAGTCAATATGTACGCTAATTGTAACAGCACTATCTCAACATCTTGGAAACTTTGGGTGCGCTTTGGTGGACAACTCATCCGCAACGAGTTAGAGCATGGAAGCAATCCTGCAGAAGGTGTATATCCAGTCGGTGCAGAGAATGGTGACCACACCGAGGTATTCGAGTTTACCCTCTCCGAAAGACAAGTAGGCGCTGCCCGCATCAAGGCCG
>SFID01000020.1 GCA_004555425.1 Bacteroidales bacterium
CACTAAAAATAGATACTTTTTTGAGCAAATTTTGATGCCTATTTTTGAACACCCTACCCGCAGGGGCAACCTGCGCATAGCCCAGGGCAGAGCGAAGCGACGCCCTGGGTGATGAATACAGTGGGCAGCGCTTTCGCCCTGCAAGGGCAAAAGCATATATAATAGATGCAATGTATGGACGAATAGTAAACGCTGGTTCTTACGCTTTTGCCCTTGCAGGGCGAAAGCTGGGGCGGACGACAATACCCAGGGCGCCGCTTCGCTCTGCCCAGGGCTATGCGCAGGTTGCCCCTGCGGGGCGCACTGAATAGAATCCCTAGCCAGCAAAAAACGACCTGAGTAGTTACAGTGTATTCTAAAAAACTGTATATTTGCAGAATGAAGAGTATCCTACGATTTCTTGGGCGCGTTGCGCGTTTCTATGTCGAAGGCTTCCAGTCCATGACTTGGGGGCGGACGCTGTGGATACTGATACTCGTCAAACTCTTCGTTATCTTCGTCATTCTCCGCATCTTCTTCTTCCAACCTGCCCTCAGCGGGATGGACGAGGCAGAGAAACAAGAGGCTGTGGGACGGGCTTTGAGCCAGAATCCTTAGACCCGCACCTTGTGATCCTTCTCCTTTTCGTGTGCGAATCGGAAGAGAAAAAATCACAGGCAAGAACGAAGGAAAATCTCCTGTCTGATAGAAAACACCCAGATTACTCATCTTATATCTATACACTATGAATCTATTCCCCCTTGAAGCCGTGGGCGCCGGCCTGATAGATTGGTCGCGCGCGCAGTTTGCCTTGACGGCGTGCTACCATTGGTTGTTCGTTCCCCTGACCTTGGGCCTCGCACTCATTATGGCCCTGATGGAGACACAGTATGTCCGCACGAAGGACGAGTTTTGGAAAGAGACAGCCCAGTTCTGGCAGAAACTCTTCGGCATCAACTTTGCCGTGGGTGTGGCCACGGGACTGATTCTTGAGTTTGAGTTCGGCACGAACTGGAGCAACTACTCCTGGTTCGTGGGCGATATATTCGGTGCGCCGCTTGCCATCGAAGGCATTCTGGCCTTCTTTATGGAGAGCACCTTCATTGCCGTCATGTTCTTCGGTTGGAACAAGGTGAGTCGCGGTTTCCACTTGGCCAGCACCTGGCTGACGGGACTGGGCGCCACCATTTCCGCCTGGTGGATTCTGGTGGCCAACAGTTGGATGCAGCACCCCGTGGGCATGTCTTTCAATCCCGAAACCGTGCGCAACGAAATGGTAGACTTCATGGCCGTGGCCTTCTCGCCCGCCGCCGTGACGAAGTTCACCCACACCGTGTCGAGCGGCTGGATGACAGGTGCCGTCTTTGTGGTTGGCGTGAGTTGCTGGTTCCTCTTGAAGAAGAAGAACGTGCGCATGGCCACGGCGAGCATCAAACTGGCCACGCTGGTCGGCGTCATCGCTTCGCTCATCGTCATGTACACGGGCGACCGCAGCGGCGTGGAGATGGCCAAGAATCAGCCGATGAAGTTGGCCGCAGCCGAAGGTCTGGAGAAGGGCGGCACGCAAGCACCCTTCAGCATTGTGCCCGGCGTTGAGGTGCCCGGCGTGCTCAGTTTCCTGGCTACGCACGACTTCAACGGCTACGTGCCCGGCATTCAGGACCTCGTCAATGGCTACACCGAGCCCGATGGCACGGAGCATCCTTCGGCCGAGTACAAGATGGCGCGCGGCCGCGAGGCTATCGAGGCATTCACGAACTATCGCGAGATTCGCCAGACGCAGCCCGCCGAGGCAGCAGCGCTTCTGAAGGATTTCCGCGAGAACGAGCAATATATGGGCTACGGTTATCTGCAAAGCGCAGAGCAACTCGTGCCGCCCGTACCCTTGGTATATTGGGCCTTCCGCGTGATGGTGGGAGCGGGTAGTGCTTTGCTGCTCCTGCTCGTTGTGCTCTGGTGGATGGCGCGCAAGGGGAAACTCGAGCGCTATCCTATCCTGCTCCACGCAGGTCTGTGGAGCATCGTGCTGGTTTACCTGGCCGAACAAGGTGGCTGGATAGTAGCCGAAGTGGGTCGCCAGCCTTGGGCCATACAGGACCTCTTGCCCGTGGGCGCAGCCGTCAGTTCGTTGCCCACAGCCAACGTTTCGACCACCTTCTTCCTCTTCCTGGGCCTCTTCACCCTCTTGCTGGTGGCCGAGGTACGCATTATGTGTCGCGCCATTGCCAAGCACCAGGCCAAGGAGTAATCCCGCCCTCCCGATTCACTGAATATACCATATATAATAGGCGTGCGGCCGCTGCCCTTGCGCTCTCAGGCCGCCGCTACCCTTTTCACCATCCACAATCTACATACCATGATAACCTACGAAATATTGCAAGCCTACTGGTGGTTCCTGGTGAGCCTGCTGGGAGGCATCCTCGTCTTCCTGCTCTTCGTCCAGGGAGCCAATACCCTCATCTTCCGCCTCGGACAAACCGAGGAGGAGCGTCAACTCATTGTCAATTCCACGGGCCGCAAGTGGGAGTTCACCTTTACGACCCTCGTCACCTTCGGCGGCGCCTTCTTCGCCTCCTTCCCCCTGTTCTATAGCACCAGTTTCGGCGGTGCCTATTGGGTTTGGATGCTGATACTGCTCAGTTTTGTGCTCCAAGCCGTGGCCTACGAGTTTCAGAGCAAGACGGGCAACGTGCTGGGCAAGACTATGTATCGCCGCTTCCTCGTATTCAATGGCCTGTTTGGCCCCTTCCTCTTGGGATGCGCCGTTGGCACGTTCTTCAACGGAGCCGCGTTTACGGTCAATCAGGATGCAATGACCCTGATGGGCGATTCGGCAGTCATCAGCGAATGGGCCAACGCTTGGCACGGCCTTGACGCCCTCTTCAATCCGTGGAACATTGTGCTCGGCGTGGCCATCCTCTTCCTGAGCCGCGTGCTCGGTTCGCTTTATCTGACCAACAACCTCAAGGCCGAGGCCGACAACCCGCTCTATGCGCGCCTGCGCCATCAGGTGCTGGTGGACACCGTGCCCTTCCTCGTTTGCTTCCTCGCCTTCGTGGGCCACGTGCTGACGATGGAGGGCTTCGACGTGGCGGCCGACGGCACCGTGCAACTCGTTGCCTATAAATACTTGACCAACTTCCTCGAACTGCCCGCCGTGCTCGTTCTCTTCCTCGTGGGCGTAGTTCTCGTACTTTGGGGAATCGGCACCACCATCTTCAAGGAGGGTTGCCGCAAAGGCATCTGGAGCGCAGGCATCGGCACAGCCCTGACCGTGCTGGCCGTCCTTCTCGTCTGCGGTCTGAACCACACCGCCTACTATCCCTCAACGGCCGACCTGCAAAGTTCGCTGACCCTCGCCAATAGTTGCTCCAGCGAATTTACGCTCACTGTTATGTCGTGGGTGAGCCTGTTCATCCCCTTCGTGCTGGCCTACATCGTCTATGCTTGGTGGTCCATCGACCGCAAAGGCCTGAGCCAGGACGAACTGAGCCAGGACGAACACAAATATTAGGCAGCAAGGCTACCCTCGGCCTTAACCCCGCTTCCACAAACACAATAACCGAAACCTATGCCCGAACAAGACAATCTGCTCGTCACGCTGGCGACACCGCAAACGCCCTCCATCATCAAAATCATCGGAGTGGGTGGCGGCGGATGCAATGCCGTAGGCCACATGTACAAGACAGGAATGCAAGATGTGCGCTTCCTCGTGTGCAACAGCGACCGAAAGTCGTTGGAGGACTCGCCCGTGCCCGACCGTTTGCAGATAGGGCCTGGCCTGGGATGCGGAGGCGACCCCAAGAAAGGCCGTGAACTGGCCGAGGAAAGCATTGAAAGAATCCGCGAAGCCCTTGACAAGGACACCAAGATGGTATTCATCACCACGGGTATGGGCGGCGGCACAGGCACAGGTGCTTCGCCCGTCATCGCACGCGAGGCAAAGAAGAAAGGCATCCTCACCGTGGGTATCGTCACCACGCCCTTCCTCTTTGAATGCAAGCCCCGTATCGACAAGGCCCTGGACGGCGTGGAAGCCATTGCCAAAGAGGTGGACGCGCTCCTTGTCATCAACAACCAGCGCCTCTGCGACATCTACTCCAACCTCTCCGTCATTGATGCCTTTGCCAAAGCCGACGACACACTGACGATTGCCGCAGGCAGCATTGTCGAAATCATCTCCATGCACGGCCGTGTGGGACTGGACTTCCAGGATGTCTGCACCGTGCTCCGCGATGGTGGCGTCTCCATCATGTCAACGGGCTACGGCGAAGGCGAACAGCGCGTCACGAAAGCCATCTCCAACGCCCTCCATTCTCCTCTGCTCAACCGCAACGATGTCTATGATGCCAGCAAAATTATTCTCTGCCTCACCTTCTCCGACGAGGAGCAGCATACGCTCATTATGGAGGAAATGAACGAGATAAACGAGTTCATGGAAGGCTTCCAAGAGGACATCGAAACCAAATGGGGTATGGCGACCGACCGCAGCCTGGGCAAAAAGGTCAAGGTGACGATTCTCGCCTCGGGCTATGGCCTCTTCGGCAAATCGCAACGCCGCAACAGCGAACGCAGAGAGGAGGATTTCTCGGAGAAAGGTATTCAGCGTGCCCACATGCGCGACAATATCTATGGCAAACGACGCTTCACCAAGATACGCCCCCCGCGCCCGCGCGTACATATATATAATATAGACGACCTGGAGAACGAGCGCATCATCGCCCTGGTGGACAATACGCCCACGCGGACTCGCAGTCGTGCCATACAGACCGAGATTCAGGCTCTGTCGGACCACACCGAGTCAGCCCCGTCTCCACAGACCGCCGAGCCGGATAGTAACATCATTTCTTTTGATCTCTAGAATAATCATCATTCAACACAAGCAACTATGACACTCTTCGAACAAGTCAGCAAAGACATTGTCGCCGCTATGAAGGCGAAGGACAAGGTGCGCCTGGACGCGCTCCGCAACATCAAGAAATATTTCCTCGAGGCCAAGACCGCCCCGGGTGCCAACGACGAACTGAGCGATGCCGATGCCACCAAGATTCTGGCCAAACTCGCTAAGCAGGGTCGCGACACCGCCGCACTCTACGTGGAGCAGAATCGCCCCGACCTGGCCGAGGCCGAAGCCGCACAGGCTGCCGTCATTGAGGAATACCTGCCCCAGCCGCTCACGCCCGAGGAACTGGAAACGGCTCTCCGCGAAATC
Organism: Bacteroidales bacterium; assembly: GCA_004555425.1. GTDB lineage: Bacteria > Bacteroidota > Bacteroidia > Bacteroidales > Bacteroidaceae > Alloprevotella. The sequence goes on from SFID01000020.1 coordinate 5,192, forward strand.
ATCGCACAGGTGGGCGCCACTTCTCCCAAGGACATGGGTAAGGTGATGGGCGTGGCCTCCAAGCAGTTGGCTGGCAAGGCTGACGGCAAAGCCATTTCCACGAAAGTCAAGGAACTCCTCGCCCAATGACCGTACTAGCCTTTACGCTCATCCTATTGGTGAGTGCGTATCTGGCAGGTCTGCTGGGTTCGCTGACGGGATTGGGCGGCGGCGTTGTCGTCATTCCCGTACTGACCTTGGGATTTGGTGTAGATTTCCATTATGCCATAGGTGCTGCCCTGGTCGCTTCGATAGCCACATCGAGCGGCTCGGGCAGTGCGTATGTCAAGGAGGGAATCACCAATATCCGCCTAGGTATGTTCCTCGAAATAGCCACCACCATTGGTGCCGTGGTCGGTGCGATTATCGCCGTTTGGCTCAACAATAGCACGATTGCCATCATCTACGGTTGTGTGCTTATTCTGACAGCCGCCATGCAGCAGCGCCGCAAGAGCGACCACGATGGCGTGGTGGGTTCCGATCTTGCCCGCCGCTTGAAACTCTTCGGCACGTGGCCGCAGCGCGATGGGTCGATGAAGGCTTACCAACTGCGCGGTGTGGGTGGCGGTTTCTCCGTCATGCTGCTGGCTGGTGTGCTCAGCGGCATCCTTGGTATCGGTAGCGGTGTGCTCAAGGTGATTGCGATGGACGGCATCATGAAAGTGCCCTTCAAGGTGAGCACGACCACGTCCAACTTCATGATGGGCGTGACGGCCTGCGCCTCTGCGGTGGTCTATATCCAGCGTGGCAATATCGTTCCCGGCATCGCCTGTCCCGTACTTATCGGTGTGCTCTTCGGAGCCCTGACGGGGGCTCGCCTGCTCAAGAAATTGGATGTACGCCTCCTGCGCCAGATATTCTGCATCGCCATCCTGCTGGTGGCTTTCAATATGATTTGGCAAGGGTGGACGGGGCAGCTGGGCTAGCCCAGCTGGTTGGAACGCTGCGAGTTTTTAGTTTCAACGCAGCCTGCGGCTGCTGGTTTCAACGGTCGCTTTGCTTCCTAGTTTCAGCGAAGCCTGCGGCATCTAGTTCCAACGCAGCCTTTGACTGCTGGCTCGATAGTCGTTACTGGCATCGGCTGCTAGAACGTTTGTTGTCTTAGTTGCTGGCTTTGTTCTCCGTTGCAGGCTTTCCTCTTCTTCTCAAAAAAAAGTATCAATCACACAGCCCGACGGCACTCTCATCTCATGAAAATACAAATTCTTATCAGTAAAACCCTGCGTATTGGCGTCAGCATAGCCTGCGTCATTGCTGCTGTGGGCGGTATTATTTATCTGGTCAGCCATGGCGGCGACCCGATGCCCGACTATACGCATTTCTCCTATGCCGAAGCCCATCCTGCGGAATACACCACGCTTGGCGGTATCTTTGCAGGTCTCGGCCGAATGGATGCCCGCAGTTGGATTCAACTGGGCGTCATCGCTCTCATCCTGACGCCTATTCTGCGCGTCCTCCTTTCGCTCGTTGATTTCCTCAAGGAGCGCGACTGGCTCTATGCGGCCATCACTTCGATAGTGCTGGCTGTGATTATTGGTAATTCGCTGGCTTGATGGTCCGCGTCTCACCCGCCCAACTGCCTGAGCACCTGCAGCGACTTTAGTTCGGGGAAGCCCGGGCAATGCAGTTGGTAGTACGCGCCAACGAGGTCGAGGAAGCGCGAACGCTCGGCCGCACTGAGGACGAAGAGGTGCATCGTCTCGTAGCGCATACGTAGGAGCAACGGCAAGCGTGCAGCCTCTTCGGGCGTGAGAAAATGTGGGTGCGCGGGCTTGAGCACAGAAAAGGTGCACGTGCTCAGGTCGAAATATGAATCAGGTACAACGGCACGCACCTCGGGGAAAAGTCCCAAAAAGCGCGTTAGGCGCAAGAGAAACACCAGGTGGAAATTGGCCACACTCCCCCGCGTCGCATCCAACCATTCTATGGAGTGGTAGATATAAGCGAAGAGGCTGGGTGAAGCAGGTTCGCTGCGCAGGGCATGGTAGAGAAATTCCGCCAGATAGAGGGCGATGCCGCGCTTGCCCATCTCGAAGGGAACGCTCACAAGGGGCGTGGCTACGCTCACCGACTTGGGTCGCTGCATCGAAGAGCGCGGACGTTCCTCCCAAGCAATGTCAAGCAGCGCAAAGGGCTGGAAAAATACGTGCTGGCTTCGAGCGCGTCGCGCGTGCGTCACGCGTATTATAAAGGTGACATAGCCCGCAACCTCGGTCAGCACGTGCGCAATAATGGCATCGTCGCCGTAGCGCAAGGTGTGGAGAACGATACAACGGGAAGTGAGAAGCATACGCGAAGGGTAGGGGAAAAGAATCGGGTAGGGGAGAATAGTGGGGCAGCAAAGCCATCCTACCAGCGAAATTAGCAAAAAACGCCATTGTTTGGGCCGCGCAGCGAGGAAAATGCGATTTTTTGAAAAAATATTCAGGGAATGCTTGGCCGTTTCAAAAATAGTCCGTACTTTTGCACTCGCAAACGAAACCCGAAAGGGCGGGAGGTTGCAAAATGGATGGTCCCTTCGTCTATCGGTTAGGACGAGAGATTTTCATTCTCTAAAGAGCGGTTCGATTCCGCTAGGGACTACAAATAAAACAAATATAACAAATGGCAAACCACAAATCATCTGTAAAAAGAATTCGTCAGACGGCGACTCGCAGATTGCACAACAGATACTACGCTAAGACTATGCGTAACGCTGTTCGCAAACTCCGCGCTACTACTGACAAGGCAGCCGCTGTAGAACTTCTGCCGAAGGTGCAGAAGATGCTGGACAAGCTTGCCAAGAACAACATTATCCACAAGAACAAAGCAGCCAACATCAAGTCGAGCCTTCAGCTCCACGTTAATAGTTTGGCATAATGCTGGAATAAGGTGGGAATTAAAGTCGGGTTTAGCCCGACTTTTTTGTTTGCTGCAATCTTGGTTTGTGCGAAAGCCAAACCCATCGTTCCAAATCAAAGATATTTTCTCTATGAAACGACTTCTTTTTTCCTTTCTCCTTTTGCTGAGCGCGGCTTGGGCAAGTGCGCAGACGGATATCAACACTGTGTTTGTGTGTATGCCCGATTCGTTGCTGCCCCTGCTTACGCGCAACGATCGCTTGGATTTGTTGGATTACCACAAGGCGGGGATGGAAGCGCGCGTGACCAATCAAATGGGCGGAACTACGACTCTGTTGGAGCGCAATGATACAACGATTTGTTTGCAACTGACAGCGGTTTCGCGCTGGCGCATTACCATCGTTATAGATACCTTTGGCGCGGTCCGCTACCGCATTACCAAAACCTTCTTCCTGCCAGAAGAGTGGCAGCGTGAGGAATGGTACGACCCCAAGAGCGAGCAGGATAAATTTGACCCTAGCAAAACGCTTTCCGAGCCCCCTGCATTGATGGCTAACTCCATCCCTGCGCCACGGCACGCGCCACAGCATCCGCCATACTCCAGGCCGCTTGCAGATTAAAGCCACCAGTTACAGCATCCACGTCCAACACTTCGCCAGCGAAGTAAAGGCGTGGATGCTTTTTGCATTCCAGGGTGTTGGGATTGACTTCCGCGAGGGCGATTCCGCCGCAGGTGACAAATTCCTCCTTGTGCGGATTGCGGCCAGCAATGGTGAAGGTGTGGTTGCTCAGTTGCGCGGCTAGGCGCTGCAGGGTTTTGGGGTGGAGGTCCTTTGCCCGCGTGTCGGCCTGCACGCCACAGCGCTCGAGGAGCGTTGCCCAAAGTCGGGCCGTTAGGTGCGAGGGCACGATGTTGGTTAGTTGTTTGTTGGGCTGGGCCGCCGTGAGTTGGCGCAGGCAGGCGAGAATTTCTGTCTCGTTGTGCGGTCCCCACCAGTTGATGGCCAGTGGCGCGCGATAGTTTGCCTCGTGCAGAAATCGTGCGGCATACGAGGAGAGGCGAAGAATCGCTGGTCCGCTCAGGCCCTGATGGGTGATAAGGAGCGTGCCCTGGGCCGCCAACTTTGTGCCCGGAATGCGCACCGCCACATCCTGTACCACGTGGCCCGAGAGCGCGCCGAGGGGATGGCCCTCCAGCGTCAGGCTGAACAGGGAAGGGACAGGCGGCAGCGTTTCGAGATGGAGCGGTGCCAAAAAATCGAGGCCCGACTGGCGGGGGCTGCCGCCCGTTGTCACGATGACGACGTCGGCTTTGGCCGTTTGGTCGTTGGTGAAGGCTATCCTGTAGCCGCCATCGGCCATTTGCTCAATCCGTTTGGCGCGGTAGCCCGTGTGGAGACGGATTCCTGCCGCTTGCATACTGCGCAAGAGCGCAGCGATGATGTCCTCCGACGTTTGCGAGGCAGGAAAGACGCATTCGTCCGCCTGCACCACGAGCGGCACGCCGGCTTCCTCAAACCACGCCATCGTATCTGTGTGGCTGAACTGCTTGAGCAGGCGCTTCATCAGGCGAGCCCCGCGTGGATAAACGGCTTCTGCGCTCTTGACCGTGCGAAAGGAGTTCGTCAGGTTGCACCGGCCGCCGCCCGTGATGCGCACCTTGGCAAGCGGTCGCGTCCCGCTTTCGTACACGTGTATTTCCGCCGCTCCGGGGCTGCCCGAGCGGCGTATTTTTTCTCCGAGGCGGGCCGCCGCAAAGCATCCTGCGGCGCCAGCACCGATAATGGCAATTTTCATAATCCCAGATTGCTGATTCAAATCCCTAGAAATTAAATGCAACAAGCCTTACTCCTGTTGCCTAATCAGATACCGCCAGTTTTTCGTACGTTAGGAAAGCATCTTCATGCGTTTGACAAGACATTTTCATGCGTTAGAAGAAGCGGCGAGCGCAGACATAGCAGTGGCGATGACGGCATGCTGTTTTTTTGCAGAGGCGAAGGTAGCAAAAAAGTCCGTACAACGAGCGCATAGCCTCCCATTTTTGGGCGCGCAGGCGGCGGTTGTAGTTGATTTTCCCTAGGAAGGACCTTCTCCTTGAAAACTAGACATAACGATACGCCATATAGGATTATTTTTCAGCCAACTAAAATACTATCCTTCAGTAGAAAATCCCTAATTTTGCAGCCTGAAATTCTTACGATAAACTAGATGCGAGCACGTATATATACCTTTTTCATCCTTACCCTCCTTGTGGTGAGCGCAGCAGCCCAATCCGTGACGGGGTGCGTCATTGATGCCAAGACGCGCGAGGCTTTGCCATTCGTGATTATCAGTTACGAGGGCGGCCGCCTCACGCAGTCGGACGAGAATGGTAACTACAAATTGCGCCTTGAGGCCAATGGAAAATTGCGTTTCAGCATGATTGGCTACGAGAGCAAGACACTGCGCACGAAAAAGGGAGGCACGTACAATATTTCCCTAGAACCCCTTGATGCCCAGATGAACGAGGCCGTCGTCACGGGCAAGAAGAACGGCCGCTATTCGCGCAAGAACAATCCTGCGGTGGAGTTGATGCGCCGTGTTATCGCAGCCAAGGACAGCAGCGACATCCGCGATCGCCACGACTTCTGCTCCATCGACCAGTATAGCAAGATGACTTTAGCCTTCGACGACATCACGCCCAAGGTCTTCGAGGATGACAAATTCAAAAGCATGCCTTTCCTCAAGGACTACGTTGAAACTTGCAACGAAACGGGCACGCGCATCCTCCCTATCTCGGTCGAAGAGCGCGTGGTGCGCAATATTTATCGCCGCTCGCCCAAGACGGAGAAGCGCATCGTCATTGGCGAGAAGACGCAGGGCATCAACGAGTTGCTGAGTACGGGCGACATTCTCAACACGATGCTCAAGGACGTGTTCACCGACGTCAATATTTACAAGAACAGCATCTATCTGATGCACCACGACTTTCTCAGCCCCTTGGCATCCAATGGCGCGATAGCCTTCTACCGCTATTTCATCGTTGATACGCTTCGGGTGGCCAACGACAGTTGCATCCAGGTGGACTTCACGCCCAACAATCCGCAGGACTACGGCTTCTCGGGCTCGCTCTATATCATGGCCGACTCCACCTATCGGGTGAAGCGCGCCGAAATCGGCTTTCCCAAGCGCACGGACGTGAATTTCGTGGACCGTATGCGTATCATCCAAGAGTTCGAAACCCTGCCAACTGGCGAGCGTGTGCTGGTTAGCGACAATATGTTGGTGCAACTCAAGGTGGCAAACTTCCTCCAGAAGTTTCTGGTCAAGCGTGTCAATGAATATGCCAACTATTCCTTCGAACCGATTGCCGACAAGAATTTCCGCTTCTCGGGCGATGAGATGACCGACCCCAATGCTCGGATGCGCGACGAAGCCTTCTGGGACGAGCATCGCAGTGTGCCGCTAACCCGCAGCGAAGGCGATGTGAACGGTTTCGTACAGCGATTGCAGCAAATCAAGTGGTTCAAGCCCATCCTCTTCGTAGGTCGCGCCTTCATCGAAAACTTTGTCGAGACCAGCACCGATCCCAAGCGGCCGTCAAAGGTGGACATCGGTCCTGTCAATACGACCATTACGAAGAACTCCGTGGACGGCCTGCGCCTCCGCCTCTCCGCACAGACCACAGCCAACCTCCATCCCCACCTCTTCCTCAAGGGCTACGTGGCCTATGGTTTCAAGGACAACAAATGGAAGGGCCTGGGCGAGGTGACCTACTCCATTAACAAGAAAGGCTATCTGCCGCGCGAGTTTCCCGTGAACAATATCACCTTCACGTACAACCGCGACGTGATGGCGCCCACCGACAAATTCCTGGCCACGGACAAGGACAACGTCTTCGTGTCGTTCAAGTGGACCGACGTGGACCACATGATGTACTACGAGAACTACAAACTGGCCTGGGACCGCGAATGGAACAACGGCCTGCGCCTGCGCCTGCAAGCCCGCACGCAGAAGGACATTCCCACGCGCGCCCTCTTCTATCAGCCTCTCAATACAGCGCCCGCGCCTTCGCAAGATGCCAGCCTCCACCTTCATTCCATGCGCACCAACGAAGGCACCTTCACGCTGACCTTCCAGCCTGGCGCGAAATACGTCAATACGAAGCAGCGCCGCCTGACCATCAACCACAACGCGCCTATCTACGAAATCACCTATACGGGCGGATGGTACGACTTGGCGGGCCAGCAGCATTCCTTTCACACCACCGAGGCGAGCATTTACAAGCGATTCTGGCTGCGCTCTTGGGGCAAGGCCGAGGTCTATCTCAAAGGCGGCGCGCAATGGAGCCGCGTGCCCTTCCCCCTCCTCCTGATGCCCGCTGCCAACCTCTCGTACATCAAGCAGCGCAACACGTTCGAGTTGATTGACAATATGGAGTTTCTCAATGACCGCTATGCCCAGTTGATGCTCTCGTGGGACCTCGATGGCAAGTTGTTCAATCGCATTCCGTTGCTCAAGCGACTCAAGTGGCGCGAATACCTGGCCTGCCACATGCTCTGGGGCACGCTGACCGACCGCAATAATCCCCTCCTTGCGCGCAACGCTGGCGACGGCCGCCTGTTCTACTTCCCTGGCAAATTCGATGCGGATGGTAACTACCAGTACCTCTCGCGCACGATGGACCCGAAGAAGCCCTACGTGGAAGTCGTGGCGGGCATACACAATATCTTCAAACTCGTGCACGTGGAGTATGTGCACCGCCTGACCTATCTCGACCAACCTGACACGAGCCGCTGGGGCATCCGCCTGCGCGTGATGATGTCGTTCTAGACAGCGCGGCAGCGACAAAGAACTCTGGAGAATCTGGGTATTCCTGGATTTTCCAGAGTTCTTTTTTGTATGATGCTTGGATGGTTTTACGGCTATCGCCAGCCTATGATTGAAACAACCATTAGGAGGGATGCAGGCTCTCCAAGGCTTGTCCCCGTTTCGCTACGGCACTTTCCCAGCGACCCGCGGGCGCAGGTCGCGTGACCCGCGGGCGCAGGTCGTGTGACCCGCGGGCGCAGGTCGTGTGACCCGCGGGCGCGGGTCGCTGGGAAAGTCCGAGGAAAAAACGGGAATCTCCGTTGCGGAAATGACACGTTCAGGTTTTGCAACCAACTTATGGCTGGAAAATTATGCCGTTTGTGCGCCAAGTTTTTTCTACACGAATCTCCAGAGATTCCAACGGCCTGGTTTCCCCGCTCTTGCTGGATTTTCCGCAGCTGGCCGCCTCCTATTAAAAATACTATTGCTAACTTTGTGCCCACGAAATCCTACAACACTATGCTAGAAATAAGAAACCTGCACGCATCCGTTGAAGGCAAGGAAATCCTTCGCGGTGTCAATCTCACCATAGGCGACGGAGAAGTCCATGTGCTCATGGGCCCCAATGGTTCAGGCAAGAGCACGCTGAGCCATGTCCTCGTTGGCAATCCCAAGTACGAAGTTACCGAAGGCAGCATCACGTTCAACGGCAAGGACCTGCTGGCCCTCTCGCCCGAAGACCGTGCCCACGAAGGCATCTTTATGTCCTTCCAGGCGCCGATTGAGATTCCTGGCGTGTCGATGACCAACTTTATGCGCGCCGCCCTCAATGCTAAGCGCAAATATTTCGGCCAGGAGCCTATTGGTGCCGGCGAATTTCTCAAACTCCTCAAGGAGAAGCGCCAACTCGTGGGCCTCGATGCCCATTTCATGAGCCGCGGCGTCAACGAGGGCTTCTCGGGCGGTGAGCGCAAACGCAACGAAATCTTCCAGATGGCCGTTCTGCAACCCCTCTTCAGCATCCTCGACGAGACAGACTCGGGACTCGACGTTGACGCCCTGCGAATCGTGGCCGAGGGTTTCAATATGCTGCGCACTCCGCAGACATCGGCCATGGTCATCACGCACTACCAGCGTATGCTCGACTATCTGAAGCCCGACTTCGTGCACGTGCTCGTCAAGGGCCGCGTGGTCAAGGAGGGCGATGCCTCGTTGGGCTATGCCATTGAGGAGCGCGGATTCGATTGGATCAGGGAGGAAGTGGAAGAGTAGCATAACCCATAAGATGAAACCCTATGTCCAGTCTTCAACAATACCTTGACCTCTATGCCGCTCAGGGCGAAACGCTCTGCGGTGCCTCGTGCGCAGCGATGAATGCCGCTCGTGAGGCTGCTCTGGCGGGCTTGCAGCAGCACGGGCTGCCCACCTCGCGCAACGAGCGGTACAAATACACCGACGTGGAGGCTGCCCTTGCGCCCGACTATGGGCTCAACCTGCGCCGCACCCTGCCCGCCGTTGACCCCTACAAGGAGTACCGCTGCGCCGTGCCCCACCTGAGTACGTCGCTCTACTTCGTGGTGAACGATGTGCCCTATACCGTGCAAACGCCCACGGCACCCCTGCCCGAGGGCGTGCTCGTTCAACCCCTCTCGCAGGCCGACCCCGCGCTCGTGGCTGCCTATTACAATCGCGAAGCAGGCCGCAAGTACGATGGTGTGACGGCTCTCAACACCCTCCTGGCGCAGGACGGACTGCTGGTCTATCTGCCCGCAGGCACCATCCTGAGCAATCCCATTCAAATCGTCAATGTGGCCGCAGCGCGCGCCGACCTGATGGTCAACCGCCGCCTGCTCATTGTGGCCGAGGAGGGCGCGCAGGGCGTCATCCTCCTCTGCGAACATACCGATGGGCAGTGCCGCACGCTCTCCACGCAGGTGACCGAAATCTTCGTGGGCGAAGGAGCCAACATTCAGGTGAATGCCGTGGAGGAAACCACCGAGCAGCACACCGCCCTTGATAATGTGTACGTGCACCAAGCCGCCGCGTCGCACGTTTCCTACAACGGCGTGACCCTCACCTGCGGACAAACACGCCACCGCCTGGACTTCCGCCTCGATGGCAAGGGCGCCGACATGGTGGCCCGCGGAGTGGTCGTGGCCGATGGGCAGCAGCGCGTGGACAATAGCCTTGTGGTGGACCACGCTGCGCCCAGTTGTACGAGCGATATGCTCTATAAATATGTGCTTGATGGCCATAGCGTCGGCGCCTTTGCGGGACTGGTGCTCGTGGAAAAGGGCGCGCAGAAGAGCCTCTCGCAACAGACCAACGCGAATATCTGTGCCGCACCCACCGCACGCGCTTTCAGTCAACCGATGCTGGAGATTTATGCCGACGATGTCAAGTGTAATCACGGCAGCACCATTGGCAAACTCGACGAATCGGCCCTCTTCTATATGCGCCAGCGCGGCATTCCCGAGCGCGAGGCCCGTCTGATTCTCCAACAGGCATTCGTGGGCGACGTCCTGCGTCATATCGAACTCGAACGCCTGCGCGAACGCCTTGCCCACCTCGTTGAGATGCGCTTCCGCGGCGAGTTGTCTGCTTGTGCGGGTTGCAAGATGTGCCGCTAGGGACTCGTGGACTGCTTTGTCCTTATAGGTAGGTTCTATAAATTAGCTTGCGATGGATTTTTGACTATCGTGCCGGATGTTTTTGTTTTACATGAAGGAGCGTAGCGGGCTACGTGACTGAATGAAAAACAAAAAGATACGTTGCGAGAGGCGGAAAGACATCCAAGCCAAATAGAGATACTACCTTCCAATGAAACTAATTTATAGAACCTACCTATTATATATATGTATATGCGAACTGATTTTCCCATCCTCAGCCGACAGGTGTACGGCCGCCCATTGATTTATCTGGACAACGCCGCCACGACGCAGAAACCCCGCGCTGTGGTTGATGCCATCAGCGAGGAATACTACAATACGAACGCCAACGTTCACCGCGGTGTGCACTACCTCTCGCAGCAAGCCACCGAACTCCACGAGGCAGCCCGCGAGGAGGTGCGCCGCTTCATCAACGCGCGACAAACGGAGGAAATCGTCTTCACGCGCGGCACCACCGAGAGCCTTAACCTAGTGGCCGACAGTTACGGACGCGCTTTCCTGCACGAGGGCGACGAGGTGATACTCTCCGTCATGGAGCACCATTCCAACATTGTGCCTTGGCAGATGTTGCGCGACAGGTTGGGCATCGTCTTGCGCGTCATCCCGATGGACGACGACGGCAATCTGGACATGGCTGCCTACGAGGCGTTGTTCAATGAGCGCACCCGCCTTGTCAGTGTGGCCCACGTGAGCAACGTACTCGGCACCGTCAATCCCATCCGCGAGATGGCGCGTCTGGCGCATGCCCATGGAGCGCATATTCTTGCCGATGGCGCGCAAAGTGTGCCGCATTTCCAGGTGGATGTGCAGGACCTCGGTGTGGATTTTCTCACTTTCAGCGGCCACAAGATGTACGGCCCGACGGGCATTGGCGTACTCTATGGTCGCCGTGAACTACTTGAGCAGATGCCTCCCTATCAGGGTGGCGGCGAAATGATTAAGCGCGTCACTTTCGAGCACACCACCTACGAAGAACTCCCCTATAAGTTTGAAGCAGGTACGCCCGATTACGTGGGTAGCCACGCCTTGGCCGTTGCCATTCAATACATAGAATCCATCGGGCGCGACAAAATCCACGCCCACGAGCAGGACCTCCTCCGCTACGCCCTAGAGCAGATGGACACCATCCCCGGTATGCACATTTATGGCCGAGCCCGCGAGAAGGATGCCGTCATCGCCTTCAACATCGAAGGCATCCACCATCTCGACCTAGGCACCCTGCTCGACCGCCTCGGCATAGCCATTCGCACAGGCCACCATTGCGCCCAGCCACTTATGGAACGCTGCGGCGTGGAAGGCATGGCCCGCGCCTCCTTCGCCCTCTACAATACCCGCGAAGAGGTGGACGCATTCGTGGCAGGCTTGCGCAGGGTGCAGCAAATGTTCTAGAAGAAACAATCGCTAAATCTGCGCCGTTTTTCAGCAAATATCAACGCAGAATCTGCGACATTATTACCGATATATAGCCAATAGACGGTTCGCTCTCGGTCATACAAACAAGGCTGCCCCGCAAACAGATGTGTATCTCTGTTTGCGGGGCAGCCTTTTATGGATAGCGGATGGGGTTGGCTTATTCCAGGTAGGTATAGCCGTAGAGGCCGGCGCGGTAGTTGGAGATAAATTCCTTGCCCTCGCCTTGCGTGATTTTTCCTTCCTTCACGGCTTTGCTCACCCACGATTCGAGGCGGCGCACCATTTGTTTCGGGTCGTATTGCACGTACTCGAGCACGTCGGCCACGGTTTCGCCGTCAATGGTCTTGTCGATACTGTAGTCTTCGCCGTCAATGGAGATGTGTACGGCGTTCGTATCGCCAAAGAGGTTGTGCATATTGCCCAGGATTTCCTGATAGGCGCCCACGAGGAATACGCCGATATAATAGTGCTCGCCGTTCTGGATGGGATGGAGAGGCAGATAGGACGTCTGTTGGTTATAGTTGACGTAGGCGCAAATCTTTCCATCGGAGTCGCACGTGATGTCCTGCAGCGTGGCCGAGCGGGTTGGTTTCTCCGCTAGGCGTTGCAGCGGCATGATGGGGAAGAGTTGGTCGATGCCCCACGAATCTGGCATGGACTGGAAAAGGGAGAAGTTGCAGAAATACTTGTCAGCCATGATTTTGTCGAGCTTGCGCAACTCGTCGGGTACGTGCTTCTGGTGGTGAACCAGCTCGGAAATTTCGTGGGTAATGCTCCAATAGAGTGATTCTATCTGTGCGCGCGTCTTGAGGTCAATGATGCCGTGGCGGAAAAGGTCGAGCGCTTCGTCGCGGATGTCTTCCGCGTCGTGCCAGTCCTCCAGCATGGAGCGTGTGGAGAGTTTGTCCCAGATTTCCGTGAGGTCGTGCACCAACTGGTGGTCGTTTTCGCTCGGCTGGAAGTCGTCGCGCATGTGCGGCATACTGACAGTTTCGATGACGTCGAGGATGAGGATGGCGTGGTGGGCCGTCAGGGAGCGTCCGCCTTCGGTGATGAGGTTCGGGTGGGGGATGTTGTTTTTGTTGGCAGCGTCGGCGAAGGTATAGACGCAGTCGTTGACGTATTCCTGTATGGAATAGTTCACCGAACTTTCGGAGTTGCTCGACCGCGTGCCGTCATAGTCCACACCCAGTCCGCCACCGCAATCCACGAACTCAATATTAAAGCCCATGCGATGGAGTTGCACGTAGAATTGTGCGGCTTCGCGGAGTGCCGTAGAGATTCGGCGAATCTTCGTAATCTGCGAACCGATATGGAAATGGATAAGTTTCAGACAGTCGCGCATACCTAACTCATCCAGTTGTTTCAGGGCGGTAAGTAGTTCGGTGGAGTTGAGACCGAATTTCGAGGCATCGCCGCCGCTCTCCTGCCATTTGCCCGTTCCCGAGGAGGCTAATTTGATGCGCACGCCCAGATTGGGGCGCACGCCCAGTTTCTCGGCAGTTTCGGCGATGGTTGTCAGTTCGTGCAGTTTCTCGATGACCAAGAAAACGCGCTTGCCCATCTTCTGCGCGAGCAGGGCCAGTTCGATGAAGTTCTGGTCCTTGTGTCCGTTGCAGATGATGAGGCTGTCGGAGTCCATGTTGGTGGCCAGCACGGCGTGAAGTTCGGGTTTGGAACCCGCTTCCAGTCCCAGGTTGTAGCGTTTGCCGTGGCTAATAATCTCCTCCACGACGGGACGCATCTGGTTGACCTTCACGGGATAAATAATGAAGTGGTCAGCCTGGTAGTTGTACTCTTTCTCTGCCTTGACAAAGCACTCCGCCGTCTTCTCGATGCGGTTGTCGAGGATATCGGGAAAGCGCAGGAGCACAGGCGCAGTGATGTCGCGCGAGGCCAAGTCGTCAACTACCTCTCGGAGGTCAATGCGCACGCCGTCCTTCTTGGGCGAAACGTAAGCGTGGCCTTTTTCGTTAATACCAAAGTAGTTGACGCCCCAACCTTTGATGTTGTAGAGCTCTTCGGAATCTTCAATACGCCATTTTCTCATTGCAAATGGTGGAGAATTTAGTAAATTAGGAATTAGGAATTAGGAATGAGGAATGAGGAATTGTGAGTTGGGAGAGAATATTAGGAGTTCATCCTCATTGAAAGGCAATTCCTAATTCCTCATTCCTAATTCCTTAATTGTTTAAAGGCTATCGAGCCAGCAGCCGCAGGCTGCGTTGAATCTAGGGAGCAAAGCGACCGTTGAATCTAGGGGACGCAGTCCCCGACTGAAACCAGCAGCCAAAGGCTGCGTTGAAACTAGGGAGCGAAGCGACCGCTACTCCAAGCAGTCTATAATCTGCTGGCAGATTTCATCGATTTTTTCAAAGGTGTCCAGCACGTTGATGTCTATCGTATGTTGTGCTTGTTCATAGTAATGACTGCGCTCTGCCACTTGTTCGGCCACGAAGGTACGCAACTCTTCGGGCGATTTGCCTTTGAGCAACGGGCGCTCGCCGCGGCTCATGGCCAGATGGGTGCAAAGCGTGTCGGGCGAGGCTTTGAGGTAGAACGTGCGGCCCACCTCGTTCATATATTGCATATTGTCAAAAAAGCAGGGCGTACCTCCGCCGCACGACATGACGATGCCCTGAAACTCGGCCACCTCGTGGAGCATCCGCCTTTCGAGGTTGCGAAATCGCTCTTCGCCTTCCTCGGCAAAGATTTGGGGCACACGCTTGTGAAAACGCTCTTCGATGTACCAATCAAGGTCATAGAAAACACAGCCCAAGCGTTTGGCCAACGCCTTGCCGACTGTCGTCTTGCCGGCGCACATATAGCCAATCAGGATAATACATTTGTCTGTCGCTTTCAGCATAGTGGCTGATTTGTTGATGGGGGAGGTTGATACGTTTAGGCTTTCTTCTTGCGCGTTGTTTTGGTCTTGCTGGGAGCGGGCGTTTCGATAATCTTGCGACACTCCTCCAGGGTCAGTTCGGCTGCGCGGTCAGCCTGCGCCTTGGGAATCTTGTAGTTTTTGCCCTTGTAGGCAATGTAGGGTCCGAAGCGACCAGCGCGGATTTCCAGTTCGGGCTCTTCGTCGAAGGTTTTCAAGTGGCTCTTTTCCTCAGCCTCGCGCTTCGACAGAATCAGTTCGATGGCGCGCTCCAAAGAGATTTCCAAGGGGTCTTCGCCCTTCGGAATCGAAACAAACTTCTTGTCGTGGTTGATATAGGGGCCGAAGCGTCCTGTGTTGGCTACAACGGGTTTTCCCTCGTATTCACCGAGCGTTCGTGGCAGTTTGAAGAGTTCGAGGGCCTCTTCCAGGGTGATGGAGGCCATACTCTTGTCCTTCGGCAGTGTGGCGAAGAGCGGTTTCTCCTCCTCTTCGGCTGTGCCAATCTGCACCATAGGGCCGTAGCGGCCGATGCGCACTTTCACCACCTTGCCCGATTTCGGGTCGATGCCCAGTTCGCGCTCGCCCACGCGCAGTTCGTTGCGTTCCTCCATAGCCCGCGTTACTAGCGGGTCGAAGTCGGTGTAGAATTGTCGGATGAGGCTGGTCCATTCCTTGTTGCCCTCAGCCACATCGTCAAAGTCCTTCTCCACGTTGGCAGTGAAGTTGTAGTCCATGATATCGGGGAAGTTGGCCGTCAGGAAATCGTTGACCACCGTACCGATATCCGTAGGCAGGAGTTTGCCCTTGTCGGCGCCGGCGCGCTCTTCGAGGGTTGAGGGAACAATATTGTCTTGGGCGAGCGTGAGCACGTGAATCTGGCGTGGCGAACCTTCGCGGTCGCCTTTCACCACGTATTCGCGCTGCTGAATGGTCGAAATGGTTGGTGCGTAGGTTGAAGGTCGGCCGATGCCCAGTTCCTCCATTTTGTGTACGAGCGAGGCTTCCGTATAGCGGGGCGGCTGTCGCGTATAGCGCTCGCGGGCCGTGATTTCGAGGCGGCTCAGCGCTTCGCCCTCTTCGATGTGCGGCAGCAGCCCGCCTTCGCCCTCATTTTCGGCTTCGGTGTCCACACTTTCGCGGTAAATCCGCAGAAAACCGTCAAAGAGCACCACTTCGCCCGTCGTGACAAACTGCTCCTCGCGGCCCGATACGTTCACGCAGACCGTGGTCTTCTCCAACTGAGCGTCGGCCATCTGGCTGGCCAAGGTGCGTTTGCGAATCAGCGTATAGAGTCGCTGCTCCTGCGGAGTACCTTCAATCTGCTCGCGGCGCATATCCGTCGGGCGGATGGCCTCGTGGGCCTCCTGTGCCCCCTTGGCATGCGTGTGGTAGTGGCGACGCTGGTGGTAGTCGGCTCCCATTTCGCTGGTGATGACAGGGCCGCAAGCGTTGAGGCAGAGGTCGGAGAGATTCATCGAGTCCGTACGCATATAGGTGATAAGACCCGCTTCGTAGAGCGTCTGTGCCACGCGCATGGTCATAGCCACGGGGAAGCCCAACTTGCGGGCGGCTTCCTGTTGGAGCGTAGAGGTGGTGAAGGGGGGAGCGGGGGTGCGCTTGGTGGGACGCTTAACCACACTTTCTACGATGAAATCGGCCTTTTTGCACGCTTCGAGGAAAGCCTGTGCCTCCTTTTCTGTGGCAAAGGCGCGGTTGAGCGTGGCCTTAATTTGTACAGGATTTTCACCTGCGCGGGCGGGCAATTCAAATAAGGCCGTCACCTGATAGGCCGCTTCGCTTTGGAACTGTTCAATCTCGCGCTCGCGCTCCACGATGAGGCGGACGGCCACACTCTGCACACGGCCTGCCGAGAGACTGGGACGCACGCGGCGCCAGAGTACAGGCGAGAGTTTGAAACCGACCAGACGGTCGAGCACGCGGCGCGCCTGTTGCGCATCAACGAGGTTGAGGTCGATATGGCGCGGATGCTCAATGGCGGAGAGGATAGCGGGCTTCGTGATTTCGTGGAAAACGATGCGCTGTGCCTTCGCGGGGTCCAGTTTGAGCACTTCGGCGAGGTGCCAAGAGATGGCTTCTCCCTCGCGGTCCTCATCGGAAGCCAGCCAGACGGTTTCGGTCTTCTTGGCAGCGGCGCGCAGTTCGCTGACCACGTGCACCTTGTCGGCAGGTATCTCATATTCGGGGCGGAAGGTATCCAGATCCACCCCGAAATTCTTCTTCTTCAGGTCGCGAATGTGTCCGAAACTCGACATGACTTTGAAGTCGCTGCCGAGAAATTTTTCGATAGTCTTGGCTTTGGCCGGAGACTCCACGATGACTAAGTTCTTAGGCATGTGTTTTGGTGTTTTTTATAATTTGGGGGCAAAAGTAGAAAAAAAAGTTTACCCCGCCAACAAATCCCGAATCGCAATTACTTTTAGGGGGCTTACTGCTGGGAGGAACTGGAAATTGGGCATTGGGAATGAGATGTTGGAAATGCGGCATTGGAGTTACCCCGAAATGGTAACTGCTCAGGTCACTTTTCATTGAAAACGCAATGTACCGCACGTTGCTCGAGGGCGTGTGACTCAGTGGAAGGAGAACACCTTATATATAATATGACATCAGCTAACTCTCGT
>SFID01000021.1 GCA_004555425.1 Bacteroidales bacterium
GTACCATCGCCGTGGCCATCTGTGTGTAGAACATTAGAGCCGTTCTTAATATTAAACTGGCCCTGTCCCAACGAAGTTAGCGTAATCGAATTAGGTAAGTTGCTCAAAATCTGTCTGTCTCCAATGGGGTCGCCCCACAACCCCATATATTGGCTTGTAGCCACGTTCTGAATCTTAAATTCGCCATTAACATTTTTCTCCATGGCCCATAAATAGGCATTATCATTAGAAGCATCTCCCCATTTTACGACATTTGCGGTCACAGGATTGTTTCCTTCGGTTGTTTCCGTAGCAGCATACATAGCCTTCTTCTTGCCCTGTTGTTGAGCCTCAAAGTTGGGGTAAGCCGAAACAATGCGGTAGATCTTGCCTGCTTGAGGAAGATTGACGGATAATCCATTCAAGATATCCAGTTGTTCCTGCAATTGATAAACAGTAGGGGGCGGGTAATTATTCATAACACTCTGAGCTCTTTTTATAGTAGATTCAACATTGGATGAAGAATAATAACCAATAATGCCTTCTCTCGTGTTCTGATTGATATATTTGATTCTTGCATCGATTAAATTACAGAGATATGAGACTGTAGGGGTCGGAGCAGGTCCTACTAGATTGGCTATAACACCATTTTGTAAGAATTCATCTGAAGTAATCACGGTCAAGTTGGCAATCAAACCAGTATAAACATCACTTGCATCTCCTTGGTCACCCGAACCGATAGCAAGCTTTTTACTTCCTTCAGCTACGGCTTTCATATTACCTAGATTATAATTTTTTGCGGTATAATACTGGCCATTCGTGTCGGATGTATAGTAACGATAAGTATCTTCGCCATCTCCTATAGTGGAAGCAGCACCTCTAAAAGTAAAAGCGACAAAACACCATTGGTTGGCCTTAATATTATTCGCATTTACAGTCACTATCTCAAAGTCATTGACGCCCTTGGTCGTTATCTTTTGTGCATTTCCATTAAGCGACACCTTGATACCTGTATTCTCGTCACCATAGCCAAACAAAGCCTGATCTGAGGTAGTCGGACCATACACCCACATAGCAATAGTGACATACTTTTCGCCTTCAATAGCGCTAACAACAGCATCGTTAGAGATAGCACCTAGATAGTTGCCGTTGGAGAAGTCATAAACAGCTCCACGCTCAGCGTTTGTTTCCCAGTCAAATGAGGGCGTGGCCTTGTTCTGGTCGTTCTCTGCTGCAGCAGCCAAGTCAGCCATACGGGCAATCACCGTCTGCGCGCTCAAATTCCCGCAAAGGCATAGGAGCAGCAACGTCAGAATTGAAGAAATTTTTCTCATGTGTATTTAGTTTATTGGTTTGTAATTGAATTTTTCCTGAGGAGGGCAGAGAGAATGTTTAGCAAGGGAGCGGTGCGGACAGTTCTGTTTGGTGAAAATCAAAATTTTCTTCGGGAACAGGAAAGGGGCGACCGCATGAAGTGGCCGTCCCTGTTTTTATTGGTCGAATTGGATTTTCCGGATTATCCAGATATTCCGGAGATTCCGATTCTTATTTCTCAAACTGCTCCAGTTTTAGCATGCCGCAGGATTCGATGACGGGCACGTACTGCTTGAAATGGGGAGCCTCCATGTGGGCTTTGAGGGCTTCGGCGCTCTCCCAGGTTTCGCAAATCATGAAGATTTCGCCGCGGGTAGCACTTTCGAAAACGTCGTAGGCGATGCAGCCTTCGTCGTTGAGTTGTGTTTCGGCGGTGAGGGCGATGGCGGCTTCGAGGGCATCGTCGTACTTACCCTCGTCGGCCTTGAAGAAACAATTGAGTCGAATCATAATGTGTTTATTTTTGAATCAGATGCGCTTGTCTTTGAATCAGATGCGCTTGTTCTTGAATAAGAACGGGGGCACAGCTATGCCCCCGTCGGTTGGTTAGAAATAGTAGGTTGCTTGAATCTTGAAGGTGTTGGCCTTTACGCTGTTGTTGTCGGGCAGCGTGATACCCACCGTTGTACCGCTCACGAGGTCAATGGTTTGCTTGGCAGCCTTGCTCAGGCCGAAGTTGTAACTCAGACCGAGGTCGAGGTGCTTGAAGAGTTTGACGCCTGCACCTACATTCCATGACGTGGTCATGTTTTCCTGCTCAAAACTGCTGACGATGGCGGTTGTATTGTCATCGTCGTTCTTGTCGCCCATGGCGAAGTCAAACTGCGGGCCTGTGGTGACATAGACATTGGCCATCTTGCCCAGACCGATGCTGTACTTCAGGTTGATGGGAATGGCAAAGGAGCGTGCGGTCTCGTTGATGCTTACAGTACCGAGGCCGTAGTCGGCAGTGGTGGTGTACTTCATTTGGTTGTAGAGCAGCGCACCGTCGAGGCCGAAGCCGCCGATGAGACCTACGTTGGCCTTGAGACCGAGAAACCAACCTGCTTGGCCGTTGGTGTCGAATGATTTGCTTGCCTTGTCAAACTTGAGTTTGGTGAGGTTGAAACCGCCCGTCACACCCCAGTCGAAACTGAAGGCCGAGGCTGTTTGTGCGCCTACGATGGAGACGAGGAGCACGAGCGAAAGAATGATTTTTTTCATAATATAAGTGTGTTTGAATGAGAATATTTTCTGTTGGAGATATTGTTAGCGCAGCAGGAGTTCTTCGATGAAGTACCAGCCCATACCAGCCAAATAGCCTGCCAGCGCGAGCCAGGAGATGCGCTTCATGTACCAGCCGAAACTGATTTTCTCAAGGCCCATGACCACTACGCCTGCGGCACTACCGATGATGAGCATTGATCCACCGACACCGGCACAGTAGGCCAGGAGTTGCCAGAACTGTCCATCAACAGCGAAGTCGCCAGTGGCTTCAATGGGGTACATACCCATGCAACCAGCCACGAGGGGTACGTTATCAACAATGCTAGATACGACACCGATAACACCCGTGACGAGGTAGTGGTTGCCGTTGGATACCTCGTTGAGCGTCTTGCCGAAGGCTGTCAGCACGCCTGTTTCCTGGAGGGTGGCCACGGCCATGAGAATACCCAGGAAGAAGAGGATGGTGCTCATGTCAATGCGCGTGAGGATATGGGTGACGCGGCGCTGCATGGAGTGGTCAATATTCTTCTTGCTATAGAAGATTTCCGTGACCATCCACAACAGACCCAGTACGAGCAGGATGCCCATGAAGGGAGGCAGACCCGTCAGGAGTTTGAAGATAGGCACAAAGACGAGGCCGCCCACGCCGAGGAAGAAGACGACGTTGCGCTCCACCCTGGAGAAATGCAGGGCTTCCTGCGGACGGGTGTCGATATGGGGCTTCAACTCGCCCTTGAAGAAATACTGGAGTATGAAGGCGGGCACCACAACGCTGATGAGCGAGGGCAAGAATACGTTCATAATCACGCCCTGAGTGGTAATCATACCGCGAATCCAGAGCATGATGGTCGTCACGTCGCCGATGGGCGAGAACGCGCCGCCCGAGTTGGCAGCGATGATAATCATACTTGCGTAGAGCATTCGGTCGGCCTTGTTGGAAACGAGCTTGCGGAGCACCATCACCATGACAATGCTCGTTGTGAGGTTGTCGAGAAGGGCTGAGAGCAAAAAGGTCATGAACGTGATGCGCCAGAGCAGTTTGCGCTTGGACGTGGTTTGGAGGCTGTCGCGCACAAAGTTGAAGCCGCCATTGGCATCTACAATTTCGACAATGGTCATGGCGCCCATCAGGAAGAAGAGAATCTCGCACGTATCGCCCATGTGCTTCAGCAGAATCTCGCTTACAAATCCATGGAGTGCGCCTTCCTTATTGATGGTTTCGGCCAAGAAATGGTTCCACTCTTCG
Organism: Bacteroidales bacterium; assembly: GCA_004555425.1. Lineage (GTDB taxonomy): Bacteria > Bacteroidota > Bacteroidia > Bacteroidales > Bacteroidaceae > Alloprevotella. The sequence goes on from SFID01000021.1 coordinate 3,806, forward strand.
AGGTGAAACAGCTTGACAAAACTGCCAGCATCTAGCATATAGAGCACCCAACAGCCTACACACATGAGCAAGGCAGGGGCAGCTTTGTTAATTTTCAATACGCTCTCAAGGGCGATGCACAGATAGCCCAAAATAAAGAGGGTAACAATTGCTGTAACCATTACGAGTAAGAGAAATTAGTAGATTAGGGTATGAATAATTAAGGAATAAAGGGCGCAGCATCTCTTAGGCAAAGGGCTGTTCGTCCGTCTTGGCTGCAAAGAAAGGGAAAATAAATGAGACTCGCAAATTTTGGAGGGGATATTGGTCGCTTTGCGACCTAGTTTCAAAGGAAACCTAGTTTCCTAGTTTCAACGCAGCCTTCGGCTGCTAGTTTCATCGGTCGCTTTGCTCCCTAGTTTCAACGCAGCCTTTCGGCTGCTAGTTTCATCGGTCGCTTTGCTCCCTAGTTTCAACGCAGCCTTCGGCTGCTAGTTTCATCGGTCGCTTTGCTCCCTAGTTTCAACGCAGCCTTTCGGCTGCTGGTTCGATAGTCCTGAAATAATTAAGGAATTAGGAATTAGGAATTAGGAATTAGGAATTGCCTTTCAATGAGGATGAACTCCTAATATTCTCTCCTAATTCCTAATTCAACTCATAAGCCTCCATAGGCGCTTCGCGGCGCAAGGGATAGTCGCCGCGCAGGCGCTCGAAGGCTTCGGGGTGATTGCGCAGGGCGAGGGTGTCGCGCCGCGGGTCGTACCAGCCGAGGGGCGAGCGGAGGTCGCGGCCGCCTTCGGGATAGTAAATTTCGGGGTGCGGCAGCGCGGGAATGGCCGCAAGGATGCGGGGGATGTCTGCCACGCCAAAGTGGCGGGCTACTGCTGCTAGGGCCATGCGCGTGCCGCACACTTTTCCGTCGGCCGAATAGCCTGCGATGTGGGGCGTGGCCAGATAGGCCCGCGCAAGGAGTTCGGCGTTGGGATGGGGCTCATTCTCCCAGGTATCCATCACCACGGGGCCCACCTTCCCGCTGTCCATTGCGCGGAGCAGGGCTAGCGTATCAACCACCTCGCCGCGGCTGCTGTTGATGAGGACGGGCCGTCGCGCCAGGCTGTTGAAGAATGCGGCATCGGCCAGATGGTAGGTGGCGTGTCGGCCTTCGCGTGTCAGCGGCGTATGCAGGGTGACGACATCGGCTGTGCGGGCAATTTCTTCCAGCGAGACGTACTCCGCAGGGCTATAAAGCCACGAATCCAGTGTGCCTGCGGGGTCTTGGCCGGCGGCGCGCAGGGGGTCGCAATGCTTCACGCGAAATCCCATGTGGCGCAGCAACTGGCTCACGCGGCTTCCCACGTGGCCCACACCCACGATGCCCACGCAGCAATCGCTGCGCTGTGGCAGCACGCCGTCCTCTTCGAGCAGCAGCAAGGCCGTGGCCACATACTGTGCCACACTTCCCGCGTTGCATCCCGGACAATTTGTCCAGCGGATGCCTGCCTCGCGCGCGTACCTATTATCTATATGGTCAAAGCCAATGGTGGCGGTGGCCACAAACTGCACGCGGCTGCCTTCGAGCAGTGTGTGGTCAATGCGTGTACGTGTGCGCACTATCAGGGCATCGGCCGTGCGCACATCGTCCGCACTAATCTGCGCGCCTGGCAGATAAACGGCATCGCCCAGCAGGGCAGCCGCCTCGCGGATATACGGAATCTTATCGTCGATTACGAGGTTCAACTTTTCCAATTAGGAATTAGGAATTAGGAATTAGGAATGAGGAATTGCCTTTCCTGCGAAATAGACTGACGAGCTAGCAGCCGAAGGCTGCGTTGAAACTAGGAAGCCGCAGGCTTCCGTTGAAACTTGAAACTAGGGAGCGAAGCGACCATACTAAGGTCGCGAAGCGACCGCCTGAAACTAGGGAGCGAAGCTCCCGTTGAAACTTCATAAAGTTTGACCCTGAGCAAAAGCCCAGGGTCAATCGTTCCTATTTCTTTCCAACCTTGATGACTTCAACCTTGAAAATCAGCGTGGAGAAGGGAGGAATGTTCTGCGTTCCGTTTTCGCCGTAGGCCAGGTCGTAGGGGATATAGAGTTCCCAGGTACTGCCTTCGGGCATCATCTTCAGGGCTTCCGTCCATCCCTTGATGACTTGGTCGGGACGGAAGGTGGCGGTCTGGCCGCGCTTGTAACTGCTGTCGAAGACCGTGCCGTCAATCAGTTTGCCTTCGTAGTGCACTTCCACCTGCGTGGTGTCGGTTGCCACGGGGCCGAGGCCTGCTGTGAGGATGCGATATTGCAGACCGCTGGGCAGTGTTTTCACACCCTTCTGCTGCTTGTTGGCATTCAGCCAAAGGGCGTTGGCATTCTTGATTTCGTTCTTGTAGAAATCCATCTGCTGCTCGGCCAGTTTCATGGCGCTGTCAGCAGAGAGTGTGGCCACACCATTCATACCATCGGCGAGGCCGTTGACGAGGAGTTCGGCGTCCACGAAGGTGGTGTCGCGCTTACCCGTGGCCTGCTGGTTGAAGGCGGGAACGACTTGCATCTCGTTCATTTCGCCGATGCGAAGGCCTGCGGCGTAAGCCTCTTTCTGCTTGCGTTCGTTGGGAGTGAGGGTGGCATAGTCGCGCATACCCTGGATTGCCATGGGGAGGAACTCGGCCTCCACGCCTTCGCGCTGCATGAGATAATCCTTGAGGCTTTTGGCCTGGGCCACGCCGATGGCATAACTATAATCCTTGGCCGCAACGGGCTGAACGGGGTTGACAAATTGGAGTTTCTTCTTGCGCGAACGTGCCGAGCCGTCTACGCAGACGAGGGCAACGAGGGCGAGGATGAGGATGGTTTTCAGTTTCATGGGGATTTAATTGTTAAGGTTGCGGCGGGCTGATAGGCTGATGCCGCAAGGGAGGGTGTTATTCAAAATTCAGGAGTTCCACTTTGTAGATAAGGGTGGAGAAGGGCGGCACATCGTCCGTTCCTTGTGCGCCATAGGCCGACTGCCAGGGGATGTAGATTTCCCATTTCGCACCGAGGGGCATGGCTTTCAGGGCAATGGCAAAGCCCATGATGAGTTCTTTGATGGCGATGGTTTCGGGGCGGGATTCTTTGTCAAAGATGGTGCCGTTGATGAAGCGGCCTTCGTAGTGGAAGGTCACGATGTTGCCGTCCGTTGGATGGGGACCGCTACCAGGTTTGATGACGCGGTAGAGCACACCGCCATCGAGGGTGCCGATGCCAGGCTCTTGGGCTTTGGCGGCCATGAAATCCTCGGCGGCTTTGCGCTCTTTGGCGTAGGCCTTGCTGAAGTTCTTGTCGCTCAGTCGTGCCAGCAGGTCGTTGGCGAAATCGCCCGCTGTGGCTTGTGTGAGCGCCTGGCCCTTCACCTTGAAATTCTTTTTGCCGTAGAACTCACCGAAGAAGCCTGCCAGGAAGTTGCTGACGCTCAGTTCGCGGGTGCTGTCGCGGCCGAAGGCCACGCTGGAGGCTGGTTCGAGGATGCTAGAGCGCAGGTCGATGCCGCTTTGGTAGCCGATGGAGTAGGCCAGTGCGGCGGGGTCGTCTGTCATCGCATCGTGCAGGCCTTTCAGAAACATGTCCACAAAGGCTGTGTCGCAACCAGCTTCTTGGAGTATTTCTCGCACGCTTTGGCGGTTGCCCGAATAGCCTCGGCCCAGCGCATAACTGAGTGAGTCGGCGGCGGCATCGGTGCCTGGCTGGAAGGTGGTCAGACGTGTGATGCTGTCTTCCGCGCTCGTAGTTTCCTTGCCCGCATCTCCGCAGGCTATGAAGGAAGTTGCCAACAGCAGGTTGGCGCACACGAGAAGGAAGTATCTCATAGTTTATCTAATGATAGGTTCTATAATTTAGTTTCAATGATGGGTAGAGTCCTCTTGCAGCTTGGATTCCTGAAGGTCTCTCCGACCGTAGGTGTTTTGTTGTTCATCGGGTCGCGTAGTTCGCTACACTTCCTCACGAAAAGCAAAATCCTACGCCACGAAAGCCGCTTATAGCCCCTACCTTATAATGTACCTATATGAGAGGGTGTGCCGCAACGACACACCCTCTCCTAGTTTGGTTGATATGCGGAATTTTTACTGGGCAGCAACCTCTGCGGGAGCAGCTTGGGCTTTGGGAGCGTCCTCAATGCCCACCACCTTGATGGTGAAGATGAGGGTGCTGAACGGCGTGATTTTGTCCCTGCCCTGTGCGCCGTAACCCTGGTCGGAGGGGATATATACTTCCCACTCTGCACCGACGGGCATTGCCATCAAGGCGGCGTCAAAACCGGGAACTACGAAGCCTACGCCCACGGGGAACTTAGTGGCTTCCTTGCTCTTGTCGAATTCGGTGCCGTTGGTGAGTTTGCCTGTGTATTCAATCTTGGCATACTGGCCCTGCTTGGCGGGTTGGCCGCTGCCAGCCTTGATTTCCTTGTAGTAAACGCCGTTCTTGAGGGGCTTGATGCCTTCTTGCTTGGCCAGTTTGGCGAAGAATTCCTTCTCAGCCTTGATTTCCTTGCTGTACTCCTTGCTCATGCGGTCGTTGTACACCTTGGTGCTGGCTTCCTGCACGTAGGCCATGATGGCGTCGGTAGTCATCGGCTTGCCGTCTTTGTCCTTGAGGGCAATCTTGTTTTTGAGGAAGTCTACGTAGCCCACGATGATGTTGGAGGGATCCACGTGGTTGACGCTGTCCTTCTCGCCGTAGTAGAGGAAGTCAAGGTTCTTGCCCATGGTGGTGCGTAGATTCACGCCCATAGAAGCACCCATGTAGTAGGCAATCTGCTTCTTGTCTTCGGCGCTCTTGAAACCGTCCTGCAGACCGCGGATAAACTCTTCGACAGCCGTCGAGTCGCTACCGCTCTGGATGAGGCCCGCCTTGAGGTTTTCGAGGTTCTGGATGGTCTGTGCGCCATAGGCCACACCTGTGGCGTATGCGACGCTGTCCATGTTGGTCTTCAGTTCAGCCTTTTGGGAAGAGGAAGAACCATTGCAGGCACTCAGAAGTGCTGCGGAGGCAACGAGGGTTGCCATGAATAACTTTTTCATGTTGTTTTATTTTGTTTTTTGGTGATTGCAAATGTGGAGCGGCTAGACCACTTCGAGGAGTTCCACGTCGAAGATCAAGGCTGCATAGGGAGGGATGGAGGCTCCTGCACCTCGCTCGCCGTAGGCCAGGTGGTAGGGGATGAAGAAGCGGAATTTGCTGCCTTCGCCCATGAGTTGCAGACCTTCGGTCCAACCGGCGATGACGCCGTTCAGGGGGAAGGTGGCGGGTTCGCCGCGGCGATAGGAGGAGTCGAACACGGTGCCATCGGTCAGTCGGCCTTCGTAGTGGCACTTTACGTTGTCCGTAGCGGCGGGCTTGCGACCTTCCGTGGCAGTCAGCACTTGGTATTGCAGACCGCTGGGCAGCACCACAACGCCTTCCTTCTTAGCATTCTCGGCGAGGTAGTGCTCACCAGCTTCGCGGGCGGCCTTTCCCTTTTCGGCCTCCTTGGCTTGGAGATATGCTGCCACCTGCTGGTGTGCCTCGGCCATCGTCATTTCGGGCTTGGCATCCGAGAGGATGTGGCATACAGCGGTGGTGAACTTTTCGTTATCAAATTGGGCAATGCCCATATCCTTCAGGTTCTGGCCAATGACCATACCCAGAGCGTAACTAAGTTGTTCCATTCTATGAGGAGTTAGGAGTTAGGAGTTAGGAGTTAGGAGTTGCCTTTCAATGAGGTATGAGGAATTAGGAATTGTGAGTTGGGGGAGAATATTAGGAGTTCATCCTCATTGAAAGGAACTCCTAACTCCTAACTCCTAACTCCTAACTAAAAGTCTATCGAGCCAGCAGCCAAAGGCTGCGTTGAAACTAGGAAGCCGCAGGCTTCCGTTGAAACTTGAAACTAGGTCGCGAAGCGACCGCCTGAAACTAGGGAGCGCAGCGACCGCCAAAAGTCGAATCAGCCGCAAAATTACAACTTTCTTTTTATTATAAGTGTGCCATCCCTAGTTTTTTGGTAATTTTGCGGATTGATGGAGTTGTGCAAGGAGTGGGGAACGAAGAATCCGGAGATTCTGCAAAATCCTGAGATTCCGAAATCCTAACAACCCCAACACAGGTCATCCTGCTCGCACCCAAGGCTGCGCTGAAACAGCAAGCAGCAGATTTCCCTACTCAGGTGGACTTTTCATTGCAAATTGCGCTGGAAAGAAATGTACCGCACCTTGCTTGCAAGGTGTGAGTATCATGGAAATGACACACAATATAATAGTTACCCAATGAGAACAAACCCTGTACTCACACCTTGCAAGCAAGGTGCGGTACATTTCTCACCTCGGCCATACGCCCAATACCGCTGAGCCACACCTTGCAAGCAAGGTGCGGTACATTGCCTTACAACCACCAGATTCGTTACCAGAAATGTAAAAAATGCAGGCCAGAAAATAAATGTATTTTAACTTTTCGAGTTCCGATATCGCCAATTCGTCCACCAACTTGGCCCGAAAAATTTCCGCAAAAGCCAGTAGAAATTTCGCTTCGGCATATAAATTTTTCTACATGCTTTGTAAAACAATGGTTTTTTGGGCACTTTTTCCTCAAAAAAAGAGGAGAAAACCCTTTGTTTATGGGCATTCTCCTCTTCGCTAGGACAAAGATAATACATTTTTCCCCGAAATCCAAATCGCTTTAACATATCGCAACACTCTTCGAAATGTTAAAAGACGAGTTTTGCACACGCGAGGGTTCGCTATGTATTATATTACGAGGGCCGAGCATCGGTCGCTTCGCTCCCTAGTTTCAATGGTCCTCCCTGACGGCCCCAAACCTGTGCAATAACCCCAGCCCCCAACCCTAAAAAACAACACAAAACATGAAGAGATTAGTAATACTCACAGGCGCAGGTATGAGCGCCGAAAGCGGATTCAGCACCTTTCGCGATGCAGGCGGCCTTTGGGAGCAATATCCCGTAGAGAAAGTGGCTACGCCAGAAGGTTGGCAGGAAGACCCCAACCTCGTGACGGATTTCTACAACGGACTGCGCCAGCAATTGGTGGCCGCCCGCCCCAACCGCGGCCACGAAATCCTGGCTGAGATGGAGCAGGACTACGACGTGCGCATCATCACGCAAAACGTGGATGACCTCCACGAGCGCGCAGGCTCCTCGCACGTCATCCACCTCCACGGCGAACTCATGAAGGTGTGCTCCTCGCGCGACCCCGACAATCCCCATTTTATCCGCACCCTGACCCACGACCACCTGCAGGTGGCCCACGGCGAGCGCGCAGGCGACGGCAGCCTCCTCCGACCTTGGATAGTATGGTTTGGCGAAGCTGTACCGCGCCTGACGGATGCCATCGCCGAGGTGGAGCAGGCCGACATCTTCGTCATCATCGGCTCCTCGCTCAATGTTTATCCCGCAGCGGGCCTCGTACACTACGTGCCCAACGGCGCGCCCATCTATCTGATAGACCCCAAGGAAGTACAGGTGCCTGCGCATCGGGCGGTGGAGGTGATACAGGAGGTGGCTTCTGTTGGCTGCCAGCGCCTGCGCGAGGCCATTGCCGCGCTTCCTTAGTGCGGTCGCTGCGCTGGTCGCTTCGCCCCCATAGTTTCATGCGGTCGCTGCGCTGGTCGCTTCGCTTCCTAGTTTCAGGCGGTCGCTTCGCGACCTGGTTTCAAGTTTCAACGGAAGCCTGTGGCTTCCTAGTTTCAACGCAGCCTTTGGCTGCTGGCTCGATAGACTTTTAGTTAGGAGTTAGGAGTTAGGAGTTAGGAGTTGTCTTTCAATGAGGATGAACTCCTAATATTCTCTCCCAATTCCTAATTCCTAACTCCTAACTAATACGCTCCTAACTCCTAACTCATTGAAAGGCAACTCCTAACTCCTAACTCCTAACTCCTAACTCCTAACTCCCAAAATGTCCCTAACCCCAATAATATCCCCCTTCTTCCGCAGCCGTGCCCGCACCATCGACCGCTACGCCACCGATGCCGAGAATATTCAGCGCGGCGTGCTGGCTCGTCTGTTGCGCCGCGCCGCCGACACCGAATGGGGACACCTATATAAATATGCCACTCTGCGAGGCTACGAGGACTTCGCACGCACCGTGCCCGTGTGCACCTACGAAGAGTTGAAAACCTATATCGACCGAATGCGCCGCGGCGAGCGCGACATCCTGTGGCCCGGCCGCGTACGCTGGTACGCCAAATCCTCGGGAACAACCAACGACAAGAGCAAGTTCATCCCCGTCTCTGCACAAGGACTGAAGGATACACACTATGCCGGTGGCACCGATGCCGTGGCCCTCTATCTGCGCAACTATCCCGACAGCCGCCTCTTTGACGGTCGCGCACTCATCCTCGGCGGTAGCCATGCGCCCAACTACAACCAGCAGCACTCCCTCGTGGGCGACCTCTCGGCCATCCTCATCGAAAATATCAATCCCCTCGTCAATATCGTGCGCACACCGCCCAAGCGCGTGGCCCTGCTTTCCGATTTCGAACAGAAGCGCGACCAGATAGCGCGCATAGCCATGCACCAGAACGTGACGAACATCAGCGGTGTCCCCTCGTGGATGATGTCCGTCCTCACAAGGGTCATGGAACTCACAGGCGCTGCCTCGCTTGATGAGGTATGGCCCAACCTCGAAGTGTTCTTCCATGGCGGCGTGGCCTTCACGCCCTACCGCGAGCAGTACAAGCAGTTGATACGCTCGCCCCGTATGCGCTACATGGAAACCTACAATGCCAGCGAAGGCTTCTTCGGTCTCCAGAGCGACCCTGCCGACCTGTCGATGCTGCTCATGCTCGACTACGGCGTGTTCTACGAGTTTATTCCCCTCGAAGAGGTGGGCCGCGCCGACGCAACCGTTCTCCCGCTGTGGGAGGTAGAGGCAGGGCGCAACTATGCCATCGTCATTTCCACCTCGTGCGGCCTTTGGCGTTACCAGATAGGCGACACGGTGCGCTTCACCTCCACGCGGCCCTACAAATTCGTCATCAGCGGACGCACCAAATGCTTCATCAATGCCTTTGGCGAAGAACTCATCGTCGATAACGCCGAGAAGGGCCTGCAGGAGGCTTGCCGACAGACGGGAGCCGTCGTGGCGGAATACACCGCCGCACCCGTATTCATGGACGCCAAGGGGCAGTGTCGCCACCAATGGGTCATCGAATTTGCCAAAGCACCTGCCGACCTCCAAGCCTTCGCGCAGATTCTCGACCAAGCCCTCCAGCAAATCAACTCCGACTACGAGGCTAAGCGCTACAAAGACCTGACCCTCCAGCAACTCGAAATCATTCCCGCACGACCGGGACTCTTCAACGACTGGCTCAAGAGCAAAGGCAAACTCGGCGGACAGCACAAAGTGCCCCGCCTGGCCAACAACCGCGATATTATCGAAGAAGTGCTGGCGGGCAATTAGGCATTGCCAGCACCGACTCGACTGCCCGCTCTGGCAGACAGCACACCATTAACTAGACATTTATGCGAAAGATTCTTCCCCTCCTTCTCACGCTCCTCATCGCACTCTCCTGCGCCAATCCTGGCAGCGGGCCCGACGGTGGTCCCTACGACGAAACACCGCCGCGCATTGTTGCCATGTCGCCAACCATCGGACAGACCGATTGCCGACCCAACCGAGTGACGATAGCCTTTGACGAATTTATCAAAGTGGAACAGGCCAGCGAGAAAATCACCATCTCGCCACCCCAAATCGAAATGCCCGAAATAAAGGTCTTGGGCAAGAAAATTTCTGTGGCCCTCGTGGACACGCTTCTGCCCAACACAACCTACACCATCGACTTCTCCGACGCCATCACCGACGCCACGGAGGGCAACCCCTTGGGCAATTTCACCTACTACTTCTCCACAGGCCAGCAACTCGACACTATGCAGGTTTCGGGCTGCGTGCTGGCAGCGCGCGACCTTGAACCCGTCAAGGGAATCCTTGTCGGACTCCACCGCGATACGACCGACACGGCCTTCACGGCCCGTCCCTTCGACCGCGTGGCCCGCACCGATGGCGCAGGACGCTTTTGCATCAAAGGTGTCGCACCTGGCCGTTATCGCATCTATGCCCTCGGCGATATGGATGGCGACTTCCGCAAAGCACGTGGCGAGCGCACGGCCTTCACCTCGCGGATTGTCGAGCCTTCCTCCTTCCCCGACACACGCTTCGACACACTCTGGACCGATACGATTCACTACGACACCATCCGCGCCGTGCCCTTCACCCACTACCTGCCCGACGACATCGTCCTGCTGGCCTTCGACGAGGTACGCTCCGAGCGCTATCTGCTCAAAACGCAGCGCGACGTGCCCGAATATTGGCGCGCCTATTTCACCGCGCCCTCCCGCTCGGGACATGTGCCCACCATCCAAGGGCTCAACTTTGATGCCGCCGACGCCTTCCTTGAACAGCGCAGCACGCAGGGCGACACCATCACCTATTGGCTGAAATCCTTCGACCGCTTTGCCGAGCCCGACACGCTGCGGCTGGTCTATACCTACGAGGCTTGGGACGACTCCCTCGCCTGCGATATGCTTCGAGCCGACACCCTCGAACTTATTCCCCGCCAAACCCTAGCCAAACGCCAGAAAGCCGAACAGGAGGAAATGGAACGCTGGGAGAAACGACGCGAAAAACGACACAAACGCGGAGATTACTCGGAGGAAACACCGCCCGTCAAGCACCTGCTCTTCATCGGCCCCTCGCCCTCGCGCATCACGCCCGACCAGAATATTGACTTTGGTTTCGAAGAACCTATCACGCGGATGGACACGGCGGCCTTCCACCTCCAACTCCTGCGCGACTCCACCTACGAGCCCGCTCCCTTCCTCATTGAACGCGCTGGGCCAGGTTCGCTCCATTATATATTAAGTGGAGAATGGCGCACGGGCCAGAAATACAAACTGACAGTGGATTCGGCTGCCGTCACGGGCCTCTCGGGACACACCACGCCGCCGCTCAACTTTGATTTTACCATTCAGCGCACCGAAGAACTGGGATCGCTCTTCCTCCTCCTCCCCGACGCAGACACCACGGCCATTGTCGAACTCATGCAAAAGGACAACGAACCCCTACGTCGCGAACACATTCGCCAAGGACGTGTTGATTTCTTCTTCCTCAAGCCTGGCAAATACTACCTACGCCTCTTCCACGACCGAAATGGCAATGGCCAATGGGACACGGGCGACTACGCACAACGTATGCAGCCCGAAGAGGTCTTCTACTTCCCCTCGGCCATCGACGTAAGAGCCAACTGGGACATCGAACAGACGTGGCGCATCCACGAACTGCCGCTCACGAAGCAGAAACCAGCTGAAATCACCAAACAGAAGGCTGATAAAAAGAAAACACCTCAGAATCGCAACCAAGAACGCCTCAGAAAACTGGGCCGCGCACAATAACCCGCCCACCGCTAAGGCTTCCCCGTTCCCCCATTAGTTATACTTCTTATTATATAACCCATTCCCAAAAACACTATGAAGAAATACATCTGCCTATTCCTCTTTGCCATCGTCTGCGGACTACAAGCGCAGGCGCAGTGCTCGTCGAAAAACACAGCATTCGGCAGTGGCGAAACACTTATCTACGACCTCTATTTTAATTGGAAGTTCGTTTGGATAAAGGCGGGCACAGCCTCGATGAATATTACGCGCACCACATACAACGGACAGCCAGCCTACAAATCCTACCTCATTACCCGAGGCTCCAAACGGGCCGACGACATCTTCAAGATGCGCGACACACTCACCGCCTATACCACCCTCGACCTCGTTCCGCAGTATTACAAAAAAGGTTCGTTCGAGGGAAAAACCTATCGCAAGGAAGAAGTATGGTATTCCTACCCCAACGGAAAGTGCAAGGTCAAGATGCGCTACCAGCGCGACAAAAATCCAGCCACCACTGATACTTATTCAAGTCCCTATTGCGCTTTCGATATGATCAGTATGCTGATGCGCGCCCGCTCCTTCGACCCCACAGGTTGGAAGGCGGGACATCGCATTCGCTTCATCATGGCCAGCGGAAAGCACTGCGAATGGCAGTCCATCGTTTACCGAGGTAAGAAAAAATTTAAGATAGAGGGAACAAACACAACCTATCGCTGCCTCGTCTTCTCGTTCATGGAAAAAGACAAAAAGGGAAAGGAAAAAGAAATCGTCAAGTTCTACATCACTGATGACGCCAACCATCTCCCCGTTCGCCTAGACCTCAACCTCAACTTCGGCACGGCAAAAGCCTACCTTACTGGCGCAAAGGGCTTGCGCAATCCCCAGACAGCGAAACTCTAGGCTTGGTTCTTCGGCTGAGGATGCCTGCGCTCCTCTTAGTTTCAGCGGTCGCTGCGCAACCTACTTTCAAGTATCAAAGGGAGCACAGCGACCGTTGAAATTAAGGGACACAACCCCCGAACAAAGGGACACAGTCCCCGAACAAAAGACCTACGTCCTCGCTATCCCTTGACAATTTTCTGTATATCGTTCAGTTTTGTCAGGGCTTCAAGGGGCGTGAGGTTGTTTACGTCAATATGTAGAATTTCATCGCGAATCTGTTGCAGCACTGGGTCGTCCAGTTGGAAGAAACTCAGTTGCGGACCACCTTGGCTGGGCGTTTCGTTTTCGAGATTCGGGAGGCTGGAAGGATTTTGCGTATGGTTGCGCTCCAACTCCGCCAGTACGATTTCCGCTCGCTTGACAATCGCTGGAGGCATACCAGCCAGGCGCGCCACGTGGATACCAAATGAGTGTTCCGAACCGCCAGGCATCAATTTGCGAAGGAAGACCACGCGGCCCTCGGCTTCGCGCACCGACACATTCCAGTTGCGCACACGCGGATAAACCTTTTCCATCTCGTTGAGTTCGTGGTAGTGCGTGGCGAAAAGGGTGCGGGCGTGCGCTTGTGGGTTTTCGTGAATATGCTCCACGATGGACCAGGCGATGGAAATGCCATCGTAGGTGGAGGTGCCGCGGCCCAGTTCGTCGAAGAGCACGAGGCTGCGCTGCGTGAGGTTGTTCATGATGTTGGCGGCCTCGCTCATTTCCACCATAAACGTACTTTCGCCCACCGATATATTGTCCGAGGCGCCCACTCGGGTGAAGATTTTATCGACAAGGCCGATGCGCGCGCTGTCGGCGGGCACAAAACTGCCCATCTGGGCCAGCAGGGTGATGAGCGCTGTTTGGCGGAGCAGCGCACTCTTACCTGCCATGTTTGGTCCCGTGATGATGATAATCTGCTGGCCATCGCAGTCCAGTTGCACGTCGTTGGCCACATATTCCTCGCCCACAGGCATAAGCGTTTCGATGACAGCGTGGCGTCCGCCGCGTATGTCGAGTACCAGGCTCTCGTCCACCACGGGCCGTACATATTTCCTTTCCGCTGCCACTTGGGCGAGGCTGTGCAGGCAGTCCAGTTGCGCGAGTGCTGTAGCGTTGCATTGGAGCGAGGGAATCAGTGCGCCAGCCGCCTGCACCAGTTCCGTGAAGATGCGGTTCTCCAGTACTTGAATTTTCTCCTCAGCCCCGAGAATTTTCTCCTCATATTCCTTGAGTTCTTGTGTGATGTAGCGTTCGGCCTGGGCCAGCGTCTGTTTGCGCACCCATTCGGCGGGCACGTTGTCGCGGTAGGTGTTGCGCACCTCTATGTAGTAGCCAAACACATTGTTGAAACCGATTTTCAGGCTGGGTATGCCCGTCAGTTCGCTCTCGCGCTGCTGGAGGCTGAGCAGGTAGTCCTTGCCCGAGGTGGAGATGTGGCGCAGTTCGTCGAGTTCTTCGCACACTCCGTCGGCAATAACGCGGCCCTTGCCTAAGAGAGCGGGCGGTTCGGGAACGAGGGTGCGCTGAATGCGTTCGCGCAGGGCATCGCAGCGTTCCATGTGCTGGCCCAGCAGTCGGATGTTGTCCTGCGGGGCAGCCTCGCACGCCTCCTTGATGACTGCCACGCAGTCCAGGCTGACGCGCAAGCCCTGCATGTCGCGGGGAGTGGCGCGCCCCACGGCCACCTTGGAGAGAATGCGCTCCATATCGCCCACGCGGCCGAGCCATTCCTCGCACAGACTGCGGAAGTCGGGATGGCGAAAGAAATGCTCCACGCCGTCCTGTCGGCGCGTGATGTCGGTGGTACTGCGCAGGGGGAAGAGCAACCAGCGGCGCAGCAGGCGCGCTCCCATAGGTGTGAGTGTGCGGTCAATCACTGCGAGCAGCGACTGGCCACCCTCGTTCATCGGCATAACGAGTTCGAGGTTGCGCACGGTGAATTTGTCCAACCGCACGTAGCGATCCTCTTCGATGCGCCGCAGAGAGGTGATGTGTCCAAGGTGCGTATGTTGCGTCACTTCCAAATAGCAGAGCACCGCTCCAGCCGCCACGATGGCGTCTTTCAGGTGATCGACGCCGAACCCCTTGAGATTTTTCACCTGGAAGTGCTTGTGGAGTTTCTCCTTGGCTGTTGTGTCGGAGAAAGCCCAGTCTTCCATTTCATAGACAAAGTATTTGCTGCCAAAGATTCCGTCAAGGCGTGCTCGCATACCGCGTTCCACCAGGATTTCCTTGGGCATGAAACCCACCAACAACTTATCCACGTATTCGGGTGTGCCTTCGGCCACGAGGAATTCGCCTGTGGAAATATCCAGGAAGGCCACGCCCATGCTCGCCTTGCCGAAGTGGACGGCGGCCAGGAAGTTGTTCTCACGGCTGTTCAGGACATTGTCGCTCATGGCCACGCCTGGTGTGACGAGTTCGGTGATGCCGCGCTTCACAAGTTTCTTGGTGAGTTTCGGGTCCTCCAGTTGGTCGCAAATGGCCACGCGATAGCCAGCGCGGACGAGGCGTGGCAGGTACGTATCGAGGGCGTGGTAGGGGAAACCGGCCATTTCGGTGGCCGCCTGCGAGCCTTTGTTGTTGCGGCGTGTGAGTGTGATGCCCAGCACGCGTGCTGCGGTGACGGCATCGTCGCAGTACGTTTCGTAGAAGTCGCCACAACGGAAGAGAAGCACCGCATCGGGGTGCTTCGCTTTGAGGTCGTGGAATTGGCGCATCATTGGCGTGAGTTCTTCTTTGGCCATCGGAGGGGAATTTGGGGAGAGATGAGTTTGTACGATATAGGGCGCGCCACGGGGTGCGCCCTTATTTTTTTGGATGAAGGAAAGCGGCGGATTGCGCTGCCTGTATTAGTGGTAGTCTTTGCCGTGGAGGATAATGCGGAGGCGGTTGGCGATGGCCTTGCCGATATGGCTGAAGCGGCCGCGGCGCAGGTTGAGCCACAATTCCTCGAAACTGCGTCCCACTTTCAGCCAGGGGTGGTTCCAACCCTGCACGCGATAAACGCGCTTGCGGTAGGCCACGTGGTCAATTATGTAGTCGGGATGCTTCAGGGGGAATGTCAGTTCGTGGCGGCCCATTGTGAAGATGCGGCGGTGGGCCGCAGGAAGCATTTCGACCGTTCCCGAGAAATGGGTGGAGTCGGCAATGATGCCCACGTTACAGATTTGGTTGAGACGGGGCACAATGCTGAGTTGCGAATTGAGCAAGAGGGCCGCGTGGAGGATACTTTCGTAGTGGGCAATGCCGCTGTCGTGGTGCGCTTGGCACATGGGGATGAAACCCTTCCACAGTTTGCGCTCGCGAGCCAGGGCTTTGAGGCGGTCCAACTTCTCGGGGTCGTCCATGAAGGTATAGTGCTCGTCCCAGGTATCGATGACGCGGCGCCAAGAGGCCCAACCCGAGATGCTGACATTGGTCGAGAAGAAATAGTCGTCGCGAATGTCTTCTGTGCGCTCGTCGCAGTTGAATCCGCAGACCATGCCCACGCGCTCGTCGTGCTCGTAGCGGTCCAGCATCTCCTTGCAATAGCGGAAGAACGACTGTGTGGGCACGTCGTCGTCCTCCAGCACGATGCACTTGTCCGTCAGCGAGAAGGCCCACTTCTGCGAGATAAATTCCGAAGGGTCGCAGCCGTAGTTCTTCTCCTGGTAGAGGCGGTGCACTTCGCAGGGCCAGTCAATCTGGCTGACCACCTCGCGACACGCCATAATGCCAGGCACATCGCGCTCGCCGCGGGCGCCGTCCTGATAGAGGAAGAGGCGGGCGGGGCGGGCCTTGCGCACTTCGGCAAACACCTGTTCGAGCACATCGGCTCGGTTGAAGAAGAGTATCAATACGCTGATGTCGAGCGTCTCGCTTGTCTGATTCATAGGAAAGATGCTTTGCGGAGGTCGGGGGGGCAGGAAGCCGAACGGCCGACCCTCCTATTTGTCAATACTTGGGAGAGGCAATCGTGACGTTTCGCCAGGCGGATTGCCTTTCTGCACGGCAAAAGTACTAAAAATATTGTTTAATCACTCGGAAATGCCTACTTTTGCGGTGGATAAACGGTTCGGAGAGCCCTCCGTGCCCTCTGGCGGCCGCTTGTCCTTCTAATATTTACCTTTTCAACCTAGCAGCATGGATACCACCCGACAACAGAAAATCTCGCGCCTCATCCAGAAGGAACTCAGCGATATGTTTCAAAAACAAACGGCCGCCCTCCACGGCGTACTCGTATCGGTCAGCGCCGTACGTATCAGTCCCGACCTCAGCGTGTGCCGCGGCTATCTCAGCATCTTCCCTTCGGAGCGCTCGGCCGAGATATTGGAGAATATCAACGGCAATGTGCGCGAACTGCGCTACGAGTTGGGCCGTCGTCTGCGCTATCAGTTGCGCATCATTCCCGAACTGAAATTCTTTATAGACGATTCGCTCGACTACATCGACCATATTGACGAACTGCTGAAGAAGTAACCGACGCCAACCTTATAGGTGTACGCCATATATATATAAGGCGTGCAACCCCCGCTTCTTCACCCCTCCTCCTCCCCCTGCTGGATATTCTCAAACGCAAGTTCTCCGTGTCTCTCCCCTTCTTCATTTCGCGGCGCTACCTCTTCTCGAAGAAGAGCCACAACGCCATCAACATCATTTCGGCTATCTCGGCATTCGGGGTAGCCTTTGCTACAATGGCCCTGCTCTGCACGCTGAGCGTCTTCAATGGTTTCCGCGAACTCATCGGCGGGCTCTACACCCATTTCGACCCCGAGTTGGAGGTGCGCCCTGTGGCAGGAAAATTCTGCAATGCCCAGGACGAGGTGCTCAATCGCCTGCGCCACCACAACTGCGTCCAGGCATTCTCCGACTGCTTGGAGGAACAGGCCATGGTGCTTTTTGTGGGCCGCCCCGTGATTATCAATGTCAAGGGCGTGGACGACCATTTCGCCGAGGTGTCCAATATCGAGAGCATCACCACCACGGGCACCGACAACGGTCCCTTCCTCACCCATGCCGCCGACGTGGAATACGGTGTGCCCAGCATCGGACTGACACAGCAGTTTGGCGCCATCAACTACGGCTCCATGCCCATCTGCGCCCCCCGCGGCGGCGAGCGCATCAACCTGACGAACCCGATGGAGAGTTTCAACGTGATGGACATACAGTCGCCCGGCGTCTTCTTCCAAGTGCACCAGCGCACCTACGACGACAACTATCTCATCACCTCCATCCGCTTTGCCCGCGAACTCTTCGAGCAGCCCGACCGCGTCTCCTCCGTAGCCCTCGCGCTCAAACCTGGCACCGACATCGGCCGCGCCAAGGCCGAACTGCAAGACCTTGCCCAGGGGCGCTTCACCGTGCGCGACCGCTACGAGCAGCACGCCGACACCTTCCGCATCATGCAGATTGAGAAGTCCATGGCCTATCTCTTCCTGACGTTTATCGTCCTCGTGGCCAGTTTCAACATTATCGGGTCCGTGGCTATGCTCATCATCGACAAGCGCGACGACATCGAAACCCTGCGCCACCTCGGCGCCCCACAGCGCACCATCGTGCGCATCTTCCTCCACGAGAGCCGCATGATTACCGCCATCGGAGCGGTGGCGGGCATCCTCTTGGGGTTGCTCCTCTGCTGGCTCCAGATGGAGTTTGGCCTGTTGCGCTTCGGCAATAGCGGCAACTTTATTGTCGATGCCTATCCCGTGAGCGTTAGTTGGGTGGATGTGGTCTTGGTGCTCGCCACAGTGCTGACCATTGGCTTCACCACGGCCTGGTATCCTGTGCGCTATCTCACGCGGAAACTCATTGCCTCGGAGTAGGGCGGGGCAGTAGGGGGCAGAACGCCTCATCCCTGATGCCCAAAAAAATCTCCGCCTCGTAATATAACACATCGCAGACCCCCGCGTGTGCAAAACTCGTCTTTTAACATTTCGTAAAGTGTTGCGAAATGTTAATGTGATTTGCATTTCGCGGAAAAATATATTATCTTTGTACTAGCGAAGAGGAAAGAGTCCTAAACACGGGGTTCTTTCCTCTTTTTTTGGCCCATTATAAAGGAAGAAATACATCGGAAGTTGGAAATTCTAGATGCTTTTGCGGATTTTCTAAATGCTTTAGCGGAAATTTTCTTGGCTTTATCGGTGCGCGAATTGACGATGTAGAGAATTTTTCGCGGCCGAAAATATAAAAGATATTAAAAGTTTTCGCGCGAAAAA
>SFID01000022.1 GCA_004555425.1 Bacteroidales bacterium
TCTGAGCCTAGCATAGCTATTCTGTTTGATGTCCTCCTTGTACTTCTCTACAAAAAGTTTTATGGAATTGCTTTCAAAGAACGTCTTGTTTTCTTGCGCTGCACGGGTCATTCCCGTTTATCGAGTGCAAAAGTACGGACTAATTCCGATACCGCCAAACTTTTTCGCAAATATTTTTTCGCGCAAAATTTGGCCGTCCTGCAATTTCTGGATTTTATTCCTTTGTTTACAGGAGGTTAAGGCGCGGATTTATTTTTTCTTCTTTTGTCCGCGGATTGCAAATTTGCTCAGTTCATTTTACACTGACAAGGGATTTTTTCTCTTTTTTTTCGTTTTTCTGCTGTAGGGCAGGTTTTTACTCCTTATTATAGAGGAGGGAAGAGGAGGGAAGAGGATGGAAGAGGAAGAAAGAGGAGGCAGGCGGATGGAAAGAGGAGGCAGGCGGAGGCAGGAGGAAACAGGGGAGGCAGAGGAAGATAGGAAAGCGCGGTTGGCTCTGCGCCTTGGGCGCAGAGCACGTGGCGGAACAGATGGTTGATGGCAGTGATGGGGTTTGGGAAGGAATGAAGAAGGAGCGTAGCAGTGCTGCGCTCCTTCTTCATTGCTTTTTTGATGTTGGGGGATTAGAACATTTTTTCGGGATATACGCCCTCTTCGCCCAGCTTTTGGAATTTTGCTACTACCTCGGGACGGTCCTCGGGATAGGTTACGCCAAACCACTTGGAGGTGGTGTCGAGGACTTCGCAGGTGGCGGTGCCGTCCTTGATGAGTTTGTCAACCATGAGGGGAATGAAGAACTCGCTCTTGAGGTTCTCCATGTTCTTCGGGTCGCTGAGGAAAGTTTTGAAATACTCTTCGCTGTGCTCGAAGTAGTCGGGAGTAAAGCCCCAGAAGTTCATAGAAACGGGCGTGGTATCGGGAATAGCAACCCATTCGCCGTTGTCGTCGAGATACTTCACCACACCGTCAAAGCGCTGAATCTTTGTGCGCTCCACAACGGAGGTAAGGTGGTGATTTTCATCGTTCTCGCAAACGCCGCGGCTTACTGTACCGCTTTCGCTCAACGTATTGCCCACACGGAAACCAACCATTGCGTACTTACCAGTGCTACCTTCGGGGAGCTCGCTCAGCCATTTGCCCATCACGCGGAAGGAGTCGCGATCGTAGAAGTCGTCGCAGTTGAGCACGGCGAAGGGTTCCTTGATGGCGCTCTTGCCCATCATGACTGCGTGGTTAGTACCCCAGGGCTTGGTGCGCTCAGCAGGGCAGGTGAAGCCTTCGGGCAGAGCATCGAGGGCCTGGAATACGAGTTCGCAGGGGATGTGGCCTTCGTACTTGGAGAGCACGATGCGACGGAAATCCTCCTCGAAATCCTTGCGGATAACAAAGACGAGTTTGCCGAAGCCAGCGTTGATAGCATCGTAGATGGAGTAATCCATAATGGTTTCACCGTGGGGGCCCAGGGTGTCCAACTGCTTCAAACCGCCATAACGGCTACCCATTCCTGCTGCGAGGAGAAAAAGTGTAGGTTTCATTAGATTATGATTTTAGAGGTGAATAAGATTTACTACTTGGGGAGGCGCACTTCAGGCTGAATGGATGCGCGCATATAATAAATGTACACGCGCGTGCGCATATATAAATAGGTACGCGCGCGAGGCTTCCACAAGTGTGGACCTACTAGCTACCTGCAAAGCTACAAAAAAAAAGAATACGACTACCAGTAAATAGAAAAATAAATGCCGAGCGCGGACTTTTTTGAAGGCCTTGACAGATTTACCACTCCCTCACCTGTCCCTGCACATGGGAAGAAAAAAATTTTTTCCTTTTTTCGGAAAAACATTTGGCCGTTTCAAACATTGTATATACTTTTGCGGTGTACTACAACGCTATAACACGAAAACACCTCTCCGAGGTATGTGATTCTCTTCTAGAAATACGAGGTTTCCTCCTAGAAACACAAGGTTTTCTCCTAGAAACACAAGGCTTTCTCCTAGAATTACGGAATTTTCTCTCTGAGGTACGTGATGGCATCTTCGAAGTACGAAGTCGAAACCGCTCAAGGAGCAGAATATTAACCCCAAAAATCATACACACATGATTGAGATTAAGAATTTAAGTTTTAGTTATGGCAAGCGCAAGCCTTTGGTGTTAGACAACTTTTCGCTTTCGCTGCAACCTGGATGCATCTACGGCCTCCTGGGCAAGAACGGAACGGGCAAGAGCACGCTGCTCTATCTCCTATCGGGTCTGCTGCGCCCTCAGCAAGGCTCTGTCATGATACAGTTGGAGGACGGCGATTGGCAAGAGCCGCAGTTGCGCCAGCCCGAGTTGTTGCGCGATGTAATGATTCTGCCAGAGGAGGTCGATATGCCGCACGTGACGCTGCGCGAATACGTCAGGCTGCACCGTCCCTTCTACCCCCGCTTCAGCCAAGAGATACTGGAGGCAGGCCTGCAGGAGTTTGACCTTCCGCTCGACCTCAACCTCGGCGCGGTGTCGATGGGCCAGAAAAAGAAGGCCCTTGTCTGCTTTGCCTTGGCCGCCAACACGCGCATCCTCCTCATGGACGAGCCGACCAATGGCCTTGACATTCCTGCCAAGAGTCAGTTTCGGAAAATCATTGCCCGCCATGCCACGGAGGACCGAACGATTGTCATCTCCACGCACCAGGTGCGCGACATCGAGTTCCTGCTCGACCACATTCTATGTATCAGCGGCAGCCACCTGCAACTGGACAAGTCGGTGCAGGAAATCTGCGATAGCCTCTGCTTCCAGCAGGTGGAAACGGGTGTTACCCCTTCCGATTGCCTCTACAGCGAGCCCTCCATGCGTGGCGAGGCCGTCATCACGGCCAACGAGGCAGGCGTGGAAACTACGCTCAATCTTGAACTCCTCTTCAACGCCTTGCAGGTGAATCCCGAGGACATCCTCCGACATTTGCAAGAGAAATAGAACCACGCTCTTTATCCTCCCCACTTTTTCATCCTAAATATTAAGAACATGAATGCTATCAATTTCACGCGCTTGGGCCATCTATTGAAACTGGACCTCGTGCAAAACCGCAAGAAATACTTACAATTTTCGCTGGGCCTCCTCCTGGGGCACCTGATGATTCAATATTTCGCCTTCCATCGGGTGTGGAGCATTGAATGGGACATCAAGAAATATGGTATGGAGCATGCCATGTATAATCTCAGCCAAGATTTATCGTCGTCCATTTTCTTTTTCTTCGGCGTTGTCATTTGCATTGCCATGTCTTCGCTCTTCAATCATCTGCCCGAGAAGATCAATCGCACCTACTACTTGATGCTGCCCGCTTCCAACGCCGAGAAGGTGCTCTCTCGCGCCATCATTTGTCTGGGCATTATCCCTGTGATGTTCTTGGTCACGCTTGTGGGTGCCGACCTCATTCGTATGGCGATTTATCCCTTGAGGGGCACTTACATTGGCACGATGCTGCCGCTCATCTTCAAGGAGACGTGGACGGCCATCAGCACGTTCTTCAGCATTCTCTTCCAAACGTCTTCCGAATGGAGACTTCTGGACGTACGTATGCCTTGGTTTGTAGTAGGCTTTAGCTTTTGGGGACTGAGTTGCTTTGCATTGGGTAGCATTGTCTTCCGTCGTCGCGCCTTCATCTTTACCTTCATCACACTGGTTGTCCTCTTCGTAGCCTTCTCATTGGTGGCAACACACTTGCCTGGCAGTTTCCGCTTGCATTATAGCTGGCCTACGCTCTATGTCCTCGACATCGTCTTCATCATCCTGTTCAACGTGGCCGCAGTGGCCCAGTTCTGGCTCACCTGGCGGCTGTTCACCCGCATACAAGTAATTCCCCGCAAACTATTTGGCAAATGATTTTCAAGGAAGGCTTACCCATTTATGTACAGATGGCAGAACGTCTTTCGGATGAAATCCTGCAAGGCACGTATGTCGTCGATTCGAAGATTCCCGGCGTTCGCGAATACTCCGCACTGCTGGAGGTGAATGTCAATACGGCCGTCAAGGCTTACGACTATCTGTCCCAGCGCGGCATCATCTATACCCGCCGCGGCTTGGGCTACTTTGTCAGCCCCGAGGCCCGCAACCTGATTCTCAATGCTCGCCGCGAAGAGTTTCGCCAGGAGGTGCTCCCCGACTTTATCCGCCGAATGCGGCAGTTGGACATACCGCTATCCGTGGTCGAAGCGGCCTATCAGGAGGCCGAACAAGCCGAAACCAGCACCTCAAAGGCATAAAAAGCGGCAGGCAGGCCGTTACAAACCAGCCACCTGTCCGTTAATACCATAAGAGGGCTTGGCAAACAATAGCCGGCCAAGCCCTCGCAGAAATACCGCAACAAAAAATGATGAAACGTATCCTCACGGTGGCCGTCCTGGCCTGTGCCGCCACCATCACTAACGCACAAAATCCGCAGGCCATCACGCTTGAGGGCACGGTCAGGGACTCCCTGACCCGTAGCCCCGAGCCCTACGCCACCATCCGCGTCATGACCGAAGGCGCCACCAAGCCGCTGAGAGCCGTGGCCGCCGATGCCAATGGCCACTTCCGCCTGACGTTGCCCAAAGCGGGCACCTATCGCGTGGAATGTATCGTGATTGGCAAACAGACCCTGCGCCGCACGGTCCAGGTGGACAGCCAGACGTCCGTAACCCTTGACGATTTCCTCCTGCAAGAGATCAGCAACACCCTGGCCACGGCCACCGTCACCGCCGAGCGCCCGCTCGTGAAAGCGGAAGTAGATAAGGTGTCCTATTCTATGGCCGACGACCCCGAGGCTCAGACCAACACGCTCCTGGAAATGCTTCGCAAGGTGCCGATGGTCACGGTTGAGGGCGACGATGAGATTAAGGTGAAGGGCAGCAAGGGATTCAAGGTTTATGTCAACGGCAAGCCCAACCAGATGATGTCGGCCAATCCTTCGCTTATCTTCAAGAGTTATCCCGCCTCGGCTGTCAAGAAGATCGAAGTCATCACCGATCCTGGTGCAAAGTACGATGCGGAAGGCGTGGCGGGCATTCTGAATATCGTCACCGCCGAGAAGGTTTCCACGAAGGGCTACACGCTCACGCCCACCCTCAGCTACAGCAACCGCGGTGGCCATGCCGGCCTCTTTGCCATGGCGCAGCTCGACAAACTGACCTTCTCCGTCAACTACAACGTGGGGCAGCACAACCAACCAGACTTCTCGATGTTCACCGAGCGCGAATCGTTCGACGATGCCGTGAACCACCTCTTCCGCAGCGAGGGTTCGGCCAACGACATCAAGAACACGTGGCAACAGGGAAGCCTGGAGGCTAGTTACGAGTTTAATCCCAAAAATCTCTTGAGCGTCAGCGCAGGCATCCGAGGCTTTTCGAGCGACAATGATTTCAAGAGCGAAGACACCATGTACCGACTGGACGGCACGAAAGTGTATGCCTACAACCGCCAGCAGCAGCGAGAGATGAGTTATCCTTCCTACTCGTTTGGCGCGGACTATCAGCGGAGTTTCAACAAGGAAAACCAGTTCCTCACCTTCTCCTATCGCCTCGAATCTTCGCCTTCCAGCACCACCAACCATTCCTTCTACAACTGGGATGCCTCCCTAGCCCCCACCTTCTCCCTGACCGACCTCTACTCGGATATGGACCAGAAGTTTGCGGAGCACACGGGGCAGGTGGATTTCACCACGCCCATCGCCAAGCACCACACCCTAAGTATCGGTGCGAAGTACATCTATCGCCAGAATCGTAGCGACAATGTCGAGATGGAGCGTCCCGCAGGCACAACCGACGACTTCGTTCCCAATGCTTCCAGCCTGCGCTATCGCCACACCACCGACATCGCCGCGGGCTATGCCGAGTACGAGTTGAAGGTGGACAAATTCAACGCCCGCGCGGGGGCTCGCTACGAATATTCAAAGGTGCACGTGAGTTATCCCGACCTGTCGCGTCCCAGTTTCTCCAGCAATTTCAGCGACCTCGTGCCCAACGTCATCCTGGGCTACAACATCTCCGACCTGCAAATGCTCAAGGCTTCGTACAATATGCGCATCGGCCGCCCTGGCATCTCCTATCTCACGCCTTACGTAGATAAGAGCAATCCCCAATCCATCACCTACGGCGACCCTAACCTTGACAGTGAGCATCGCCACAATATGGCCCTTACCTACAGCCACTTCTCCACGAAATTTAGCGTGAATGCCTCGCTCGGTTACAGCGTTTCCAACGACGGGCTCGTAGATTATAGTTTCATCCAAGACGGTGTGCTTCACAATACCTACGGCAACATCCTCCACTCCAAGGAACTCTCGCTCAACCTCTACGGCAACTGGACCATCGCCAAGGGTCTTTCGCTCTTCATCAACGGAAGCGGGAGTTACGGCGACTTGAAATGCTACCGCACGGGCGACCACAACTACGGATGGCAAGGTTCGCTCTGGGGCAACCTGCGCTACAATCTGCCGTGGCGACTCCGTTTGGGCCTTAGCGGTGGTGGCAACAGCAAGTCGTTTGACCTGCAAGGCACCAGCAAGGGCATGTGGTTCTACTCGGCACAACTCACACGCACCTTCCTCAAGGAGGACCGCCTCTCCATCACGCTCTCGGCAGCCCGCTTCATCAAGCCGCACATGACCGTACGCGAGGAAACGCTCACCGAATCCTTCCGCAACACCAACGTGTACCGCATCAACACCCTTCACTACGGCATCTCCGTGTCCTACCGCCTAGGTTCGCTGAAGTCGGCCGTCAAGAAGGCGCAACGCTCCATTGAGAACAACGATGTGGTTGGCGGCAAGAGCAGCGAGAGCAGCCTGCCAGGCAACCAATAGCAATCAACCATTTCCAACCATCTAATTAAACATGCGCCGAAGGGGCAGCCTCTCGCAATGGAGGTTGCCCCTTCCTTTTCGGGCAAAAAACGACCTGAGTAGTTTCCCAAAAATGAAAAAAATGCAGGGTTGAAAATAAATATCTTTTAACTTTTCAGGTTCCTATATCGTCAATTCGTGCACCAACTTGGCCCGAAAAATTTCCGCAAAAGCAATTAGAAAATCCGCTTCGGCATATAAATTTTTCTAAATGCTTTGTAAAACAATGGTTTTTTTGGGCATTTTCGCATGAAAAAAGAGGAGAAAACCCTTTGTCTATGGGCTCTCTCCTCTTCGCTAGTACAAAGATAATACATTTTTCGCCGAAATGCAAATCCATTTAACATATCGCAACAGTTTGCGATATGTTAAAAGACGAGTTTTGCACACATGAGGCTCGGCCATGTATTATATTACGAGGCTAGGGTCGCTGCGCTCCCTCTGCCTCGTGTCGGTCGCTGCGCGACCTTAGTTTCAACGGTCGCTGCGCTCCCTGGTTTCAACGAAGCTTTCAGCTTCTAGTTTCAGTCGGGGACTGCGTCCCCTGGTTTCAACGCAGCCTTACGGGCTAGCTCGATAGAATTGGGCTTGGCACTGGCTAGAGGATTTTTGAGGATTGTAGAGGATTTTAGAGGAGATTATAGGAGAACAACTTTCTCATTCCTAATTCCTCATTCCTAATTCCTCATTCCTAATTCCTCATTCCTAATTGACTAAGATTCCTAATTCCTCCAACTAAATTTCCAGCCAGTTGCGAAGCACCCACCACGCAAAGAAGAGGGCGACGTAGGGGTAGACCACCCAGTTGTGGTGGCAGAAATGGTGGAGCGGGGCGCGCCAACGCTTGGGATAGCCCCACCGCGACCAGCAGGCGGCCAACAGATAGGGAATGGAGAAGATGAAGAAGAGGTTGTACGTGTAGGCTTCCCACAGTCGGCCGTGGAGCAGGGCGTGGACCGCGCGCTGAAGACCGCAACCCGGGCAGCTCCATCCCGTCAGCAAACGAAAGGGGCACTTCGGCACGAGCGCATAACGAATGGGGTCGAACCAGTAAAGTCCGACCCCGATAAGGAGGAGCACACCTGCGATGAGGAGAGCCCTATATCGATAGAGAAACGACGTCCGTTTCATTTCTTGCCAAGCAATTGCCCTCCCTCTAGGAGATTAGGAAGCGGCTGCTACAATGACTACGAAGAGAACGTAGAGAATGCTAAACACGAGCGACACGCCTGCGCCGATAAGACTCCACTTGCGAGCATCCTGCGAGGCTTGCAGAGCGGCTTCGTAGTTGCCCATGTTATAATAAGTCTCCACCTTGTTGGCCTTGAGGATAGCCACAATTCCCAAGGGGAGGCAGCAGAGCACCGTGCAGAGGATGGCCCATACGAGGTTGGTTTCGGGGCAAGGGCGGTTCATGTTGCCAGGATTGCCATAGGGCTGCTGGAAGCCACCAGGCCCACCTGGCATATTGCCCCTCGGCGGCATACTGAAAAAGGGTGCCAGTTCGGGCACTTGCTTAGCCACAGTCCAGTTGGACATACCTTCGCACCACACGTAGGTATCGCCTGTCACTCCGCAGCTAGTGAGCTGGGAAGCATCAACAGGACCTTGTTGTTGTTGGTTTGCGTCAAGATAAAAATAACTCTTCATTTTTTTTGCTTTTATATGGATTATCAATTCAAACACCCAGCCCATCTTTGCGGAATCGCAGCTGTATTCTTTGCCGTAAGCTGGTCCTCCCATAGGCTAAGGATTCACAAAACTACGCAAAATTTTAATACCGCGCCTCTTATTGACTGTTTTTTTACAAATAATGTATAAAAAAAATGTGCGCCAACTCTTCATTTTGACCTCCATTGTACCTTTGACAAGGTCCTCCCGAGCTCTTAATATTCGTTTCGTAGCATGACGAAGCGGGGAGGAGGATGCGCCCTCTCGGCTGTACAGTGCCTTCCGAAAAAACAAAAAGGGAGTTGCATACCACCTCCTTATTATAATAATATTGTATATTTGCAGAAATAATACTACGACAAAGCATTCTATCAACCCCAAAACATAAACAACAGAATCACGATGAACCATCATCCGACTCTCAAACGCGCCATGACGATTCTCATCGCTTTGGCCCTAAGCATCGGGACCGCATTGGCGCAGGTAGCCTTCCAACAAGGGAAGCTCTACCACATTGCGACCAAGGACAAGGCGTCGCAGGTATTGACCATTGACCAGAATGGCGCACTCATTTCGGGCGCACTCAACAAGGAAAACACGGGTCAGTACTGGAAACTCAGCGAGCTCTCGGGCTCGTGGCGTATCATCAACCCCGTGACCAACCAGGCCCTCCGCGTTGACGCAGTTCTCGTGGAACTGGGCGAAAACAATGGTTCGGACGAAGCGCAACTGTGGAAGGTGGAGGGCGACCTGCTCATCCCGACCAACAACCCGGGCGTGGTGCTGGCCGTTGCCAAGAATGGCACCTTCACCACCATTCCCAAGGCGCAGGCGGCGCAGACCAAGGGTGCACACTTCAACATCCGCGCAGCCGAAGCGGCTGGTTTCGATGATGCGCTGACCTATCGCATACGCTGTGCGGCCCAGCCCAAACTCGTATTGGGCAACGGCGACTCGGGCGAAAACAATGCGCGCATCGTGGCCGAAACGATGGGCGCGGAAAACCGCGGACAATTCTGGAATATCAAGACGATTGACCTCTTCACCTTTGCCGTCGAAAACGCCTTCTATGGCCAGAACTTCGACGACGGCGGCGACAACGCGTCCATCGACTACCTCCTGCAGTGGCCCGCCACCGTAGGCCAGTGGAACAACGCCCGCTTCCACTTCGTGCCCGTGCCCGGCAAGGCCGACACCTACGTCATCCAAAGTGCCAACAAGGGCAAGCAGCAGAAAATGTACGCCCTGCGCGGCGGCCAACTCAAAGCCGTGCCCATGAACCTCCAGGACCAGACGGCTTGGTTCACCTTTGAAACGGTGGAGAAGCCCAAGATTCAGGCACCCTACTGGGAGGACGAAACCATCTTCGCCGAAAACAAGGAGCCGGCCGTAGCCACCTACATGCCCTACGAGAGCGAGCAGGCGATGCTGGCCGACAAGGCGTACTACAAGACGCCCTGGACTACGCCCGTCAACAACCGCTACCTCTCGCTCAACGGCACGTGGCGCTTCCACTTCGTCAGCGAGCCCTCGCAGCGACCGATGGACTTCTGGAAGGAAGGCTACGACGTGAGCGTCTGGGACACCATTCCCGTTCCCTCCAACTGGGAGATGCAGGGCTACGACCGCCCAATCTATGCCAATGTGGAATACCCCCACTCCAACACGCCGCCCTACATCAAGGCCCGCCCGGGTTTCAATGACGGCGGCGCCAACTACGGCATCAACCCCGTGGGCTCCTACGTGCGCACCTTCCAGGTTCCCGACAACTGGGACGGCCGCCGCACGCTCATCCATTTCGGCGGCATCTACAGCGCGGCCTTCGTTTGGCTCAACGGACAATACGTGGGCTACACGCAAGGCGCCAACAACGTGGCCGAATTTGACCTGACGGACTTCCTGCACAAGGGCGAGAACACCCTGGCCGTGCAGGTGTTCCGCTGGAGCGATGGTTCGTATCTGGAGTGTCAGGATATGTTCCGCATGAGCGGTATCTTCCGCGATGTGTATCTCTACAACGTGCCCCAGTTGAGCATCCGCGACCACTATTTCACCACCGAACTTCGCAACAACTATCAGGAAGCCACACTCAACATTGCCCTGACCTTTGGCAGCAAAGGCGAACCGCAAGAAGGCAAGAAGACGGTGGAGGTTTCGCTCTACCATCCCAACGGCACGCTGATGGACAAGGCCACCGTAGAACCCGTATTCTATCGCCACGGCACGACAGAGTGCGGCATGAAATTTAACTTGAAGCAGCCGCAACTGTGGAGCGCCGAAACGCCGAACCTCTACACCGTTCACGTGGTGCAGAAGGACGAGATGGGCAACGAGGAAATGGCCTTCTCCGACAAGGTGGGCTTCCGCTCGGTGGAGATTCGCAATTCGCTGGTCTATATCAACGGCAAGCGCGTCTTCTTCAAGGGTACGAACCGCCACGACACCGACCCCGTCTATGGTCGCGCCGTACGCACAGAATCTATGCTCCGCGATGTGCTGCTCATGAAGCAGAACAATATCAACACGGTCCGCACCTCCCACTATCCCAATGCCGCACGTATGTACGCCATGTTTGACTACTACGGCATCTACTGCGTGGACGAAGCCGACCTCGAGGACCACGCCAACCAAAGCATCTCCGACCGAAAATCGTGGATACCCGCCTTCGAGGACCGCATCGAACGTATGGTGATGCGCGACCGCAACCGCGCCTCCGTCATTATGTGGAGCCTTGGCAACGAGGCTGGCAACGGCGAGAACTTCGGCCCCTGCTACAACAAGGCCAAGTCGCTCGACTCGCGCCCCGTTCACTACGAAGGCACCCGCTCCAACGGCAACTACGGCGGCGGACGCTTCTCCGATTTCTACTCGAAGATGTACCCCGGCATGGCTTGGATGAACCAGAACACGAGCAACCTCGACAAGCCGATGTTCATCTGTGAATACGCCCACGCCATGGGCAACGCCATCGGCAACCTCAAGGAATATTGGGACATTATTGAAGGCAGCAACTCCTGCATTGGCGGTTGCATCTGGGACTGGGTGGACCAAGCCATCTACGAACCCCGCGAAATCAAACAAGGCGTATATCGCCTCCGCACGGGTTACGATTTCCCCGGACCCCACCAAGGCAACTTCTGCTCCAACGGTATCATCCCCGCCACCCGCGAAGAGAGTCCGAAACTGGCTGAGGTGAAGGCCGCCCATCAGTTTGTGAAATTTGAACTCAAGCAGGTGAATCCAGCCAAGAACCTTGCCGTCGTCCTGCTGAAGAACACCTACAATTTCCACGACCTCAGCCAGTACGAATTGGTGTACGACGTGGTGCTCAACGGCCGTGTGGCTGCCACCAAACGCCTTGACCTTCCCGCCATTGCCGCTGGAGAGCAGCAGGAAATCAGCCTGAAACTGCCCAAGGCAAATCTCCAGAAGAACAGCGCGAAAGGCAACGAGGTGCTCCTCAACCTCCGCGTGGTCTATAAGAAAGACCAGACGTTCTGCAAGGCTGGCCATTCCGTGGCTCAGGCACAGTTCACGCTCAGCGAGCGCACGGCATTGCCCGCCATCGCTGGCAAGGGCGACAACAAGTGGGGCCAGACCCTCGCCATGCACGAGACGCGCCTCTTCAACAGCAACATGGCCATCTGCATCGACAACGCAACGGGCCAACTGCAATCCCTGGCCTTCAACGGCAAGAATATTGTGGCCAACCGCGAAGGTTTCATCTACGACAACCACCGCTGGATTGAAAACGACCGTTTCACCAACACCAACAACGGACTGACGGGCAACGCCACCGTGCAGGTGACCGAGGAGAACGGCCTCACCGTCATCAAGACGCGCCGCGACGGCACCATCTGCGCCACCGAAGTGGACTACATCCTCTATCCCCAGGGCATGGTGGACATCGTGGCCCGCTTCAACCCGAAGAACGGCGAGGTACGCCGCGCTGGCCTCGTCTGCGCCATCGACAGCGCCTACGACCAAGTGGATTACTACGCCTACGGACCGATGGAAAACTACTGCGACCGCAAAGACGGTGCCACCATCGGCCGCTACCACACCACAGTTGATGAGATGCTCGTACACTACGCCAAGCCCCAGAGTACAGGTGGCCGCGAAGGTCTGCGCGAACTCATCCTGCGCAACAAGCAGGGCGAGGGCGTGAAGATTGAGACGGAAGGACAAGTGGCCTTCTCCGCCCTGCGCTATACGGATGCCGACCTGATGAACTGCAACCACATCTGGGAACTCACGAAGCGCCCCTACACGGTCCTCCACCTAGATGCCTGGACCCGCGGTGTAGGCAACGCCTCCTGCGGTCAGGACGTCAATACCCTGCCCCAGTATCGTGTGCCGCAGCAAACGCTCACATATAAGTTGCGCATTAGTCCGCTGAAATAGCAGACTGTGCCTGCACACTGAACATTCCGAGGCCGCACCAAAGTGCGGCCTCGGTGTTTTTTTTGAGGCGGGATGGGCAAGGGGAGCGCAGAAAGGCGCGCAGCCCCCCAGCCAGTTGATAGATTATCCAGAAAATCTAGAAAATCTAGAAAATCTAGATATTCTAGAAAAACTAGAAAATCCAGAAACCCCATCAAGCACCTACGCTGAAAAATCCCAGCCTTTCGCTGAAATTCCTTGGCAAGCAGCAAGAAATTACCCAAATTTGCAATATGAGAATCAAGCCTTCCTATAAGAAAAACATCATTATCCTCCTGATTTGGGTGTTAATCTTTGCCTCCGCCCCGCTCTATATGCTCTATGAAGAATTTATCATAGACTCGGAAGTGGACTGGCAGGAATTGACCCACATCTGGTCGTACGAGGCGGGATTCCTCGTCATCTTCCTCATCCACCACTATTGGATGCTGCCCCAGTTGGTCTATCGGCGAAGATTCAAACTATACGCCCTCTGCTATCTGCCCCTGCTCACTGCCTTTGGTGCTTTTCTGCTCTTTCTAGATCCCAAAATCTCATCGCTCTCCCCCTTCCACAAAGACCAACCGTTCAAAAACGAAGCGCCACCGCCTCGGTTTGGACCGCGGGAAAAGGATGGCGAGAAGCCATTCCACGATGACGAGAAACCGTTCCACGATGACGAGAAGCCGTTCCACGATGACGGACCAATCGATATCAAAGACAGCAACAGCGGACACGACCGCCCACCTGCCCGCAAGCACTTCAAGCCTCGCAAGAAACACGGCCCGTTGCCCGCCCCCATACTGGCGAAACTGGTCATTGCGGCCTTGATGATGGGAGTGGACTTTGGCATCGTGGCTTGGCGCAGACAGCAGATGATGGGACAAAGGTTGCTCCTCCTCGAGCGCCTCAACCTGGAGCGCGAACTGGAGCATCTGCGTCAGCAAATCAATCCGCACTTCCTCATGAACACGCTCAACAATATCCACGCCCTGGTGGACATTGACAGCGAGCGGACGAAACGCGCCATCGTACAACTCTCCTGTCTCATGCGCTATGCCCTCTACCACGGCAGCGAAACAATGGTGCCGCTCGCCAAGGACCTTGAAGCACTTGATGTGTATTTCCAACTCGTACGCCTGCGCTATAGCAACAAAGTTGATATACACTTTCGTACGCTCGAAGGCGACGTGCCCACAATGCAGGTGCCGCCCCTCATCTTTGCCACCTTCATCGAAAACGCCTTCAAGCACGGCATCAGTTATCGCCATTCGTCGTACGTACATGCCAGTTTGCAACTGACGGACGATGGTCGCCGTCTGCTCTTCCAGTGCATCAATAGTCGCCATACCCAGACCGACAAACAGCCCACCGCCAACCCAAAGAAGGGCGAAGGCATCGGACTACAGAATGTGCGCAAGCGGCTCGACCTTCTCTATGAAGACCGCTACACACTCACCATCAACGACACGAATCCCAGTACCTATTCCATAGAACTCACCCTCCCAATTTCCCAAAAATGATCAAAGTTATCGTCATAGATGATGAGCCGCTGGCCCTTCAGCAGATTGCAGAGATGGTCAGCCGAACGCCCTATTTTGAACTGGTGGCGGCGTGCGACAGTGCCTTTGAGGCTATGCAGACTATGGAACAGCAGCACATCGACGCCATCTTCACCGACATCAATATGCCCGACCTCTCGGGAATGAAGTATATCGAATACCTGCGCGAGCAGCCCATCGTTGTCTTCACCACAGCCTATAGTCAATATGCCGTTGATGGGTACAAGGTCGGCGCTGTTGACTACCTGCTCAAACCCTTCGGCCAACCCGAGTTCCAGCGTGCGGCTGCCAAGGTCAAGGAGCAATACGAACTCCGACAGGCTGCGCACTTGCAGGCAGCCACCACGCCCACAACCCCAGCCTCTTCGGACAACAACATCCTCTTCGTCAAGGATGGCTACAACTATATCCGCATCCTGCTGGCCGACATCGTCTATATTGAGTCCCAGAGCGAATACCTCAAACTCTACTTGAAGGACGGCACCTCCCACATGGCCCTTATGAGCCTCAAGAATATGATTCTCCTGCTGCCGCCCGAGAGTTTCCTCCGCATCCACCGCTCCTACATTGTCAACATGACGCACATCAAGAGCGTATCGCGCGGCCGCGTCTTCCTTGACCGCAATCAGGAACTCCCCATTGGCGACCTCTACAAGGAGCAGGTCTTCCAATTTATTGAGAAGCGAATCATCGGCAAATAATCTCCCATCGCAGAGCGACAAGGGCAACCTGTCCCCCTGCCCTCCCCCACCTCAAAAACGACTTCTATGATGAGAAAGTTCTCCTTCATCCTTCTTCTCGCCGTCCTGCCTCTGGCACTCAGTGCCGACGATGCCGTTTCGGGGCTGGTCATCACGAAGACCAACGGCGAGCGCGTGGAAGTGGCCATCGCCCATCTGCGCAGCCATCAAGACGGACAACTACTACGGCACGGGCGGCACCATCACCATCACGGCCAACACGGGCAAGGCTTCGCGCGGCATCTCGGCCGATGCCCTAGTGCGCATCACCGATGGCATCTACCTGATTACGAACGATTGCGCGGGCCTGCAAGGAACGAGCGACACCTATACAGCGAAGGGTATCACCTGCGACCAAGACATTGAACTGCTAGGCGGCACCTTCCAAATCCAGATGACGGGCACGGGCGGCAAATGTGTCAAGGCCGACGGCACACTGACCATCGGCACCGAAGGCGGCGAAGGGCCGCAACTGAAGGCCACCACCTCGGGCGCCTCCCTCGGTTCGTCCTCCAGCGGCGGCATGGGCGGCTTCCCTGGCGGCAACACATCAAGCAGCAATAGTTCTTCGGCCAAGGCCATCAAGGCGCAGGGCACCATCACCGTCAACGGCGGCGCGCTCCTCGTCAGCACAGCCTCAAACGGGGCTGAGGGATTGGAGTCCAAGACGAGCATCACCATCAACGGTGGCCACCACTATTTCCAATGCTACGATGACTGCATCAACTCGCCTGGCATCATCAACTTCGCCAGCGGCACCACCGTCTGCTACGCCACCAACAACGATGCAGTGGATTCCAACTACGGCCGCAGCGGAGCCATCACCATCTCGGGCGGCAACCTCTTTGCCTATAGCGGCGCAGGAAGCCCAGAGGAAGGCATCGACTGCGACAACAACTCCTACATCACCGTCACAGGCGGCATTGCCATCAGCGCAGGTGGCAGCCAGGGCGGCGGTGGTATGGGCAGCAGTTCCAGCATCGGTTCAGCCTCGCAAGGCTACTACCTAGGCAGTTCGCCCTCCAGTTACAGCACCACCTACTACTACACCCTCTGCAACACCAGCGGCGAAGCCATCTGCACCTACCGCTTCGAAAAGAACGTGAGCAACAGCCTCTCGCTCCTCACAGCCCCCAACCTCGGCACAGGCAGCATCACCGTGAAGCAAGGAACCAGCGAACCTACCTCGGCCAGCATCATCGTGAAGAGCACAACCGACGCGCCCGTCTTCTGGATTACCCCCGAGGTCAGCACCACGAGCACAGCGGCCACCATCACGGCGAAATAGAAACGCCACCTTCCATCAAAAACTAGTTTAAAGCACAGCGGCCACCATCCAAGCAAAATAGAAACGCCACCTTCCATCAAAAACAACCTTAAAGCACAGCGGCCACTTTATCCAATTATAGGAAGGTTCCAGAACTAGTCTGGGAAGAATTGCAAGAGAGATTCCCGTTTTTTCTCGGCATATAGCCAGCGACCCGCGCCCGCAGGTCACACGACCCGCGCCCGCAGGTCACGCGACCCGCGCCCGCAGGTCACGCGACCCGCGCCCGCGGGTCGCTGGCCAAGTGCCGAAGCGAAACGGGAATGCCTCGTAGCGAAACGGGAAAGCACCGAGCAAGAACAAAAAGCAACGAAGAAAGTCAAGGATATAAGGAATCAATTCCAATTATCAGTCCTATTTCAATCCTCTTCAATCCTATTTCAATCCTATAAAATCCTCTTCAATCCTCTAAAATTCTCCAAAATCCTCTGGATAAATAAAAAGCGAGGGGACTGCCCGATTGGCGCAGTTCCCTCGCTTGACTTTACTTGCATCTTTTTTAGAGTATCTCCCTCAACTCAGACCGATAATCTCGCCGTCCACGTAGTCAATGTGGTTGGCTTGCGGGTCGCGGGGCAGGCCAGGCATACGGAGGATTTCGCCGGCTATGGCTACAATCATTTCTGCACCGGCGTTGAGCACAACGTCCTTGATTTGGATGCGGAAGTTCTTGGCCACGCCGTATTGCTTGGCATCGGCAGAGAAGGAGAATTGCGTCTTGGCTATGCAGACGGGGAAGGCTGACATACCGTGGGCTTCGGCCAGGCGGATGCGGTTGAGGGCGGGTTTGGCGAAGTCAACGCCTTCGGCACCGTAGATTTGCTGGGCCACGCGCTCAATCTTGCGCTGGATGGTGTCGTCGTCGGCATAGGTGAAGGCGAGGGGCTGCGAGGGATGCTTCTCAATGGTATCAACCACGAGTTGCGCCATCTCCACTGCGCCTTCGCCGCCCTCGGCATAGGCATTGTTGATGACGAAGGGCAGACCGAGTTCGGCCTCGCAGTGGTGGCGCAGCAGGGCCATTTCTTCGTCCGTGTCCGTGGCGAAACGATTGAACACAACGACCACACTCTGACCGAACGAGCGCAGGTTCTGCACATGGCGGTCAAGGTTTTCAAGGCCCTTGCGCAGACCCTCCATATTGGGTTTCTTGATAGCGTCGAGGGCCACGCCACCGTGCATCTTCAGGCCCTGTGCGGTGGCCACGATGACCGTGAGCGCAGGTTGCAGACCGCTCTTGCGGCAGAGGATATTGTAGAATTTCTCAGCGCCGAGGTCAGCGCCGAAGCCAGCCTCCGTGATGGTGTATTCGCTATGGCTGAGGGCCATCTTGGTGGCCAGGAGCGAGTTGCAGCCGTGGGCGATATTGGCAAAGGGGCCGCCGTGAACCACTGCGGGCGTATTCTCGGTGGTCTGTACGAGGTTGGGCTGGATAGCGTCCTTGAGGAGCACCATAATGGAGCCTGCCACGCCCAGGTCGCGAACGGTAAAGGGCTTTCCCTCGTAGGTATAGCCCAGCAGGATATTCTCAATGCGACGGCGCAGGTCGGCCTCGTCGGCGGCCAGGCAGAGGATGGCCATCAGTTCGCTGGCTGGCGTGATGTCAAAGCCCGCCTGTGTGGTCAGGCCATTGGTGGCGGGGCCCAAGCCCGTGACGATGGAGCGCAGCGAGCGGTCGTTGACGTCGAGGACGCGGCGCCAGAGGATTTCCTTCAGGCCGAAGCCGTCCTTGGCGTGCTGGTAGAGGTAGTTGTCGAGCAAGGCCGCAATCATGTTGTGGGCAGAAGTAATAGCGTGGAAGTCGCCCGTGAAGTGGAGATTGATTTTCTCCATCGGCAACACTTGAGCATGGCCACCGCCGGCGGCACCGCCCTTCATACCAAAGCAAGGACCGAGCGAAGGCTCGCGGAGGGCGACAACGGCCTTCTTTCCTATTTTATTGAGGCCCAGGGCCAGGCCGATGGAAACGGTCGTCTTGCCGATGCCCGCCTTGGTGGCGGTGATGGCAGTCACGAGGATGAGTTTGCCTTTGGGCTCGGAGATGAGGTGGAGGGGGAGTTTGGCAATGTGCTTGCCGTAGTGTTCAATCTCCTCGGCAGGAATCTGCATGGAGGCAGCCACTTCGTCAATATTCTTGAGCGGCGTGCTGTGGGCAATTTCTAAATCTGTCATGGGAAAACGGATATTTGGAAAATGTATTTGTAATCGTGTATCGGTGCTAGCCTGACGGCATTCTCTTACATGGGAAGATTCGGAAAATAGAAGAGGGGCGCAGACCAAAAGTCTGGCCCCTCTATGATTATTCGGCTTTGCGTAGTCCGAAATCGAAGGTTACAGGTCGGCAAGTTCAATTACCTTTTCAACGGCAGCCTCAAGGCCATCGACCTTCTTGCCACCAGCCGTAGCGAAGTGGGCAGCCCCACCGCCGCCGCCTTGAATCAGGCGAGCAGCCTCGCGCACCATCTGGCCGGCATTCAGCCCGCGGCTTTCGATAAGGTTCTTGCTAATCATGACCGTGAGGAGCGGTTTCTCCTCAAACTGGCTGCCGATGGCGCAGAGCATATTCTCGGGCAACATTCCGCTGAGTTGGAAGGCGAGGTCCTTGACCGCGTCGGGGCGGATGGGCACAGGGATGACGCTCTTGATGACCTGCACGCCGTTGATATCCTTGGCGTTCTTCACCATCTTCTCGCGCAGGGTGACGATGCGCTCCTTCACGAAGCCTTCCACCTGTTTGCGCAGTCCGTCGTTCTCTTCGATGGTCTTGCGGATGGATGCGTTGAGGTCCTTGGCGTTGTTGAAGAAAGCCTGCAAACCTTGCAGAATGTCCTCTTGGGCATAGATGCTCTCCTCGGCGGCAGCCCCCGTGATGGCTTCGATACGGCGCACGCCAGCAGCCACACTGCTTTCGCTCAGAATGCGGATAAGGCCGATGCGGCCCGTGCTCTTGGCGTGGCAACCGCCGCAGAACTCAACGCTGTCGGCAAACTGAATCACGCGGACGCGGTCGCCGTATTTCTCGCCGAAGAGGGCGATGGCTCCCAGTTTCTTGGCCTCTTCAAGAGGCACGTCGCGGTGCTCTTGCAAGGGGATGTCCTGACGTATGCGGGCGTTGACGATGCGCTCCACTTGGCGCAACTCTTCGCGCGTCACCTTCTGGAAATGGCTGAAGTCAAAGCGCAGGTACTCACTCGTAACGAGCGAACCCTTCTGCTCTACGTGTGTGCCCAGCACCTCGCGGAGGGCCTGGTCGAGCAGGTGGGTGGCGGTATGGTTGGCCTCGCTGGCGTGGCGGGCTTGGATATCTATTTTGGCGTGGAAGGTAGCCGCGGGATTCTCGGGCAGTTTCTTCGTGAGATGGAGCGGCAGGTTGTTCTCGCGCTTCGTGTCGAAGATTTCCACGGTTTCCGTTTCGCTCACGAGCACGCCCTGGTCGCCCTGCTGTCCACCCATTTCGGCGTAGAAGGGCGTAGCGTCGAGCACGAGTTCATAGAACGTTTGTTTCTTCTGTTGCACGCGGCGGTAGCGGAGGATATGGCAGTCGTACTCCGTCTCGTCCCAGCCGACGAACTTCGTTTCGCCTTCGCTGAGTACCACCCAGTCGTCGGTCTCCACGGCGGCAGCGTTGCGTGCACGATCCTTCTGCTTCTGCATCTCGGCGTTGAAGGCGGCCTCGTCAACACTCAGGCCGTTCTCGGCACAGATGAGTTCCGTCAGGTCGAAGGGGAAGCCGTACGTATCGAAGAGGGTAAAGGCTTTCGTGCCGTCCACCACGGTCTGGCCTGCCTGCTTCGTCTGATCCATCACGCTTTCCAGCAGGTTGATACCCGTGGCCAGTGTGCGCAGGAAGGACTCTTCCTCCTCCTTCATCACGCGGCTGATGAGCTGCTGCTGACCAGGCAGTTCGGGATAAGCATGTCCCATCTCCTCAACGAGCGTGGGCAGGAGTTTGTACATAAAGGCTTCGCGCTGGCCAAGGAAGGTGTAGGCGTAGCGAACGGCGCGGCGCAGGATGCGGCGGATGACGTAGCCCGCCTTGGCGTTGGAGGGCAACTGGCCGTCGGCAATACTGAAAGCGATGGCGCGCAGGTGGTCGGCGATGACGCGCATGGCCACGTCAATCTTCTCCTCGCGACCATATTCAAAGCCGCTGAGTTCGCCAATCTTGCGAATGATGGGCTGGAATATGTCAGTATCGTAGTTGGAGTTCTTGCCCTGCATCACGCGCACCAGACGCTCGAAGCCCATTCCCGTATCTATGACCTTGGCAGGCAGGGGTTCGAGCGAGCCATCGGCTTTGCGGTTGTACTGCATAAAGACGAGGTTCCAGATTTCGATAACCTGGGGATTGTCCTTGTTGACCAATTCGGCACCGCTAAGGGCAGCCTTTTCTTCCTCGGGGCGGTCGTCGATGTGAATCTCGGAGCAAGGACCGCAGGGACCCGTGTCACCCATTTCCCAGAAGTTGTCGTGCTTGTTGCCATTGATGATATGGTCTTTGGGGAAGAATTCCTCCCAATAGCCTGCGGCTTCGTCGTCGCGGCTGAGGCCTTCCTCTTCGCTGCCCTCAAAGACCGTCACGTAGAGGTCCTTGGGATCGATTTTCAGGACGTCCACCAGGTAGGTGTAGGCCCAGCGGATGGCTTCCTTCTTGAAATAATCGCCGAAACTCCAGTTGCCCAGCATTTCGAACATCGTATGGTGGTACGTGTCGTGGCCCACTTCTTCGAGGTCGTTGTGCTTTCCCGAAACGCGGAGGCACTTCTGCGAGTCGCACTGACGGCGAGATTTGGGTTCAACATTGCCCAGAATGATGTCCTTGAACTGGTTCATTCCGGCGTTCGTAAACATAAGCGTGGGGTCATCCTTGATGACCATCGGAGCCGAAGGCACCACGAGGTGGCCCTGCTCCTCAAAGAATCGTTTGAACGATTCGCGTATTTCGTTGGCTGTCATATTTTTTTTGATGTTTTATTTTCGGCTGCGAATTTACAAAAAAATAACGAGTCCCAGCAGTTTGGCACTCGTTATTAGCGGATTTCGCGCAACCAGATGGCGGCATCGTCGTGGCGAATGTCGGACCAGGGCGTCAGGAGCACGCTCGTCTGGGGCGCAGAAGCATCGGCGGGAACGCTGCGGTCGTCATAGAGGCTGCCTGCCAACTGCGGATTGCCCCACGGTGTGCCTGCCTCGGCGATGGTGAGGGCGGCGTTCTTCGTGAAATAGTGCGTGCGGGCCTCGGCTGCGCTGGTGGCGTAGATGAGGGGGCCTCGCTGAACGGCTATCTGACGGACGGGGCGCGACCGCTTGGTGCTTCCCGTGGCACGGCCTGGCTCATAGGTGCGGCGGATGAAGCGCGGTGTCATCGGCAGGTCGAAGAAGACCTCGTCGCCGCTGTTCCATTTTCGCGCAATCACCCAGTAGCCATTTGCCATGGGCACATCCTCGGCGCGGCCGTTGACGTAGAGTTGCGGCAAGGGGCCTTGGGCCGTTTCGCTTCCTGTGTTGGTGCTGTTCTTCTGCGCTGGCAAATCAGCGGAACGGGCCATTCCACCCATTTCTGCCGTTCGCACGGACTCGCTGATGGCCCACTGGGGAATGCGGATGCGCAGTAGGAAATGGCGTTGGTTCATGCCGGGCGACGTGATGCGTATCTTGACACGTCCTTCGAGGGGCATCGGTGTCAGTTGGTCTATATATATATTGTACTGGTCGGTACAAATGTGGGCGCTACTATTGACAAAGAGATTCACGTATATACCCTCGTTGTCCGTAGCGTAGATGCCGCTCATCCCGTCCACGATGGCCTGCGCCGCCACGTGCTGCTCTGCGCTCGGTTGGGGCGCAGCGCACTGATGAAGGAGGGCATTCCAGAGTGTGCGTTCGATGATGTCAAACCATTGTGCCTGCCCGTCGAATGGGTATTGCTTCATAGCGGCATAAAGCACGTTGGCGGCCTGCGTGCCCTGCTCGTGGCTGAGATTTTCGCCGAGCGAGCCGACCACATTAAGCTGGGGCATCTGCTCGCGCTGCCAGACCTGCCGAACAGTTCGCAACTGCTTGCCCCGCGGCGGCTCATACGATGACGGCCGCGGCCGCAACCGCTCATCAACGGCCAGGGCGCGGCTCTGGATGTCGGTCCCATCGCTCCACACCACAACACTGTCGGCCGACACATAGCGAATCGGCTCACGCTTGCGCCCCACAGCGGGGAGCGTAAGCAGGAAGGCAGTCAGGAGAATCGAAGCGAGGATTCTGGGCATAGGTGTGCGCGGTTATTTGTCCTTCTTGCCAAATATGGAGAAGTGAACGTAGCGTTTGGGATGGGCTTTGAGGTCGATGAGGAGGGAGTCTGCGCTCTGCAAAGTGCCGTTGAGGTTGTCGTAGACGCCGCGGTCGTTGAGAAAGAGGCCGAGGGTGTTGTCCGTGCTCGTCATCTTGCGACTCAGGTCGGTCGTCATACCGTTGAGCTGATTGACAAACTGCTGCGCATCGGCCAGCGTGCTATTGACGCTCTGCATCGTTGTCTGCACATCAACGGCAGCCAGATTGCCCGTAAGGCGTTCGGCGTTGTCGAGCGTGCGGTTGAGTTTGCCCAAGGTCACAGGCAGGTCGTTGGCCATAAGGCTGTTGAGGCGGCGCGAAGCCTGGTTGAGGTTGGCCGTGAGGCTTTCGGCATTCTGCAAGGTATGTGCAAGGGCAGGGTCGCCCGTCAGGCGATTGAGATTCACAAGGATGGAGTCCAGTTTGGGCACGAGGGCCAGCACTTCGGGCATAGCGGTCTCCAACTGGGCCATTACGCCGTGGCTGGGTCCGCCCGTGAGGGTGTCGCCGGGCACAAGATGCTGCGTCGGGTTGGGTCCCAGGATGAGATTCATCTTGACGCCGCCCATCAGTTCGCTTTCCAACTCCGCGCAAGTGCCTTTTGGCACACGCATTTCGTCGTCCAATTCCACCTGTACAACCACTTTCTCGGAGTTCTGGTAGTCATACTGAATGTCGCGAACGATACCTACGGGATAGCCGTTGGCATAGACGGGATTGGAAACGACCAATCCGCCCACGTTCTTAAACTTCACGTAGTACGTATTGCTTGACTGAAAGATGTTGATGCCTTTCAGAAAGTTGACACCGATGAACACCAGCACAGCAGCTGTGATGGCTGTCAAGGCAATCTTTACTTCTTTGGTCAGAAATTTCATATCTGTTCGTTTTTATTGGTTCGAATGGTTGGTATGAGCGCATTGCCTCCTCACGGGAAGGGTTGCCGTGGGCGCAATCTACGCTTTATTTGCGATTGAGTTCCCTTGCCTTTTGCAGATCTATGCGTTCGCCTCGCATCAGGGCGATGATGAAGCAATCGGGGAAGAACTCGGCGGCAGTACGTTGGAGGCGGCGCGCCTCGTTGTAGTCGTTGGTCGCTCCATATATATGTTTATAGAGTCCCTTGTCGCGATAGGAGCGAATGGGCTTCAATCCCTTGAAGCGGGCGTCGGTCTCCGAGAGTTGGCGATCGGCCGTGAGGATTTGCACGTGGAATGTGGGTTTTTCCTTATCGGCTGCTGGTTTCTGCTTCTCGGCTGCTGGTTTCTGCTTCTCGGGCTCCGCTTTTCGGTTGGCAGGCTGCTTGGCTTCGGTATTTTTGTCCCCTTGTTTTTTGTCGGCTTCGGCAGGCGCGGGTTCGGGCTTGGCGGCGGGTTCGGGCGCTGTCTTTTCACGGGGAATCGTGCGAGCGGCCGAGGCGGGCGCACCGTGCTGCTGGCGATATTTGACGAAGGCGTTGTAGAGGCTCTGCGACATCTGGCGCACGCCCGCCTCGGAAGTGAGATACTGCTCCTCGTGGGGCGTGGAGATAAAACCGAGTTCGGTCAGCACGGAGGGCATCGAGGCATTGCGGAGTACGAGGAAACCGGCCTGATGCACGCCCTTGTCTTTGCGGCCTGCGTGGTGCTTGTACTGACCCTGAATGAGTCGCGCCAGTTCCACGCTCTGCTGCATGTACTGGTCCTGCATCAATTCAAAGATAATGTAACTCTCCACCTTCTTGGGGTCGAAGCCTTGGTACGTTTCCTTGTAGCCTGCCTCGTAGGTGATGACACCGTTCTCGCGCTTGGCCACTTCGAGATTGGCTTGCGCGCGAGCCATACCGAGAGTATAGGTCTCCGCCCCTTGAACGGACTTGTTGTCCCCCGCCGAATTGGTGTGGATGGAGATAAAGAGGTCGGCCTTGTTCTGGTTGGCAATATCCACACGGCGTTGCAGGGGCAAGAATACATCGGTCTTGCGCGTGTAGATAACTTTCACATCGGCGCAGTTGCTTTCGACCAGTCGTCCGAAGGCCAGGGCCACGTTGAGATTGATATTCTTCTCCTTGGAGATGGTACCCACGGCACCAGGGTCGTGCCCTCCATGGCCGGCATCAATCACCAGCACAAACTTGCCCGCATCCTCATCGGCTTGCACCGCCAGCGGGGCGCAGAGGAGGAGCAGCAAGAAGATGATGAGGGGCTTCCGAATGGGGAACTGTGGAAGTACTTTGAAGAATTTCAGACGCACATTCACGGGACAAAAATACGATTTTTCTAAGGAACGTTTCAAGATTTACAAACCATGCGAGGGGGATTCGGCGGAATGGAATAATATTGGGGGCTTTTGGGAGAAGATTCCCGCCCCAATTATTGGGTAGAACAAAACTGGCTGTCTATCGCCAGCGCACCCATTTGAGCATTTCGCGCAGGGAGGGTTTCTTGCCATACATGAGGATGCCGACGCGATAGATGCGGGCACTGATC
This sequence comes from Bacteroidales bacterium, assembly GCA_004555425.1. Lineage (GTDB taxonomy): Bacteria > Bacteroidota > Bacteroidia > Bacteroidales > Bacteroidaceae > Alloprevotella. The sequence goes on from SFID01000022.1 coordinate 25,371, forward strand.
CACACGAAGGCCATCGAGGTGGCAAAGAGGAGGCCGAGGGAGAGCACCTCTTCCCACCAGGGCACACCGAAGGGGATGCGCACCATCATGACGATGGGCGACGTCAGCGGGAATATGCTGGCCCAGAAGGCCAACGGGCCGTTGGTATTCTCCGCACTATACATAGCGGCATAGAGGCCAAAGACCATAATAAGCACCACGGGCATAATGAACTGCGAACTATCCTCTTGGGCATTGATGCTGGCTCCGACGGCGGCAAAGAAGGAGGCGTAGAGCAGGTAACCGCCGACGAAGTAGAGCACAAACATAATGCCGAGTTCTGCGTAAGGCAGACCCATCAGCGCGGACATAATCTCGGCGGCCTCGCCACCGCCAGCCTGCTGGGCCACAGCGGCCATCTGGGCGTCAGCGCCTGCCACAGCGGGCACAGCGGGCGCAGTTGAGAGGCCGAAGACGCTGCCGCAAACCAGCAAGATAATGCTGAGCATCACGCCCCAAATGGCCAGCTGCACGAAGCCCACGAGGGCCACGCCGATAATCTTGCCCATCATCAGTTGGAAGGGTTTCACGCTCGACACCATCAGTTCGACAATGCGATTGGTCTTTTCCTCCATCACGCTCTGCATGACCATGCCGCCGTAGCTCATCACAAACATATAGATGAGGAAGGTGAAGATGAATCCCGCGGTCATGGCGATGTACGTGTTGGAGGAAGTCTCGTCGCCCTCGGCGTTGCGCTTCACCGTGGCTATGTGGAAATCGGTCTGTATGTCGGCAATGATGGTTTCCAGTTCGGGAATATTGTAGGCGGAAAGCTTTTCGCGGCGCACCTGTTCGCCCAGGCAGGTTTCCACATAGCTCAGGAGCTCGGCCTTGACCTCGCGCGGCGAATAGATGGTGACGGCCGTGGGATTTTTGGCCAGGTCGGCGGTTATCTGCACGACGGCTTCCACCTCGCTGTCTTCGGTGTAAAATTCGTCCTTATTGTCTGCTGTGGGCACGAAGGCGTAGTTGGCCGTTGATTTGAGGCTACCCACATAGCGGCCCGTCTTGTCAACGACCATCACGGTCTTCTGCTCATCGCCCTCAATGGTGGCCAGCATAAGGGGAACCATGATGAGGGCCGCAAAGATGAAGGGCATGAGGATGGTCAGCAGGATGAACGACTTTTTCTTGACGCGCGTCATAAATTCGCGCTGTATGATAATCCAAATCTTGCTCATGGCGGGAAGGGGTTAAGCATTGTTGGTTTTGGGGGTCGCAGCATCGGCGCCCACGGTCTGGATAAAGATGTCGTGCATGGAGGGAACGCACTCGCGGAAGGTGCGGATGTCCACCTGCTGGGCTAGGGCGGCGATGAGGGTGGCATTGGCGGTGTCGCCCACGGCCTTCAAGCGGTAGTGGTTCAGGCCCGAACGGGTCTGTCGCTCGCACAGTTCGTAGAGCGTGGGGTTGGCTATGATTTCTCCGGGCGTCACGACTTCGTAGATGCCTGTGCGAAAACGGCTCTTCACCTCTTGCACATTGCCGCTCAGCACCACGTGCGAATGGTTGATAAGGGCGATGTCGTCACACACCTCTTCAACGGAACTCATGTTGTGGGTGGAGAAGATGACGGTGTGGCCCTTGTCGCGCAGTTCAAGGATTTCGCGCTTGAGCAGGTCGGCATTGACGGGGTCGAAACCCGAGAAGGGTTCGTCGAAGATGAGGAGGGGCGGCTCGTGGAGGATGGTGATGATGAACTGCACCTTCTGCTGCATACCCTTGGAGAGTTCTTCGAGTTTCTTGTCCCACCAGGGCATAATCTCAAACTTGTTGAACCAATACGTGAGGCGTTCTTTGGCCTCGGCGGCAGTGAGCCCTTTGAGGCGGGCCAGGTAGATGGCCTGCTCGCCTACTTTCATTTTCTTGTAAAGCCCACGCTCTTCGGGCAGATAGCCAATGCGCGCCACGTCCTCGGGCGCAAAGGGATGGCCGTCAAAGATGACTTCGCCGCTGTCGGGGGCTGTGATACGATTGATGATGCGGATGAGGGTGGTCTTGCCCGCACCGTTGGGGCCGAGCAGTCCGAAAACTTTTCCGCGCGGCACCTGAATGCTGACATCGTCGAGGGCAACGTGCTCGGCGTAACGCTTGACAATATGAGAGGCGGTCAGAAAATACATAGGGGGGTATGATAAAGTAGAAACTATAAAATTGCTTTCAACGGAAGGTAGTGTTTCTATCTTCGAAACTAGGGTTGACTCTCGCCCTCAATAAAGGAATCGAGGAAAAGGTGCTCGCCATCGAACACGGCATAGGAGAACTGCGAAATCCAGTCGCCGAGGATAAGCATCCGACAGGTGCGCTGGAGCATTAGGTCGAGTTCAATGTGGCGATGGCCGAAGATGAAGAAGTTGATGTCGGGGTGCGAGCGGAGGTAGTCCTTGGCAAAGATGACGAGTTCCTCGCGGTCCTCGCCTTGATAGGGCGGTTCCTTGCCGTCTTCGCGTTTCATGCGACTGCGGCGTGCCCATTCCAGGCCAAAGGCCATGCCCCAGCGGGGATGGATGCTGGCGAAGAGGCGTTGGCACAGGCGATTGTGGAAGATGCCGCGCAGGAGCTTGAACTTGCGGTCCTTGCTGCCCAGCCCGTCGCCATGGCTCAGGTAGAAGAGGCTGCCGTAGATGTCCACCACGCTGCTCTTCGTGTGGAGCGTGACGCCGCATTCCTCTTGCAGGTAGTCGCCCACCCACAGGTCGTGGTTGCCCGTGAAGAAATGCACCTCCACGCCCATGTCCGTCAGCTCGCTTATCTTGCCCAGCAGGCGGGTGTAGCCCTTGGGCACCACGGTCTTGTACTCGTGCCAGAAGTCAAAGATGTCGCCGAGCAGGTAGATGGCGGCGGCTTTGTGCTTGATGCTGTCGAGGAAGTTCACCAACCGGCGCTCCTGCATACGCGCATGGGGTATGGCTAGGCTGCCCAGATGGGCATCGGAGAGGAAATATATGTTTTTCATGACTTGGGGTTTCTGCGGTCGCTGCGCGACCTAGTTTCTGCGGTCGCTTTGCGACCTTGAAGTATGGTCGCTTTGCGACCTAGTTTCAACAGTCGCTGCGCTCCTTAGTTTCAAGTTTCAACGGAAGCCTGCGGCTTCCTAGTTTCAACGCAGCCTGACGGCTGCTGGCTCGATAGTCTTGGCGGCTGGGGGGTCTTGCCTTCCTATATAATATGGCGTGGCCTTATATAATATGGCGTTACCTATATAATATAGTGTGGCTTATATAATATAGTGTGGCGGGGGCTACATAAATCCTAGTTCTAGTTTTGCCTCTTCGCTCATCATGTCCTTATCCCATTCGGGCTCAAAGACCAGTTCGAGTTTCACATCGTTGATGCCTTCGATACCTGCCAATTTCAGCCGCACGTCTTCGGCAATGAAATCCGCGGCGGGGCAATTTGGGGCCGTGAGGGTCATATCCACTTCTAGATTGCCCTCGTCGGAAAGTTCAATGCGATAAATCAGTCCCAAGTTGTACACGTCAACAGGTATCTCGGGGTCGTATACGGTTTTGAGCACTTCGATGATGCGCTCTTCCAACTTGATTTTTTCTTCTGCGGTCATAATATTTCTTGATTGATGGGCAACATGAGCACAGCCCTTAGGCAGGCAAAGTTACTACAATTCTTTGAGACATTATCCCCCTACGTGCGAAAAACAACATAAGGGGCGCGCATCGGAAGGCCCACCTACAAATCCCGCCTCGTAATATAACACATCGCGGAGGCCAGGGTGTGCAAAACTCGTCTTTTAACATTTCACGGAATGTTGCGAAATGTTAAAGCGATTTGCATTTCGCGCGAAAATGTATTATCTTTGTACTAGCGAAGAGGAAAGAGCCCTGAACACGGGGTTTTTTCCTCTTTTTTTGGCCATTATAAAGGAAGAAATACATCGGAAGTTGGAAATTCTAGATGCTTTTGCGGATTTTCTAAATGCTTTTGCGGAAATTTTCTTGGCTT
>SFID01000135.1 GCA_004555425.1 Bacteroidales bacterium
CGCCGATGGTACTGCGTATAGCGGGAGAGTAGGTAGCCGCCGCCCTTTTAGATTGAGTGCCGCTTTGGAGAAAGTTTCTCCTCAGCGGCACTCCTTTTTGACCAGCGCCATTTCTAATTGCTCAGCGCCATTTCTAATTGCTCAGCGTCATTTCTAATATCTTTCTAATTTTTTTGCGCTTCCCAGTCGACTGCTTTCGGATGGTTACATTACATTTCAGCGGTGCTACTTTTTCCTCAGCATCACTTCAAATCATCAGTTGCACTCCTGAATTTTTGACTAATAGGCCTAAAATAATAATTATGAGAGGATGAAAACGGAAAGAATAACCCTTCGTCCTTGGCTTGAAACAGACGCCAAGGCTTTGTATAAGTATGCAAGTGATCCAGAGGTTGGACCGCAGGCAGGATGGGCTCCGCATCTTTCTGAGGAGGAGAGTTTAGAGATAATCCGCACCGTGTTTCACAATCCTACCACATGGGCAATCGTATGGAATGAGACTGGCGAGGCAATAGGAGCCATTGGCTACGGTCCGTCGTGTGACTGCTCTCTCCCTGCTTTGGACGGAGAGCCGACGGTGGGCTATTGGGTAGGCAAGCCGTATTGGGGTAAGGCTATCTGCACCGAGGCTCTTCGACTGATGATAACGCATATCCGCAATACTACTAACATTAAGTCGCTCATTAGCGGACATTTCATTGATAATCGTGCTTCGGGACGAGTGATGGAGAAATGCGGATTCAAGCCTACTGGCGAGATTGCCTTTGACAATAATCTATATTGTGGTGCCGACAAACCAATAAGGGTACTGCGGTTGACTTTTTAACCCAAGTTCAGTATTTAGTTTGCCGTTTTTCCTGCAGTCAAGCCCTTTGCAATTTTCGGAAAAAATAAGTAGGGATGTTATATTATTTGGTTATAGTGGTGACTGTCTATTTAAATATTCTTACCTTTGTGGAATGAAACAGATGTCAGAAATAGAAAAACTCCGTATGCAGATATATGTATTGGAGGGTCAGAATGCTTTTAATAAAGAATATTTAGCCTATCTTCATAATATGATTAGTAGTATGGAGTCTGATAATGAAGAATCCAAGCCTTTTGAGAGGAGACGATTCCCTGGGCTTTACGATGGATTGGCCCAGGTGCTTGAATTTGAGGATGACGAGGATTATGAGGATGACGATAGTTTGTAGGTAGCATTGTTTTTTTGTGCTATGCTTGGTATTTAGCTATTACTTGGGCTTGCGGTATATTTGCCCTCTATGGCTAATTTGCTTGAACCTCTTCCCATTCCTAACAGAGAAGTTAAGCCCGTCCGCGCCGATGGTACTGCGTATAGCGGGAGAGTAGGTAGCCGCCGCCCTTTTAAGAGCAAGCGCCGCTTTGGAGAAAGTTTCTCCTCAGCGGCGCTTCTTTTTGCTCAGCGTCATTTCTAATATCTTTCTAATTTTTTGCGCTTCCCAGTCGGCTGCTTTTGGATGGTTACAGACAGCTGGTCTAATTTGTTTGAAACATCATTCTTCATAAATCGATAATTCGGTAAATTAGAAGTCTCTAATCCTTCTAATTATGAATAAAGGAATACTCCTTATGCAATGCCAATCCGAGTGCCTGTCGGCTCTCAAATCAATGGCGAATATACACAACCCTTTTGAAAAAACGTTTATGGACACCATGAAATTATTATCTCACGAATGACTTCGTGAGATTTTTTTTCGGGTGGTTGCCTTACAGGCGGCGTGCAGGGTTGGTGTTGGATTGTCTTTCCTTGCACTTACAGCGCGCCTTGGGCGCGCTGCACTTTTGGGCCTTTTTGTTGTAGGGAGGGAGATAAAGGGATGGCGGAAAAAATGCGTGGGGCTGTGCCTCTTGCTTTTGGCACAGCCCCACGCGGGTGGGTTTCATTCCTTTATTGTTCTTGTGTCTAAGGATTCATTGAACCGCAATTCCTTTGCTTGCCTTGCACCGTTAGGAGGAATGATGGGATGGGATTACTTGCTTTCCTCGAGCGTGCAGATGGCAACGCGGTTCCAGTCGGGCTCGCTGAACATATTGCCTACGCCTTGGCCTTCGGCAGTGATGCGGTTGGCGGCAATGCCATACTTGTTGATGAGGATGTTCTTGACGGCTTCGGCGCGTTCGCGGGCGAGGCGGGTGTTGATTTCGGGATTGCCTTCGGGCGAAGCGTAACCCTTGATGATGACCTTGCAGTCCTTGTGGTTCTTCATGTAGGTGGCAATGCGCTCTACGTTGGGCAGCTGGGCAGCGTCAACGATTGTCTTGCCTTGGCGGAAGGTGATGACGGATTCAAGGGTCATCTTTTCCGACTTCGTGTGCACCTCCACAGTTTCTACGATGGGCTTGCGGTTGCGTGCATCGTTGAGCTGGTTCTGTAGGTTGCGAATCTGTCGGTTCATGTCGTTGATTTTTCCGTCCTTCTGTTCTACGTCGCTGCGCAGGCCGTTGATGGTGGCGTTGAGGGCGTCAATCTGGCTCTGGTTGTGGAGCTGGGGTTTCACGAAGTGGTGTTTGCCGTTGCTTGTCTTGAAGTGGTAGGCCACGCCGGCGGTCAGTTCCACTACGGAGTTGTTGACGTTGTACTTGTTGTCGCCAAGTCCGTAGATAATAGCGGGTTTGAGGGCGATGGTCCATGCCTTCTTCTGTCCAACGTTGAAGTTGAAGTTCAGACCCATCTTCGAGGTGAACTCGTTGTGGTTCTTCACGGCGCTGCCCTCAAAGTAGTGGTTGAATCCGACGCCTACAATACCTTCCAGTTCGAAGGCGCGGGGCACGCCCTTGTATCCGCAGAACCAGTTGGTGAAGTTCACTTTGTTCAAGAGGTTGACGTTGGTATTGTCCACGATGGTCTTGAAACCAGTCGTCTTGAATCCAGCTTCTCCCTCAAAACCGAGGCCCCATACGGGAGTAATCTGCTTCGTCAGTTCGAGACCAGCCACGCGGCCGAAATCATCGAACGAGGTCTTGCCTACTGTCTTGGTGACTACGCCGCCGTTGACTCCGATGGACCAGTTGTCGAAGAACTTGTGTGCGGTCACCTGCGCGTTGGCGCTCAGCACGAGAAGGCTCAGCGCGGTTAGAGTAAAGATTTTCTTCATACTTGTGAAATGTGTAAGGTTAATAATGTAGCCCCAAGTATCTATTATATAGGTGTGGAACTTTCTGCCACAAAGGTACAAATTCCTATTAGATAACGTGCTTCCTTTCCAACCCGTTTCCGAGAAATGCCGCAAAATGCCGCAAAATGGGCTGAATTTTTCGTAGAAAAAGCGACCTCGCCTTTGCTAATCCATAGCCTTTCCTTATATTTGCAAGTCCAATTTTGCAAAATAATCATTGAATACAATATCAAAAATGGAAAATCAGAACCACGACAACCAACTGAAAATTGAACTCTCTCCCGAGGTGGCAGAGGGTACTTATGCCAACCTCGCCATCATCACCCACAGCAGTGCCGAGGTAGTGCTGGATTTTATCCGCGTCCTGCCCGGCGTGCCCAAGGCCAACGTCAAGAGCCGCATCGTCCTCGCTCCCGAGCACGCCAAGCGCCTGCTCTTTGCTCTTCAGGACAACATTGTGAAGTACGAGAAGAGCTTCGGTCCTATCAACTTGCCCGGCGCCGAGCCCCAGCCTCAGGGTGGCCGCACCGCCACGCCGTTTGGAATGCCCGAAGGCAATGCATAAACGACCTGTTATGAAGAAGCAAACAAGATAAACCCACCTTCTGCTGCCCACATAGCGCAGCGAGCAGCGGATTATCTTGTTTGCTTCTTTCTTTTCCCCCAATTTCTTCTAGATAACAACCTGTTTTTTAACACGAATAACCCGAATTTTTCGAATGTGGCTGAGAGGCTAACTGAAGGAACAATTCGATTCGTGCTTCACACGAATCTATTCGAATTACACGAATGCAGGTGAGAGTAGTCTACCCTGCCAAAATTAGAATCATTCGTGGTGGAAAAAAGAAAACACACTCTTCAGCATTCGATAAATTCGAAACATTCGTGTTTTAAAAAAACACCGCGATGCCCGCGCGCCCTGTTATTTAGATTTCTATTGGGGCTCCCCCCTAAAAAAACGATACTAACCCAGCAAACCATTACACCCCCATTCATCCCTATGAAGAAGATTAGAGCCGCCGTAGTAGGTTACGGCAACATTGGCCACTATGCCCTCCAAGCCCTGCAGGAGGCCCCCGATTTTGAAGTTGCAGGCGTAGTGCGCCGTCAGGGTGCCAAGAATTGCCCCGCCGAACTGGCCGGTCTGCCCGTTGTTAGCGACATTCGCGAGCTGGGCCAAGTTGATGTGGCCCTCCTCTGCACACCCACCCGCAGCGTGGAAACCTATGCCAAGGAAATCCTCGCCCTCGGCATCAACACGGTGGATAGTTTCGACATCCACACCCAAATCACCCAGCTCCGCCGCTCGCTCGACGAGAGTGCCAAGGCCGCAGGTGCGGTGAGCATCATTTCCGCAGGCTGGGACCCAGGTAGCGACAGCATCGTGCGCACCCTCCTTCAGGCCATCGCGCCCAAGGGTATCACCTATACCAACTTCGGTCCCGGTATGTCGATGGGCCACACTGTTGCCGTCAAGGCCATTCCCGGTGTGAAGGCCGCCCTCTCCATGACCATCCCCACGGGCACGGGCATTCATCGCCGCATGGTCTATGTGGAGATTGAGGAAGGCCACGATTTCGAAACGGTGGCAGCCGCCATCAAGGCCGACCCCTATTTCGTCAACGACGAGACGCACGTCCTGCAGGTGCCCTGTGTGGACGATGTGATAGATATGGGCCACGGCGTCAACCTCACCCGCAAGGGCGTGAGCGGCCGCACGCAGAATCAGCTCTTCGAGTTTAATATGCGCATCAACAACCCCGCCCTCACGGGCCAGGTGCTCGTCTGTGTGGCCCGTGCCGCCATGCGCCAGCAGCCTGGTTGCTACACGATGATTGAGATTCCCGTCATCGACCTCCTGCCTGGCGACCGCGAAGAACTTATCGCCCACCTTGTCTAGGGGTGGCTTGAACGTTTCCGCCTGATTCGGTGTGCCACGTTCCCATCCAGCGAAAATGCACCGCCGAAAGTTCGACCTTGGTGCCGCGGAATGCTTCAGTTTCTATGCTGCAAGGCGATTAGCGTAGGCCCTCGTAATATAATACATCGCGGAGCCTCACTTGTGCAAAACTCGTCTTTTAACATTTCGCAAACTGTTGCGATATGTTAAATGGATTTGCATTTCGCCGAAAAATGTATTATCTTTGTACTAGCGAAGA
>SFID01000023.1 GCA_004555425.1 Bacteroidales bacterium
CTGTCACATATAATATATCCAAATGGCAGAAAGGCTTGAATATCTTTAGGGGCAAGGTTCATCGCTATGAAGATGTGGCTCAAGACTTCCTCGCCTCTGGCATATTTGATATTGTTGTCTTTGATAATAGCAAGACATCGTTCCGCTTGATTGATGTGGCCCATCGTTACGGATTAAGGGTTATCGTTATCCATCACAATTACGAATATGAGTATGTACGCGATAATTCGCCAGCCATCCTTCGCCCTATAGATTTATTCTGGATAGAGAGAGTGGAGCGCGAGGCTGTGCAGAAGGCGGATTTGAACCTTGTACTGAGTCGTCAAGATATGCTCTTGCTTAGCAAAGCATTTACCAATGGGCGTACCGATAATTTCGCATTATTGGGAGTTTTTGAATACGCTTCTCATCAGCCTCCGACTTTGAACGAGACCAGTGCTAAAGCAAATCATTTCATTATTACAGGGAATCTGAGCGCAGTCCAAACAAGGCAGTCCCTCCTCCCATGGCTAAACTCATACTTCCCCATCTTGAAAGCGGTTGTTCCCGAAGCCCATCTTACCATTGCAGGCAAGAATCCCGACAATCCCCTCACCCAACTATGCAAGGAACGGGGGATAGAATTGATTCCCTCACCTGTTTCCATGGCTCCTTACCTGCAAAAGGCAACCTGCTACATTTGTCCCGTTGACCTCGGCGGAGGTGTCAAACTTCGAGTGATGGATGGATTGAAGAATGGTCTGCCTGTCATTGCCCACAAGGTTTCAGCGCGCGGCTACGACCAATTTGTGGAACAAGGTTGCCTACTCCCCTACTCCGACCCGCAATCCTTCCGCCAAGCTTTGGAGCAATACAAGCATCTAGCACTGAAACGAAACGATATCCTCCATACCTACCAACGTCTGTTTACATTCCAGGCTGGAGTAAATCGTTTGCGAAATATCTTGGCAGCCATACAACCTTAAATGTATTTTGGATTAGCCATCACGCCATTATGAAATATGCTCCTATCATAATATTTGCTTTTAATAGACTGGAATCCTTAAAGGCTACAGTATCCTCTGTCTTGCGAAATACGGAAGCGGCGGAGAGTGACCTCTTTGTATTTGTTGACGGAGCTCGTCATGGTAAAGAGGGAGAAGCGGAAAAGGTCAAGGCTGTTCAGGAATACGTAAAGGCTATAGTTGGATTCAAAAGCGTCACAGTTCATTTTTCAGAAGTTAATAAAGGGCTCAGTCCTTCTATAATTTCGGGAGTTACAGAAGTAATCAATAAGTTTGGCAGAGCCATCGTTATTGAGGACGATCTTATTCTGTCCAACAACTGTCTGTCATTCATGAATCAAGGTCTGGATAAGTATGAGGATGAACAAAGAGTTTTTTCAATTTGTGGATATAGCAACAAAGTGAAGTGCCCTAAAGATTACGACTGCGATTCGTATTTTTGTGTTCGCTCCTCTTCTTGGGGGTGGGCAACGTGGTCAGACCGTTGGCACAGTGTTGATTGGGATCTAAAAGATTGGGAGAAAATTCAATCTTTCAAGTCTGCCTTTAATAGGTGGGGAGGCTCTGATTCTTTTGGTATGCTGAAAGGATGGAAAGAAGGAAGAAATAAATCTTGGGCTATTCGTTTCTGCTTCTCTCAATTCCTTCAGGACAAACTTTCTTTATTTCCCGTCATAAGCAAGATTGACAACAGGGGGTTTGATGGAGGAGGTACAAACTGTAGAAGATATAGCAGATTCAAATTTGAGTTTGACTCCTCTAATAAAACAGATTTCAAGTTTCCTGCCACTATTACAATGAAGCCTCACTTTAGGAAAGCAGCCCTCTCGTATCATTCTATTCCTAAACGTATCTGGAGCAGAATAATGTATATGATTTACAAATAAGATTGGAGAAACAAACATTTGTAGGAATGATGGTTACTAGATAATCTGAAGCCTATATGGATAGAATAGATAAAACATAAATTGATAATAACAAGCAGTATGTCTAAAGCATCCCTGCCTCGCATCTTATATCTTGCTCCTCTGCCTCCCCCCATCCATGGCTCTGCAATGGTCAGCGAGCAAATCAGAAATAGTAAGGTGGTCAATGAAGCCTTTGATGGGGATTTTGTCAATATCAGCACATCCCGCAAGATGTGTGAGATTGGCAAAGGGGGACTGTGGCTTACCCTCCAAAAAACAATACGCTTCCTCGTATCTTTTCTTAAAACCCTTGGCCTGCTACTCACACATAGATACGACTTGTGTTATTGTGCCATTACCTGTCATGGCTCTGGGTTTCTGAAGGATGCCCCGTTTGTGTTGCTGTGCAAGTTGTTTAGGAGGAAGATTCTCATCCATCAGCACAATAGAGGGATGGCCAAAGATGTGGACCGTCCTATCTATCGCTGGTTACTGCCCCTTGTATATAGAAACACCAAGGTTCTGTTACTCTCGTGGTATTTATATCCAGATATTGAGCGAGTAGTCAAGCGCGAGGAGATAATAATTTGCCCCAATGGTATCAAGCCAATATCTTACGATGAGTGCAAGCGAAGACCGAATAAGATTCCGCACATTCTTTTCCTATCAAACCTCATGATAGACAAAGGAGTATATGTCTTACTGGACGCCTTAAAGATTCTATCCGAGAAAGGTATTCCCTTTGTCTGCGACTTTGTTGGGAGCGAAACTAAAGAGCTAAACTCTGAACGTTTCAATCAAGAGGTCGAAGCCAGGAATTTATCCCATTGCGTAAGATATAATGGTCCAAAATATGGTGAGGCCAAGCAGAAAAGTTTCTTACAAGCAGACATTTTTGCCTTTCCCACCTTCTGTGATACGTTTGGGTTGGTCAATCTGGAAGCCATGAATTATCAGTTGCCTATTGTTACAACCAATTTCGGTGGTATTCCTGATGAAATAATCAATGGAGAAAATGGTTTTGTTGTTGAGCCTGAAGATGCTCAAGCAACAGCAGACGCCCTATGCCAACTGCTGGAAGATGCTTCACTCCGCCAGAGAATGGGCAGGGCTGGTTACAAGAAATTCATGGAAGAATTCACCGAAGAAACATTTGAGAGGAACATCGTTGTGTCTTTCAAACGAGCGATGGAAGAGACTACCTAAAAGTCTCCTCCCCTCAGCCTCCTCCCACCAACAAGAGGCTATCACCCGCTTCCAGAAAAAGAATAACTGACGAATCGGAGCCTTGGAATGTGATTTCACTGTCCTGTGTTTCCGTTTCTTTCTCCGAGATTCCCAGCGACCCGCGGGCGCAGGTCGTGTGACCCGCGGGCGCAGGTCGCGCGACCCGCGGGCGCGGGTCGCTGAGAAAGTGCCGAAGCGAAACGGAAATGACGGACTTGCGATTGCATCTCTCCCTTGTTTTGACACAATCTGGCACTTATTGAAGCCCTCATCATATTCTGAAAGACCGTTTCAAATATTTCGGACTTGCGATACAATTACAAAAAATAATGTATTTTTGCACGTCCATTCATCGATTTAGAACATCTTTTTTCATGCGCGAAACCTATTTCCATATCCGTTACCTCTTTGGCCGCGAGAACGTTTGGGCTGCGGTTGAAGCCCTGTTGCAGCATGATCGTTGCGGTTATGTCGTTGTGGCAGACGGAGTGGTTCTGACGCGAGTACAGCGCGATTTGTCGTTTAGAAAGGTCGTTCACGACAGCCTCTTTGCGATTTGCGATTCCAGCTGGGTGCCGCTTTATATCAAGGCTATTTATGGTCGGAAGCGCGAGCAGTATTGTGGTTTCGACCTGATGATGGACGGTTTGCAGCAGTATCAGAAGTATCGCATGATGTTTTTGGGGAGCGATGCTTTGACGTTGGCGGGTATTCAGCGCCAGTTGGATGACGATGGGATTGACAAGGCGGGGATGACTTTTTTGGAACTTCCTTTCAAAAGTGTTGACGATTTTGACTATCCTGCCATTGCGCAGCAGATAGAAGAAGCTCGGGTGGACCTCATCTGGGTGGCCCTTGGTGCGCCCAAGCAGTGTATGTTTATGCAGCGGCTGAAGCCCCACCTCAAGCGGGGTGTCATGTTTGGCGTTGGTGCGGCCTTCAAGTTTTACAGCGGTGTGGCCGAGAAGCGTGCGCCGAAATGGATGGTCCTCTCCCACATGGAGTTTCTCTTCCGCCTGACACAGGACCCCAAGAAGCAGTTCGACCGCTGCTCGGGCATTGTCACCACCCTGCCCCAGACCATCCGCAGCGAGATGAGTACGAAGCGCACCAACGAGCAGCTTACCATCCAGCATTTCTTTTCCCTCCTGCGAGTGGCCCTCGGCACTTCCACGCAGCCCATTCAGGCAATGACCGCCGAGGAATGGCTGGCCGTATACGAAATGTCGCGCAAGCAGTCCATCAGCGGCCTGCTTTTCATGGGCCTCAACAAGCACTATGATTCCACGGAGATACAGCGTCTCGGCCTAAAGCGGTCTCTGCGCCTCAAATGGCTGAGCACGGTAATGACGCTGGAGAGGGTGTACCGCAAGAATTTGAGCGACTGCAAGGAACTGGACGAATTCTTCCGCCACGAAGGCATCCCCTATTGCATCTTCAAGGGGCAGGCGCTCCACCGCTATTATGGCGATGACGCCAAGGCCCGCCACTATGGCGACATCGATGTGTGGACCCCCACCATCTCGGTGCCCGAATTTGCCGACCTGCTGAATACGCGCGGCATCAGTCACAAGGTGAAATATGCGCACGCCGTTTTTGCCCATGGCCAAGGCACCATCACGGAGGTACACCATACGCCGGCCTTCTTCCGCCATCCGGGGCGCAACCGCCGCTTACAGGAATGGCTGAAAGACCAGTTTGCCCACTGCGAGCGCAACGAAGAGGGACTGATGGTGCCCTCCGTTGAATTCGACCTGGTCTATCTGCTGATACACATCTACCACCACTTCATGTTCGAGGGAATTGGCATCCGCCAGTTTGTGGACTATTTCTACCTGCTCCGCCACCTGCACCTGCAAGCGCAGACATCCGATGCCGAGCGGCAGCGCATTGAAGCGATACGAACCAAGGCGATGACCACCTTCAAGCACCTCGGCATGCAACGCTTCGTGGCAGGCTCCATGCACATCATCCATGAAACCCTCGGCCTTGAAGCCCAAGCCCTACTCTGCTCACCCGATGCGGAAGCGAGCAAGACCATCCTGCACGAAATCGTTTGTGGCGGCAACTTCGGCAAGTTCGACAAGCGCTATCCGCGCAATACGTCCAACCTCCTTGCCCGCGGTTTCCAATCCCTGCGCCGTCGCGTCACCCTCATGCGCTTCGGCGTGGGCGAAACCCTCGTCTCGCCCTTCTGGAGCATCTGGCAAATCGTCTGGCGGCGCGACCACGAGCACTAACAAGCATTCCAAACCAACAAAAACAGCGAACACGCATCCACGTGCTCGCTGTTTTTTTGTTCAGTCGTGCCAAAGGTTTAGTCCCAAACGAAACGCTCGGGCGCAGCACCAATTTCAAAGTGCAACTTGACGATGCCGAGGTCCATCTGCGTATATCCCACCATAGAGAAACGGCGCGTGGCGCGCACACGGGGCAGTTCGTCGCCCTGCGGCGGCAGGTATTCAAGGTAGTACTTCTGTTGGTTGACTGCTGTCGGCGCTAGCAGTGCAGCCTCCACACCGCGCACAAACCATTCGGGCGTAGCAGGACCAGCGTTGCTCACCTCCGTGATAGACTTGCGCTTGGTGTGGCGTCCCTCATCGTTGGGAAATCCCAGGGCAATCATACAGGCAATCTTTTCGCCAGGGTTCAACTGGTAGGTATGCCTCACCTTGCGATAGGAAAGGCCTGCCCAGCACGTGCCAAGGCCCAACTGTTGGGCCAGCAGTACCAGCTGTTCGCCGTAATAGCCCACGCGCTCGTCAAGGTCATCGCTTTTCCGTCCTGCCATGACGAGGTAGTTTTCAACGCCCGAGAAGGAACCATAGGCCATAATGCCGCTGAATCCCTTGGGCTCATCTACCACCAGCTGTATGTGCAGCCCGCCCTCGCGGTTGCAAGCATCGATTTTTTCCTGAAGGGTCTGTATGATTTCGGGGCTGAGCGGACGTCTGACATAGTGGCGCACGCTGTGGCGCTGCCGTATAGCTTCGGTCAATGTAATCATCGTTATCTTTTTATTTTTCAAGTGTATATAACATCTATTATTCGGCTAAAATATCGGCCGCAGTATAGAAAAAAGAAAATCGCCGAGGGAGGCAATCTCCTTCAGCGATTCATTTTGTGACTCCTGCAGGATTCAAACCTGCAACCTTTTGATCCGTAGTCAAATGCTCTATTCAGTTGAGCTAAGGAGCCGTGGTGATGTGAGAAACAAACGGACTAGTGAGTGACTCCTGCAGGATTCAAACCTGCAACCTTTTGATCCGTAGTCAAATGCTCTATTCAGTTGAGCTAAGGAGCCAAATCTATGTCGTTTGCCAGCCGTTTCTTTGGCTTAGCGACTGCAAAGGTACAACTTTTCGACAAATCAGCAAGGGCTTTCCCCATTTTTTTTGAAATCCATTGTAATTCGGGTGTTCTATAAATTAGTTTCAATGAAAGGCAGGGGTTCTATTCTGCTTGAATGTATTCGCGCCTCTTGCATCGTATCTTTTTGTTTTTCATTCAGTCACGTAGCCCACTACGCTCCTTCTTGGAAAACAAAGACCTACGGCACGATAGCCGCGAATCCATCGCAAGCTAATTTATAGAACCTATCTTAAAAAATATAACTACTCAGGTTGTTCTAGATTGCGAGACAACGTGTGGACCTTCGGTTTGCGGTATTTATTTTAACACGAATCATACGAATCTTACTAATTGCGCGGGGTTAACCTCCAACAAGTAAACAATTCGATTCGTGTTTCTTTAACACGAATCTTTCGAATCTTACTAATTGGCGGGGTAACGACCCGACTAGAACTATGAAATGGTGACTACTCAGGTTGTTCTAGATTGCGAGGCAACGTGTGGCACTGCGGTGTGCGGTATTTATTTTAACACGAATCATACGAATCTTTCTAATTGCGCGGGGTTAACCTCC
Source organism: Bacteroidales bacterium (assembly GCA_004555425.1). Classification (GTDB taxonomy): domain Bacteria; phylum Bacteroidota; class Bacteroidia; order Bacteroidales; family Bacteroidaceae; genus Alloprevotella. The sequence continues at coordinate 7,065 of SFID01000023.1, forward strand.
AATAAGGAAACAATTCGACTCGTATTTCTTTAACACACCCACTTGGAGGTTCTACCCCGCGCGATTAGTAAGATTAGAAAGATTCGTGTTAAAAGAAACACGAATCGAATTACCTCCTACTTGGAGGTTCTACCCCGTGCGATTAGGAAGATTCGTATGATTCGTGTTTAAAGAAACAACGCACACCGCAGTGCCACACGTTGACTCGCTATCTGGAGCAACCTGAGTAGTTACAAAAAAAATGCAGGCTTGAAAATAAATATCTTTTAACTTTTCGACTTTCTATATCGTCAATTTGCGCACCAACTTGGCCCGAAAAAAATCCGCTAAAGCCAGTAGAAATTTTTCTTAGGCATGTAGATTTTCCTACATGCTTTGTAAAACAACCCATTTTTGCCCTATTTTTGCAGAAAAAAAGAGGAGAGAACCCAGTGTTTACGGGCTCTCTCCTCTTCGCTATACAAATATACAACATTTTTCGCCGAAATCCAAACTGCTTTAACATTTCACAACAGTCCCCGAAATGTTAAAAGACGAGTTTTGCACAAGCGAGCCTCTGGGATGTGTTATATTACGAGGCGCTTCGACGAATCCACTATTCCTAACGTGCCGTCTGCTTTTTTGCCTTTATCGAAACGGTGTCCACTACCTCGCCGTAGCGATTGAGCAGGGTGAGAAGGATGCGCTGCGGATTGACCTCCATGCTGAGTGCGCCTATGGTGTTCTTGCCTTCTGTCCAGCGGCGCTTAATAAGGTCCTGGTTGTCGCGCAGAGTGGAAATGGTGCGTCCTCGCGCGTTGTCGGAAGACGGCGTTTGCAGATATACAGTTCCTGTTGAATTGTTCGTAGTAACACCCTGATAAACAGCATCCGTACGTACGTATATGTGATTGTTTCCTGCAAGTGCAAGGTCTACGCCCAACTCGTCGAAAATATTGGACCAACGCTTGTAATCAATGGACTGGCCCGTGCGGCCGTTGAACCACTCGAAATGCTGGCACACGACCACATAGCGGGGCGGGTTTCGACTGGCGCGGGCTTCACCAACGACTTGCCGCATCCACGCTTTGGCCTTCGTGATGTTTTCTGTGGTGCGGTTTGTCATGCTGTTGAGCATGATGAAGAGCACATCGCCATAGCGGAAATGATAGGTGACGCGCTCGTCCTCGGGGAATCCGTTGGCGGGATAGTAGGTGGTGTTGCGCGTGAAATCGTTTGTACCCACGCCCTTCTCGCGCCCCATGTGGTCGTGGTTGCCCTGCACGCCTGCCCACATATACTCCCGAAACTGCCGTTCCTGATACAGACGCTGCCAGAAGGACCACGAGCCGCCCCACGCCACCACATCGCCGAGATGGAGCACCCAGTCGAAGGGACAATATGCTTGCACGGTGTCTATCATGGTCATGGCACTGGTCAGGCGCTTGGGCGTGGGCGTGTAGGAATGAAAGTCGGAGATAATGCAGCAATTCCACTCGCTGGCTCCAGCTGTCAAAAAGGAATAAGTCTGCGAGAGCGGACGGCGTTGGCTATCCACGATGAGGTATTCGTAGCGCGTGTTGGGACGAAGATGGCTGAGCGTGATGCCACACTTGATAATGGTGGGGGTTTCGTAAATATCCTCGCCGCGGGCATTGCGGGAGAAGATGCTGTCGAAAGCCGTGCAGCGCGTGGCCGTCTCGGGTTGCAAATAGACGGCGCGGTCCCAGCCCCTTGCACCTGCCAGTTTGTACATCACCCCCGTGCCAGCCGAATCGGCGGCCCAACTGATACGCATACCCGTGGAAGCATCGGCCGCAGGATTGGTCACTATATTGCAAATACTCTGGGCCACTGCCAACAAAGAACTGGCCAGAAAAAGAACGATAAACAGAAAACGGATTCGCATAAGGTGGATAAAATATTTGATTAGGTAGATTCTATAAATGTGGGTTGTATAAATTATCTGGCGATGTCTTTCCGCCTCTCGCGCCATCGGTTTTTGTTATTCACTCGGTCGCGTAGCCCGCTACGCTCTCTCACGAAAAGCAAAACCTACGACACGACAGCCGCTAATCTATCCCAGGCTAATTGATAGAGCCCACCTTAAAAAACGCAGTGCACTATACAAGCCGGTCAGTTCCATATCAATTGAAATCCTCCTCAACAGAGAGAAAATCTACAGGACCAACTTTAGGTTACGGCCTAGTCGCGGCGGAAGATGTCGCGCGTATAAACCTTGTCGGCCACGTCGCTCAGGGCATCGTCGAAGCGGTTGGCGATGATGGCCTTGCTTTTCGCCTTAAATTCTACCAGGTCGCCGATGACCTTCGAACCGAAGAAGAGTGTGCCGGGTTCGAGCGTGGGTTCGTAGATTATGATTTCGGCACCCTTGGCCTTGATGCGCTTCATGATTCCCTGGATGGCCGACTGGCGGAAGTTGTCGGAGTTGGATTTCATCGTGAGGCGATATACACCGATGGTGGGCGGGATAGAGCCCGTGCCGCCTGCCGCATTCCACTCGTTGTTCTCGGAGTAGCCATACCAGCCAGCCTTGCGCAGAACGGCGTCGGCAATGTAGTCCTTGCGGGTGCGGTTGCTCTCGACAATGGCCGTCATCATCTGCTGCGGCACATCGGCATAGTTGGCTAGGAGCTGCTTCGTATCCTTGGGCAGGCAGTAACCGCCATAGCCAAAGGAGGGGTTGTTGTAGTGCAGGCCGATGCGCGGGTCGAGGCCGATGCCTTCAATAATGGCCGCGGAGTCAAGTCCCTTCACCTCGGCGTAGGTGTCCAACTCATTGAAATAGCTCACGCGGAGAGCTAGGTAGGTGTTGGCAAAGAGCTTGACGGCTTCGGCCTCCTTGAGCCCCATGAAGAGGACGGGTGTGTCCTTGCGCTCAGCACCTTCCACGAGCAGTTGGGCGAAGGTGTGGGCGGCCGCCTCCAGTTCTTCGGGACTATTAACGGGGAAGAGTTTGGGCGTGCCGAGTATGATGCGGCTGGGATAGAGGTTGTCGTAGAGCGCCTTGCTCTCGCGCAAAAACTCGGGAGCGAAAAGCAGACGCAGGTCGGCTCCATAGCGCTCGTAGATGCGCTGGCAATAGCCCACGGGAATGGTACTCTTGATAACCATCACGGCCTGCGGATTCACACTCAGCACGAGGTCGATGACGTCTTCGATGTGGTGGGTGTCGAAGAAGTTGCGCTGTGGGTCGTAGTTGGTGGGCGCGGCGATGACCACGAAGTCGGCATCGCTATAGGCGGAGGCACCATCAAGGGTGGCGGTGAGACGGAGCGGTTTCTCGGCGAGAAATTTTTCGATATATTCGTCCTGAATGGGCGATTCGCGATGATTGATTTTGTCCACCTTCTCGGGCACAACGTCCACGGCAGTCACCTCGTGGTGCTGGGCAAGGAGGGTGGCAATACTCAGACCTACGTAGCCCGTACCGGCTACGGCTATTTTCAGATTGGGGTATTCACGCATGATATTCTTTTTGAAAGGTCTCTTTCTGGATTACTAAAGAGAAATTTGTGAGGAAGATGGATGGTTTTCTTCTTTTGCCAACTGCACTTTGGCGAGGCAGAATTTCTCCTAACCCGACAAAAATACGAATTTATTCTAGTTTAGTTCCTTTGAAAAACTGATTTTTCGTAAAATCGGCGAATCCGCGCAGCGGCGAATAGGCTGGTTCGGCAGTTTTTTGTACTTTTGCAAATTGAGGCAGGTTCTATAAATTAGTTTCAGTAGAATTTTGGATTATTATTTAATTGGATGCCTTTTCGCCTCTCGCGCCGTATCTTTTTGTCTCATTCAGTCACGTAGCCCGCTACGCTCCCTCACGAAAATCAAAAACCTACGGCACGCGATAGCCGAAATTCATCGCAAGCTAATTCATAGGACCTACCATGACAAATTGGGCATTTCCGCGCGCTGATTTCCCGTCTGCAGGATGGCGTAGAAGGGTGGCCCATTTCTATTCCCAAACTTTCCTAGACAACCAGATATGCAACATTTTTCCCCCGAGGAACTCAAAGATAAGGTCAGCACCCCCATGTTTCAGCTCATTGGCCAAGTGGCCGACGAACTGGGTATGGAGTGCTACGTCATCGGCGGCTACGTGCGCGATTTGCTGATGAACCGTCCGTCGAAGGATATTGACGTGGTGGTCAAAGGCAGCGGCATCGCCATTGCCGAAGCCGTCAAGGCGCGTATCGGTCATGGTGCCCACCTGTCGGTATTTCGCAATTTCGGCACGGCCCAACTGAAATGGAAGGGTCAGGAGGTGGAATTCGTAGGTGCACGCCGCGAAAGCTATACCCACGATTCGCGCAAGCCTATCGTTGAGGACGGCACGTTGGAGGACGACCAAAACCGCCGCGATTTCACCATCAATGCCCTGGCCATCTGCCTCAACCACGACCGCCTGGGCGAACTCGTTGACCCCTTCGGCGGCGTGATGGACATCGAAGACGGCATCATCGCCACGCCCCTCGACCCCGACATCACCTTCAGCGACGACCCGCTGCGCATGATGCGCTGTGTGCGCTTTGCCACGACACTGCATTTCCAGATTGAAGAGGAAACCTTCGAAGCCCTCGGGCGCAACCGCGAGCGCCTTAAGATTGTGAGCGCGGAACGTATCATCGTGGAGCTCAACAAGATTATGATGAGCGACCAACCCTCGCGCGGTTTCGTGGAACTGCAACGCAGCGGCTTGCTTGAACTCATCCTGCCCGAAGTGGCGGCGCTGGACGTGGTTGAAACCAAAAACGGCCGCTCGCACAAGAACAATTTCTACCACACGCTGGAGGTATTGGACAACGTGGCGCGGCTGAGCGACAACCTCTACCTGCGCTGGGCAGCCCTGCTGCACGACATCGGTAAACCGCTCTGCAAGCGCTGGGAACCCCTAGTGGGATGGACCTTCCACAACCACAACTATCTGGGCGCGAAACTCATCCCGCCGCTCTTCCGCCGACTGAAACTGCCCCTGGACGAGCGCATGAAGTACGTCAAGAAGCTGGTTGACCTCCACATGCGCCCCATCGCCATCGCCGACGACATCGTGACGGACAGCGCCGTGCGCCGCCTTCTCTTCGAAGCGGGCAACGACATTGACGACCTCATGACTCTCTGCGAAGCGGACATCACCAGCCGCAACGAAACGAAGAAGCGCAACTTCCTCAACAATTTCAAACTCGTTCGCATCAAGCTCAAGGACATCGAGGAGAAGGACCGCATCCGCAACTTCCAGCCTCCCGTCGACGGCGAAGAAATCATGCACCTCTTTGGCCTGACGCCCTGTCGCGAGGTGGGCGTGCTGAAAACCGAACTCAAGGACGGCATCCTCGACGGTAAGATTCCCAACGAGCACGACCCAGCGCTGGCCTTCGTCATCCAACGCGCCAAGGAGTTGTTTCAGTTGGAGGTCAAGGAGACTCCTGCCAGCTGATACTGACATCTGTACTTACCTCCGTGCCCCTGATACCCTAATCCCCTTCTACTATGACTCCCGAACAAATAACCGACAACAAGGCTACCTTCATTGCACTCTGCCACGAGCATATCCATCGCGAAGGTCTCGACAAACTGCTGGACTATCTGGAAACGACCGATTTCTATACGGCACCTTCGTCCACCAACTACCATCTGAACGAGATGGGCGGCCTATGCCAACACTCCATCAACGTATTCCGTACGGCCTGCAAGGTGTACGAAACCGTGATTGCCCCCGCCCTTGAACAAGAAGATACGCCGTTCAGCGAACCGATAAGCATGGAGAGCATCGCCATAGCGACCCTCCTCCACGACCTGTGCAAGACCAAACTTTACCACCAAAAGGAAAAATGGAAGAAGGACGAGGCTGGACGCTGGATGAGTTATCCCGGCTATGAAGTGAAGGACGATTTCCCCTTCGGCCACGGCGAGAAGTCTTGCCTGATTCTCAACTGGTTTATCCGCCTCAAGCAAGAGGAATTGCTGGCCATCCGTTGGCACATGGGCATGTTTGATATAACGGAAGCAGGTTCCCCCTCGCGCTATGCCTTTTACGCTGCCATGGAAAAGAGCCCGTTGGTCACCCTCCTTCAGGTGGCCGACCTACTGTCCTCCAACTGCTTGGAGCAAACGACTAAATATTAACCGATGATATACCCCGATAATTTTGAAAAGAAAATAGGATTCTCCGACATCCGCACCCAGCTCAAAGGACGCTGTATGTCTGTGCTGGGAACGGAATGGGTGGACCGCCACCTGCAATTCAGCCGCCGCTTCGTTGATGTGCAGGAATCGCTGCGCCGCGTGAGCGAGTTTGCCCAGTTTATGCAGGAGGAGGACGATGTGTATGAGGAGCACTTCTTCGATGTACGCCAGCCCCTGTTGCGCATCCGCCCCGACCGCACCTATATGGAGGAGATTGACCTCTTCGACCTCAAACGCTCGTTGGCCACCGTCGTAGCCCTGGTGGACTTCTTCCGACGAAACAACGAAGCAAACGCCGACACGGAAACGGCAAGCGAAGAGCCGACCGACCAAACGCCCGCCGATACTTCCAACAGCCACCCCTACCCTGCCCTCTTCCGCCTGACGGAGGGCGTACATACCTTCCCGCAAATCATCCGCCGCATTGACGAGACGCTCAACAAGTATGGCAAGGTGAAGGACACGGCCTCCAGCGAACTCCTGTCTATTCGCCACACGATGGAGGTGACGGTGAGAAGCATCTCCCACTCGTTGCGCAGCATCATTGCCGAGGCGCAGAGCGAAGGATATATCGACCGTGATGTCAGCCCGACCTTGCGCGATGGCCGATTAGTAATTCCCGTTGCACCCTCGCTGAAGCGCAAAATCAAAGGTATCATCCACGATGAATCGGCCACGGGCAAGACGGTTTTCATTGAGCCGACCGCGGTGGTCGAAGCCAACAATAAAATCCGCGAACTCAAAGCTGCCGAGAAGCGCGAGATTATCCGCATCCTCCAGGAACTGACTGCCGTCATCCGTCCGCACGTGGACGAGATTCTGAGTTCGCTGCAGTTTCTCGCGCAGATTGATTTCCTGCGCGCCGCAGCCATCTGGTCGGAGCAGATGGAGGCCTGCGTGCCCAAACTCGTCAAGTATCCCACACTGGATTGGCGAGTTGCCAAGCACCCCCTGCTCAATCAGTCGCTCCGCAAGCACGGCCGCGAAATCGTACCCCTCGACATCCAACTGAAAGATGGCCAGCGCATCCTTCTCATCTCGGGACCCAACGCTGGCGGCAAGTCTGTCTGTCTGAAAACTGTGGGTCTGCTGCAATATATGTTGCAATGCGGCCTCCCCATCCCCGTACATCCCGACAGCACAGCAGGCATCTTCGACGACCTCTTCATCGACATCGGCGACGAGCAAAGTATCGAAGACGACCTCAGCACCTATTCCAGCCACCTGCTCAACATGAAGCAGATGATGCGCCACTGCGGCACGCGCTCGCTGATACTGATTGACGAATTTGGCGGCGGCACCGAACCGCAAATCGGCGGCGCACTGGCCGAAGCCATCCTCCACCAGTTTGTACGACTGGCCACCTACGGCATCATCACCACGCACTACCAAAACCTGAAGAGCTTTGCCCAAAGCCACTCCTCGGTGGTCAACGGTGCTATGCTCTACGACCGCACCCACATGCAGCCGCTCTATCTTCTCCAGATAGGCAACCCGGGTAGCTCCTTCGCCATCGAGATTGCCCGCAAGATAGGAATCCCTGAAGAAGTTATCGCTTATGCCACCAATATCGTGGGACAGGACTACGTCATGTCGGACAAATACCTCCAGGACATCGTACGCGATAAAATGTATTGGGAAAATAAACGCCGCAATATCCACAAGCGCGAGAAGCAACTGGAGGATTCCATCGCCAGCTACGAGCACGAGATGGTATCGTTCCAAGAGGAGCGAAAGGCGGTGATGGCACAGGCTAAGGAGGAAGCCAAAGCTTTGCTACAAGAATCGAATGCCAAAATCGAAAATACTATCCGCGAAATCCGCGAAGCCCAAGCCGACAAAGAGCGAACCCGCGAGGCACGCCGCAAACTGGGAGAATTCAAAGAGGAAGCCCTCAACATGACGGAGGAAGACGATGCCATCGCCCGCAAGATTGCCAAAATCAAACGCCGACAGGAGCGCAAACTCCAAGGCAAGAAGCACCAGGCACAGCCCAACGGACTGGGCGCACTGGTCGGCGCACTCGGACAGGCCGCAGCAAACACCCTAACTGCGGCAGCAACAGCGGAGAAGCCCAAGAAGCTGGCACCTGGCAACTACGTCCGCATCAAGGGTCAGCACTCCGTAGGTCAAATCGCGGAGGTGGGACCCCGCACCGCCAAAGTGCTCTTCGGCGTGATGTACACCACGGTGCCACTCAACCGCCTGGAGCCTGCCGAAAAACCACAAGTGGATACAGTTTCTAAGGTCTCGACCTTCATCAGCCGCGAAACACGCGACGCAATGCACGAGAAGAAGCTCAATTTCCGCCCCGAGATTGATTTGCGCGGTATGCGAGCCGACGAAGCCCTCACTGCCACAGCTTATTTCATTGACGACGCCATCCAGTGCGAGCAATCCCGCGTGCGCATCCTCCACGGCACAGGCACGGGCGCACTCCGCACAATTGTGCGCAACTACCTCGGCACGGTCAATGGCGTGCGCCGATTTCACGATGAACACGTGCAGTTTGGCGGCGCAGGCATTACCGTGGTGGAATTCGAATAAAGTTCTCTTTTCTACTCCCCTAGTACCCTAACCATATTATATATATAAGGTGCTTACCAAGAATCAACAAAAATACATCCGTTCGCTCTCGCTGAAGAAGAATCGCGATGCTGACCACGTCTTTCTCGCCGAAGGGAGCAAGGTTGTCGGCGACCTGCTGGGCCACTACCCTTGCAAACTACTGGCTGGGCCCGACCGTTTCATCCGTGCCTATGGGAAGAAGGCGGAAACCACCGTGCTGGCCACGGAGGAAGAAATCGCACGTGCCTCTCTGCTGAAATCGCCCCGCGAAGTCCTGGCCCTGTTTGACCAGACGCCGCTCCACGATGTGCTCTCTGAGGAAGCCTTGCTTGAATTGCCCACGCGTGAACTCGTACTCCTCTTGGACGATGTGCAAGATCCTGGCAATCTCGGCACGATACTCCGTCTGGCCGACTGGTTCGGCATTCACCACCTGGTTTGTTCCCTCCACACAGCCGATGTCTTCTCTCCGAAAGTCGTACAAGCCACGATGGGTAGTCTGGCACGGGTGCGGGTACACTACCTTGACCCGTTGGAATACGTCAGCGAGTTGCCCACGGACACGCCTGTGTATGGCACCTTCCTAGATGGCAAGAATATCTACGACGAACAACTCACCGACAAGGGTATCATCGTCATGGGCAACGAGGGGAAAGGTATTTCGGAAGCCCTGGCCGAATCTATCACCCACCGCCTGTACATCCCCAACTACCCCATCGGCACACCGACAGGCGAAAGCCTCAACGTGGCCATTGCCACAGCAGTGACGTGCGCTGAGTTTCGCCGACAGATGCTTGCGAAGGGAAAATAGACGCGTATTTGCCTTGTCCTTTACCTACTCACCTGCACAACAGCCATGCTATTTCTCTTTTTACCCCTCTTGTCCCTCCTTTGTTTTCTCCTCCTCTATCGCTGGCGTTTGCGCGATTTCCTCCTACCGTACCGACAAACGCATTCTGCTGAGAACAATAATGACGAAACACCAGCGCTGCTTCCCCGCATCAGCATTCTGATTCCCTGTCACGACCAAGGCGAACAATTACTGCGCCACCTGCCTGTGCTCCTTGAACAGGACTATCCCGATTACGAGATTATCGTTTGCGATGAGGTTTCAACGGACGATACTTTGCATATTCTAGAGCCCCTTGAGGAGCATTATCCCCGCCTTCGCCATCGCGCCATACCATCTTCCACGCGCGGCATCTCCTATCGGCAGTTGTCCATCACGCTCGGCATGCGTGCGGCTCGCGGCGAATGGGTTGTGCTGACTACGGCTGATGCTTGTCCAGATTCGCCTCAGTGGTTGCGCACCCTGGCAGCCCACTTTCAGGAAGGCACACAGGTGGTGTCGGGCTACGTGGGCTACAAGGGGGAATACTGCGAAGAGTCACCGCGACTGGTCTTTGAGCGACTGCAATACCAACTGATGAATGCTCGCGCCGCTAAGACGGGTGCGGCCTTCGCATTTGACCTTACCAACGTGGCCATTCGGCGCGACACTTTCCTTTCTGCTGGCGGTTACAGCAATAGTCTGGGCAAAAGGGGTGGCGAAGGCGAACAACTGGCCAAGGCGTTGGCCGAACATCAAGAAAAGGGCGACACCACGTTTAGCCGAAACACCTTTGCCCCCACGGCCATCGTGCGCCAGGAAATGTCCTCTGCCACGGGCCGCAAGATTGAGCGACGCATGCACCGCGATGCCCTGCGCTGCGGTGGCCCACGGCTCAGCCTCTACATTTGGCGCGAGGCGGCCGCTACCATTTCTTACTATCTGTCTCTCCTCAGTCTGTGCGCCTACATCGGTCTGCGCGGTTGGCAACTGGCCAACAGCCTGCCCGCTTCCATCGCCCAGTGCGTCCAACACCTCTATTGCACCACTGCCGGCACGGCCGATGCATGGAAAATCAGTGCCGACGTGCTCCTTCTCCTATTCCTGATTGCCTTCTTCTGGTTGCCGCGCTACCTCTTGCGCCGTAGCCTCTCACAGATAGAACCCGACGCACCGCGCCTCCATCCCCATTATTATATGCTGACGCAGCCTTTCACGCACCTGCGTGATGAAGTGATGGCACGCTTCGGTTAGGCAGGCAAGGGCCTAGGCGTAACTGTGCATGCCGCCCAGCAGATAGTTCACACCAAAGTAAGTCATCAGCACAGCCAAGAAGGCCACGAGGCAATAGGCATATAGGAAGCGGGGACGCTGGAAGAGGGACACGGAATGGGCATGCAAGGGTAGCGCATAGAGCATCCAAGTGATGAGCGCCCACGTTTCCTTAGGGTCCCAACTCCAATAAGTGCCCCAGGAAAGGTTGGCCCACACGGCTCCGAGCAGGATGCCCGCTCCTAGGAAGAACAGCGAAAGATAAAGCAGCAAGAGAATGCGGTCCACGAGGGAATTCGTTTCCTCATGGTCCGCTTTCTTTTTACGGAAGAGGGCCTGCGCACTCGTCAGGCTGGCCAGCAGAATACAAGCATAGCCCACAACGACCAGCAGCACGTGCAAGGCTAGCAAGGGGGAGTCAAGCACGGGCAACAATGACTGCGGACTTTCCTTCGGTACGAACATCCACGCCACGCCAAAAACGATTCCGCCCAGCAGCCATCCCATTCGCACACTCCCAGATATGCGCCGCGCCACTGCGAGGGCGCTTGCCATCACCACTACGGCCAACCACAAAAGGGTTTCATGCCCATTGCTGGCAGGAAAATAGCCACCACAAATTCCACGATAAGCCAACACGCTCACGACTGCCACGCAGAGCAGCACGAGCAAGGCTACCTCGGGAACTTGTGGTGGCTTCTTTGTAGCCACCTTTCGGAGTTGCGAAAAAAGAATGCGGAATCGGCCTTCACGCTTACACAGCACAGCAAGCATTGCTAGGAGAAAAAACGCGTAACCTAGATAGGTCACGGCGATTCCCCAAGGGTCGTGCACCACGGAGAAGGAGGCGCGCTGGCCCTGGAGGTTCATCAAATAAAAACGCCAGCCTGCTCGGCGGAGGGGCTGGTTCATCTGTACTTTATATATATAGGAGTGGTCGTTGGCAATGACGCGCAGGTGGGCCTGATAGTCCTTCGGGCGCGCAGAGTTGGGATGCAGAAGAACGGCACAACTATCCAGTTTCACCGCGAAAGGAAAGTGCACCACCCGCGCCCGCCCCTCGTCATCGCAGTGGATAAACCCATCAACGGCTTCGGCTGTCGTATGCAACTCCAACCGACCTTCGATGCTGAAAGCGTGCGTCAGCAGCGCACCACTGAGCATCACGACAAACGCAACGTGCAGCAACACGCCCGAACAATGCAACTGCCTGCGCCGCTTCCAAACCTGCCACACCCCCGTGGAAACAGCCACGGCCCACAATCCCAAGGTCCACGGCGCCACATACACCCATTCGCGCGCCGCAGCCGTACATGAATAATGCTCCACCACCGAACCAACAGCGAGGAGCACAATAAGGAAAATCAAACTGAGGAAGGGGATTTTCTGGAAGGACATGATGCTGAACTATGGGAAGGACGGGAAGGCGTACACAACGAAGCGGGCTTATTCTTGGCTACCTATTTCCAGCGCCTTGCCCAATTCGTCATCGTAAGCCACATCCACGAGCGACAAGCCATGAGCGGGAACGGACTCACCCGCACGGCAGCGATTCTCTTCGGTGATTACCTGGCGGAAACCTTCCAAATCCAAACGGCCACGACCGACATCCAGCAACGTACCTACGATGGCGCGCACCATATTGCGCAGGAAGCGATCGGCAGTTATCTCAAAGCGCCAATAGTCTGGCCCCACCTGCACCCAGCGGGCATGCTTGATGTGACAGATATTGGTCTTGACGTCCGTATGTAGCTTGCTGAAACTCGTGAAATCGGTATATTCAAACAGAATCTGGGCGGCCGCATTCATGCGTTCGAAGTCGGGACGGAAATAGAGGCGCGTGGCAAAATGGCGCAGGAAGGGCTGCTTGCCCATATACACATAATAATGGTAAGTTCGGGCCGTGGCATCAAAGCGCGCGTGGGCCGTAGGCGCCACCTCCCTCAAATCCGACACAGCAATATCGGGCGGCAACAAGCGATTGAGTTTATCGGCCATCCGCTCTAGGTCTGCGATGGCCGTTTCCACATCAAAGTGGGCCACCATGCAGGCAGCATGAACGCCCGTATCGGTGCGACCAGCACCTGTCGTGTGAATCTCTGCGCGCAGAAGGGTGGTCAGCGCGCGATCCAACTGTTGCTGCACAGACGTTGCATTTGGCTGCACCTGCCAACCATGATAGGCAGTGCCATCGTAGGAGAAGCGGAGAAAATAGCGGGGCATGGGTGAATGGGAAAGGGTTAGAAGTCTCTGGCAAAAACCACCCTAATGCTCAATAAGCAGAAGGCATGCATCAACTAAAACGGGGTGTGCCAAGTCTGACACACCCCGATATTATCAGGTCTTGGAATATTAAGCCTCTTCGGCTACTACCTCGAAGGGAACCTCTACGGAAACTTCCTTGTGGAGTTTCACGGTTGCCTTGAAGGAACCAAGTTCTTTCACGTCCTTGAGAACGATAGCCTTGCGGTCAATCTCGAAGCCCTGCTTGGCAAGTTCGTCAGCGATGTGCTGGTTGCCAACAGAACCATAGATAGCACCATTTGCGCTCACCTTGGCAGTGATGACGATGGGCTCGATAGCACCAATCTTCTCGGCAAGTGCAAGAGCATCGTTCTTAATCTTTTCAAGCTTGTGGGCACGCTGCTTGAGTTCCTCAGCGAGGCACTTCTTGGCAGAAGCAGAAGCGATGACAGCCTTGCCCATGGGGATAAGGTAGTTACGGCCGTAACCATCCTTTACGGTCACGATGTCGTCCTTGTAGCCGAGACCGTGAATATTTTCTTTCAAAATGAGTTCCATATCTTATTCCTCGGGTTTAATTATTTCATCAAATCGGTTACGAAGGGCAGGAGAGCCAAGTGGCGGGCACGCTTTACGGCCTGAGCCACCTTACGCTGATACTTCAGAGAAGTACCAGTGATGCGGCGGGGGAGAATCTTACCCTGCTCGTTGAGGAACTTCTTCAGGAATTCGGGATCCTTGTAGTCGATATACTTGATACCGCTCTTCTTGAAACGGCAATACTTCTTCTTCTTCACGTCCACTGTGGGCGGAGTCAAATAGCGAATTTCAGATTGTGCTTGTGCCATGGCTTAGTCCTCCTTTTGATTTTTCTTGTTACGACGTTTTTCTGCGTAGATAGCTGCGTACTTTTCGTTCTTCACAGTGAGGAAGCGAATCACGCGCTCGTCACGACGATAAGCGATTTCCAGCTTATCGATGGCAGTAGGTTCTGCCTTGAACTCAATCAACTGGTAGAAACCGGTTGATTTCTTCTGGATGGGGTAAGCCATTTTCTTCAGGCCCCAGCTCTCTTCATTGATAATCTCAGCGCCCTGAGCGGTGAGAACACCTTTGAATTTTTCGACCGTCTCCTTCATCTGTTGGTCAGACAAAACGGGAGTCATAATGAAAACGGTCTCGTACTGATTCATCATGTGTGTTAGATTAATTAGTATGTTACTTGTGCAAAATTGCGGGTGCAAAGATACGCACTTTTACCTTACCAGCAAAACCAACTTGCTGTTTTTTCAGCAGATACCCCTATTTTTCATCTATTTCCCACCTTTGGAAGCCATCCTTGCTGCCAATTATGGGTTCAATCAGCTCGTAGTAGTCGCTCGTGGAGTTCTTGCATATTCGTAATATTCGTGGTAAAAAACAGATTGTTATATAGAAGACTAGTGTAATGTAATATTGATAATTAGAAATATTATTCTTATATTTACGGTATAAATAAAACGTTGGATCCAAATTATTTATACCATGCCAAGAGAAA
>SFID01000024.1 GCA_004555425.1 Bacteroidales bacterium
ACCGAATGAAAAACAAAAAGATACGGTGCGAGAGTCGGAAAGGCATCCAAGTTAAATAGAAAATCTACCTTCCATTGAAACTAATTTATAGAACCTACCACTAATACATTTCCTATCATGACCCGCGAAGAAATCGTCTTCAATTACCTGCAAGCGCACGACATCCCCTATACCGTTTACCACCATCCCGAGGGCAAAACCATCGAAGAGGCCAAACGCTGGTGGCGGGACGATGGCAGCGTGCACTGCAAGAACCTCTTTTTCCGCAACCACAAGGGCAACCGCCACTACCTCGTTTGCCTACACTGCGACTACGACCTGCCGATTCACGACCTCGAGCAAATGCTCAAGGCTTCCCTTGTGGCAAAGGGCCAACCTTCGTGTGGCAAACTCTCCTTCGCCTCGCCCGAACGCATGGAGCGTTATCTCGGACTGGAACCAGGCAGTGTGTCGCCTTTTGGTCTCATCAATGATGCCGAGCACCACGTGCACCTCTTCCTGGATGCCCGTTTGCAAACGGCCGAGAGCCTGTCGTTTCACCCCAACGACTGCCGCGGCACGGTTGTTATCACCCGCGAAGACTTCGAACGCTATCTGGCGTGCGTGGGCAATACTTACGAATATATCGCCTTCAACTAAGGGGCATTTTTCCTCCGTTTCGTTGAAAAATCCCTAAGAATCGGGCAATTGCGTCAGGCAGATACGTTTTACTCCTTAAAATATTCCTATCTTTGCACCGATATGCCACAAGCAAAGAGCCATTCCCTGCACCTAACTATTGACATTGGCAATACACGCACGAAGTTGGTGGCCTTTGCCAACGGACAGCCAATAGACAGCATTGCCCTGACAGACGACCAACAGCCGCACGGGCGCACCGCCTCCGCCATCGCTGCCGCAGCAATGGCGCTGGCCGACCGCCAAGACGCGCTGTGGGAAGCCATCTGCTGGTGTCATACCGGCCCTGTGCCCGAGGGATTTACCGAGTGGGTATCTACGGCTGCCCCTCGGGTGGTCCAACTGACGGGCCTCACCCCCACCCCGCTCCAGATGCTTTATCGCACACCCCACACCCTTGGTGCAGACCGCTTGGCGGCTGCGCTGGGCGCGGTTTCCTTGATGCCCCACGCCCACCTCTTGGTCATTGACATCGGCACCTGCATCACGTACGACGTGGTAGAAGGTGGGCACGCCTTCCTAGGTGGCAACATCTCGCCAGGCGTACGTCTGCGCCTCCAGTCGCTCCATAACTATACGGCAGCCCTACCCCTGGTCTGCGCGGAAGGCGAACAGCCCCTCGTAGGCTACGACACGGAAACGGCCATCCGCAGCGGCGTCATCGCTGGTGTGCACGCCGAAATCCTAGGCATCGTCCGCGACCTTTCCAGCCGCTATCCACAATTACAGGTGTGGCTCACGGGCGGCGAGACCCTAGGGCTGCACCATCCGGACGGGCATCCCCTGCATCGGGACCCCTATCTCGTGGCCCGCGGGCTGGAGAGCCTGCTTTCCAAACCCCTTTCCTAGAAACCCTACGCTAACATCCGCAAACATACATCCGACAGAATGAAATACATCCGCCAAACAATCGCTACTCTTGTCCTTCTGCTGGCTGCCGCCCTGCCCGCCACGGCGCAAACCAACGGTAGTAACACGCCCTATTCCCGCTACGGATTCGGTCTACTCAGCGACCGCGCCCAAGGATTCAACAAAGGCATGGGCGGCGTAGCCTATGGTATGCAAGACGGCAAGGAACTCAACGCCAAGAACCCTGCATCCTATGCCAGCATTGACTCTCTGAGTTTCCTCTTCGACGTGGGCATGGCCCTCCAGAACGGAAATTTCAAACAGGGAGCAATGAGCACAAACGCCAAGACGGCAGTCGTGGACTACATCAACGTGGGCTTCCGCCTTGCACCGAAGTTGGGCGTCTCGCTCGGCCTCATGCCCTTCAGCACGATAGGCTACAGCCTCAGCAATGAGAGCCACATCAACCGCCCTACGGGAGAAGTGACCCAGACCGACACGTACAGCGGTGACGGTGGCCTCCACGAAGTGTACGGCGGCCTTGGCTGGGCGCCTTTCCGCCCGCTGTCCATCGGCGTGAACGCAGGATATATGTGGGGCGACATGACGCACACGATTATGGCCAGTTTCAGCGATGCCAACATTTCTTCGCGCCGACGCCAATATGCAGCCAGCGTGCGCACCTACAAGGTGGACTTCGGCCTTCAGTACAACCAAAAACTCAACAAGCACAACCGCCTCGTGCTAGGTCTGACCTACGGTCTCGGCCACGACATCAAGACGGCGGCCCACTACTATGACCAGAAGATTGTCTCGGGTACGATTGCCAATGGCGACACCCTGAGTTGCCCCAACGCTTACCAACTCCCCCATACCTACGGTGTAGGTCTCACGTGGGAGCACAAGAATCGCCTGCGCATTGGCGCCGATTATACGTTCCGCCAATGGGACGGCCTGCGCAGCCCGATTGTGCAGGAAAATCCCGATGGTACGCAATCCTACGTGACACATACGGGCGATTTCATGAACCAGCATTGCATCAACGTGGGTGCTGAGTACTATCCCAACCGCGATGGACTGAAATGGCGCGACCATGTGCGCTACCGCCTCGGCTTCGGCTACAGTTCGCCCTACACCCGCATCAATGGCGTGGACGGCCCAACGTCCTATCTCGTTAGCCTGGGTGCCGCCCTGCCCATCGTGAACTACCACAACAACCGCTCGATTGTCAACCTAGCCCTGCAGTACGAGCACGTCAAGCCCAAAATGGCAGGTATGGTCACCGAAAACTACATTCGCCTGAACATCGGCATCTCCTTCAACGAGAAGTGGTTCATGAAGTGGAAGGTGGAATAATACTGCCGACATTTGCAATCGGTTCTCAGAGATAGCCAGTATTTCAAGCCTATGAAACACTTGTTTCAAGCCCACGAAACACCTGTTTCAAGCCTATGAAACATCTGTTTCAAGCCCACGAAACACTGACTATGTGCTGAAGCGGAATGGGAAAGTAGGAGTATGGATTCATTGGAAGGCAATGTACCGCACGTTGCTCGCTGCGTGTGGCTAAGCGGAAAAGCGACGCTAACAAGAAAGCCATCGTTCCTGGAAATTCATTTCTGGGCCTATAATCCCCACGGGCCAACCTCTCCCAATTCCCAACTCCAAAATTCTAACTCCTAACAAAGATTCGCCTCCATGCGAAACCTTCTCCCAATATTACTAGTATTTCTCTTGGCCCTAACGGGGGCTTGCGGGACCGATGCGCCGCCTACGGGCAGCGCAATTCGTGGTCGCGACTCCCTGCCCGTGATGACCACCTACGGCGTGTCGAAACTTATCTCCGACTCGGGCGTGGTGAAATACAAACTCGTGGCCGAAGAATGGCGATACTATGACCGCACACAGCCTGCTCGGCAGGAATTTCCCAAAGGCATCTTCATGGAGCGGTATGACAAAGCCTTCAAGGTGGATATGTACCTCACAGCCGACACGGCCTACTGCTACGACAACTATTTGTGGGAACTCCGCGGCCGCGTCTTCGTGTGCGAAAGAACAAAGGGCATCACGTATAGTTCAGAACAACTCTATTGGGACACGCGCAACCACCGCATGTATTCCCATACCTATATGCACATTGTCACGCCCGACCGCGACCTGCAAGGCGACTGGTTTGAGGCCAACGACCAACTATCCGACTATCACGTCAAACAAACACGCGGCTATATGCCTTTGCCACAAGACAAAAGTGCCACCTTGCCAGAACCTGGCGCTCCTAGCAGTCCTTCCACAACAGTGGAGTCCACAGATTCAATCCGCTGACATACCCGCGAGGGCTGACAATTTTTCCTTTTGCCAGCCCCTTTCGTGGGCCTACACACCCAGAAATCAGTATTTTTTCGGGAAAAACTACCCGTATTCTTTCTTTTTTTATAACTTTGCGCGTTGTTTCGGGGCATATCCGTTACCGCAAGGGCGTCTGCCGCGTCCCCACCTGCGGACTTACCGCCCCGTAAAACTATGGTCCAACGCCAACAAAAGGTGGCCGTATCAGAGCAACCCATACCTTATTATATATAAGGCGTGGACCTTGGCAACCAACTCCCAAGCAAATAATAATAAAAACAATAACAACTAATGGCAGCATTACAAACACTAAGAAGTAAGCCCGCCCTGTTGATGTCCGTCATCGGTGGTGCCCTCCTGTTGTTTATCATCACCATGGTCATGGAGAACAACAGCGGCCTGTTCGGCGTCAGCGACGAAGCAGGCGAGGCTTTTGGAAATGAAATCAAGGTCAACGACCTCGAAACAAAAATCTCAGAGGAACAGAACCTTCAGGAAATTGCTACCTTCCTGAACAACTTCTTCCAGACTGGACAAATGGATTACCAGCGTCTGACAGAAGAACAGCGCGCACAGATTCGCCAAACCGTTTGGGACAATTTCGTCAACCACGGAGCCATTGAGCAGGAAGCAAACAAGCTTGGCCTCATCGTGACTGACGCAGAAATGCAGGCAGCACTCAAGACTCCCACCACCTTCGAGGCTCAATTCCTCATGATGGTAGGTCAGTTTGCCTACTCCAATCCCACAATTGAGGGTTACAAGAAGTTTATCAACGAGTTCGACAAGCAGTTGGCACAAATCAGTCAGGCCAACCCCGACATGGCTGAACTATTCGTCAATATCAAGCGTGCCTGTTTCTATGCAGAAGCTAAGTTGAAGAGCAGCCTGCTCGAGCAGAAATACCTCAATCTGATTAGAACGAGCTACACAACCAACCCCATTGCAGCTAAGATGGCCTTCGACGAGGAGAACACACTGCTGACCGTGGCCGTATCAGCCATCCCCTACACCACCATCCCCGATGACACGGTCAAGGTGAGCGATGACGAAATCAAGGCTCGCTACGACGAATTCAAGGCAAACTTCTTCACGCCTATGGAAACCCGCAACGTGAAGGTGATTGACTTCGTGGTAAACCCCAGCACGGCCGACAACCAGAACCTAATCAAGGAAGTGAAGGCGCTCGAAGATACACTGCGCAAGACTTCCAGCATGAAGGATATTGCCACAATCGTATCGGGCAGCAAGACAACCATCAACTACAATCAAGCCTACTTCAAAAAGGATGCCTTCAAGGAATCTCAGTTGATGGAGGTATACAACCAGCTTGACTCTATGGGCATCGGCAGCGTCAGCGCCACAAAGAGCGATGCACAGTTCGTGACTACCTTCAAGCTCGTTGACCGCAAGAACACCGCCGACTCACTCAATATTCGCAGCCTTGCCGCTCGCGATGCCAAGCAGGCCGACAGCCTTCTCAATGCACTCAAGGGCGGTGCAGCTTGGGGCGACCTCGCAAAGAAACTCGGGCAGAAAGACACCACTATGTGGCAGGCCACACCCTACTACGTAGCACAAGAAGCTGGCGACTCCAGCAAATACACCGATCCCTGCCAGATGCCGCTCAATACTCCTTGCATCCTCGGCAACTATGTCGTTGAGGTGATTGGCACGAAGGGCAACTCTGACAAGTACAACGTGGCTGTCATCAAGTGCCCCATCGAATACAGCGATGTCACCTATAGCGCTGCACTGAGCCGTCTGAACGACTTCGTGGCCAACCACAAGGACGCCAACAAGTTTGAGGAGGAAGGCAAGAAGGCTGGTTTCACCGTTTACAGCCTGCCCGCAATGACCACTTCGGACTATATGCAGTTTGTCAACGTATGTGGCGACGGCGGCAAGGACGCTGTGCGCTGGCTCTTCGACGAAGCAAAGCCTGGTCAGGTATCTAACGTGTACGAAAGCCGCAATGCCAAGGACGAATCGCACCTCGTAGCCGTTGCGCTCGTAAGCGTCAGCGATGGCGACTACCTCCCCTGGGACCATGAAGTAGTGAAGAATTACATCTCTGGCATCATCCGTCAGGAAAAGAAGGCCGAGATGATTCTTGGCAAGACGAAGAATGTCAAAACGATGGCCGATATGAAGAAGATTCAAGGTGCCCAGAACGACACGCTCCAGAATATCAGCCTCGCACAGGTTCCCTACAACGACTACAAACTTGCAGGCTCGCTGGCAAAGGCTCAGAAGGGTCAGTTCGTAGGCAACATTAAGGCTGGCACAGGCATCTTCGCCATCCAGGTGATTGAAAAGACCACCAAGAATAAGACCTTCAACGCTTCCGTGGAGATGGCAAAAATCGAAAGCCGCAAACTCTACGAAAACTTTGCTACCCAGAGCATGTATGGTCGCCAGATGGGCCAGTATCCTACCGCCTTCCTCAACGAACTCATCATGCGCAACGGCAAGGTGAAGGATAACCGCTATAAGTTCTAAGACATCAATAAATGGGGATGCCTTACGCGCTTCCCCAACTACATAAAGCCTTGACCGGCTTCTAGTTCACAGGTTTCAATCGTAGAAGCCAGCCTTTCTCTAAAGGACTCCGGAACTAGCAGCTGGTCAAGGCTTTTTTGGGGAAAGATACATTCACGTTACTACTCAGTCCTTCGACTATTGAACTAGCAGCCGAAGGCTGCGATGAAACTAGGAAGCCACAGGCGACCGTTGAATCTAGGTCGCAGAGCGACCGCTGAAACTAGGAAGCCACAGGCGACCGTTGAAACTAGGAAGCCAAGGGCTTCCGCCGATACAAAAAAATTGTGACACTCCAAGACTTACTCTCCACGTATTCCCTCCATCCCGCGGTGCAAAGGCTGCAAAGGGTCGTGCGCGCCCTTGCTCCTCTCTGCGTTGTCCCAGAAATTGAAAGGTGCAACCACCTTTCTGATTCTGCTCGACGACGAGGAGCGAGCTGGTTATTTCTACCATGATATGGTGCAGATACTTGGCGACAAGGATGTCCTGCTCTACCCGTCCACATACCGCCGCGCCGTGAAGTATGCCCAGCGCGATGCTGCCAACGAGATTTTGCGCACTGACGTATTGGGACGGCTATCGCGCTGGGAGGAGAGCGAGCAACCGCAGAGTCTCTTCGTGGTGAGCCATCCCGATGCCCTGGCCGAGCGTGTGGCTTCACAGCAAGAGATGCAGGACAACACACTTATCATTCGGCGCGGCGCAAGTCACGACCTGACCGAGTTGGCCAACAGTCTTGAAAAATTGGGATTCCGTCGCGTGGACTATGTGTACGAACCTGGCGAATACGCCCTGCGCGGCAGTTTGCTGGACGTCTTCTCCTTTTCCTCCGAATATCCCTACCGCATTGACTTTTTCGGCGACGACGTCGATACCATTCGCACGTTCGAGGTGCAAAGCCAGTTGTCGCGCGAGCAGCAAACGGAGGTCAGCATCGTCCCCAACGTAGAGGAGCAAGCCAATGCGCTCGTGCCGTTCACCGATTTCCTGCCCGAGCGCACCGTGGTGGTCAGCCCCGACATATCCCTCGTGCTCTCCACTATCGGGCGCATTTACGACGAAGGTTTCTCGAGCCAAGCCATTGCCGAGGCGGTGGGAACGGCGGACAGCGCGGCCCTGCTCAACCCGCAATCGTTGCTGGTGAGCAGCGAGGAACTCTCCCACGCGCTCTCCCGCTTCCAGCGCATCGACATAGGTGCCCATCCCGTTGGCACGCCGGGTTCGCGCATAACCCTTGATACGAGTCTGCAACCCCTTCTCCACAAGAATTTCGCCCTCCTGCGCGATACGCTTCTCCAACTCCAGCGCGACAACTACCGCGTCTTTATCCTGGCCGACAGCCTCAAGCAAACGGACCGCCTGCGCGACATCCTGCGCGACATCTCCCTCGAGGAAGGCATGGAAGATACGACCGAACTCTTCCTCCCCGTGGAGCGCACCCTCCACGAGGGCTTCATCGACAACCAGCTGCGCCTGGCCCTGCTCACCGACCACCAGATTTTCGACCGTTTCCACAAGTACAGCCTCCGCAGCGACCGCGCCCGCGACACGAAGATGGCCCTCTCGCTCAAGGAGCTCATGCAATTTCAGCCCGGCGACTACGTGGTACACATTGACCACGGCGTGGGCCGCTTCGCTGGCCTTGTGCGAATGCCAGGGGCCGACGGCGCGATGCAGGAGGTCATTAAGATTGTCTATCAGCGCGACGATGTGGTATTCGTGAGCATCCACGCCCTCCACAAGGTGTCGAAATACAAGGGCCGCGAAGGCGAAGCACCGCGCCTAAGTCGCCTCGGCACGGGGGCTTGGGAGAAGATGAAGGAGCGCACGAAAAAGAAAATCAAGGACATCGCCCGCGATCTCATCCTCCTCTACTCGCGGCGGCGCGAGCAGCAGGGCTTCGCCTTCTCGCCCGACTCTTTCCTCCAACACGAACTGGAGGCTTCCTTCGCCTATGAGGACACGCCCGACCAGCAGCGCGTCACGCAGGAAGTCAAGGCCGATATGGAGCGGCCGCGCCCGATGGACCGCCTCGTCTGTGGCGATGTGGGCTTTGGCAAGACGGAGATTGCCGTTCGCGCAGCCATGAAGGCCGCCGCCGATGGCAAGCAGGTGGCCGTGCTCGTGCCCACCACAGTCCTGGCCTTGCAGCACTACAAGACGTTTGCCTCGCGCCTGGCGGATTTTCCCGTCAAGGTGGATTACCTCAGCCGCGCCCGCACCACCAAGCAGACCAGCGAAATCCTCAAGGGCCTATCCGACGGCACCATCAACATCATCGTTGGCACGCACAAACTCATCGGCAAGAGCGTGCAGTTCAAAGACCTCGGCTTGCTTATCATTGACGAGGAGCAGAAGTTCGGCGTGGCGGTCAAGGAGCGACTGCGCCAACTGAAGGTCAACGTCGATACGCTCACCATGTCGGCCACGCCCATTCCCCGCACTCTCCAATTTTCTCTGATGGGTGCCCGCGATTTCTCCGTCATCCAAACACCGCCACCCAACCGCCGCCCCATCCAGACGGAGATACATACGTTTGGCCACGAGGTCATTGCCGACGCCATCAACTTCGAGATGAGCCGCAACGGCCAGGTGTATATCGTCACCAACCGCGTCTCCACAGTCTATAGCCTCGAGCAACTGATTCACAAATACGTGCCCGATGCCCGTGTCGTGACGGGCCACGGCCAGATGCCGCCCGCCGAATTGGAGCGTATCATCCTCGGCTTCGTCAACTACGACTACGACGTACTCATCTCCACCACCATCGTGGAAAACGGCATTGACATCCCCAATGCCAACACCATCATCATCGATGCCGCCCACCACTTCGGCCTTTCCGACCTCCACCAAATGCGCGGTCGCGTGGGCCGCAGCAGCCGCAAGGCGTTCTGCTATCTCCTCGCGCCGCCCTTGTCGCTGCTCAAGGACGATGCGCGCCGCCGTCTGCAAGCCATCGAAAATTTCAGCGACCTGGGCAGCGGCATCCACATCGCCATGCAAGACCTCGACATCCGCGGCGCGGGCAACCTGCTAGGGGCCGAGCAGAGCGGATTCATCGCCGACCTTGGCTACGAGACCTACCAGAAGATCCTCTCCGAAGCGGTCACGGAACTCAAAAACGAGGAATTTGCCGACCTCTATGCCGAAGAGACACAGCAACAAACCGCTGCCAGCGGCGATCTCTTCGTGGACGATTGCAGCATCGAGTGCGACCTCCACGCCTACCTGCCCGAGACGTACGTGCCAGGCAGTGCCGAGCGAATGCTGCTCTACCGCGAACTCGACGGCCTACAGACCGACGAGCAGATTGCGGCCTTCCGCCAACGTCTGGAGGACCGCTTCGGCCCCGTGCCGACCGAGGGCGAGGAACTCCTGCGCATCGTCCCCCTGCGCCGCCTCGGCCGAAAGGCGGGAGCCGAGCGGCTGGTCCTCAAACAGGGCCGCATGATTCTCCACTTCGTCAGCCACACCGACAGCCCCTTCTACAGCAGCGCCACCTTCGACCGCATCATCACCTACGCCACCCACCACTTCCGCCGCTGCGAACTGCGCGAGGACAAGGGCCACCGCCGCATGATTATCCGCAGCATCACGCAGGTCGAAGAGGCCCTGCGCACACTCCGCGAGATGGTGGAGCCTGCGGAGGAAAGGGAGTAACTTACAAGGAGTAAAATGCAATGTACCGCACGTTGCTTGCAACGTGTGGCTCAGCGGAATATAGAGTTTGTATTCATTGACGATACTAACTTTGAATTCACTTTCCGCTGAGCCACACGTTGCAAGCAACGTGCGGTACATTGCATTTTCTCTGGGAACACTCCACACGCAAGCAAGGTGCGGTACATTTCTCACCTCTGAAATCTCGCGACAATCCTTTCAACGAAAACGGCCCCCAATCTAATCCGTACGTTGCGCATTATCGGCACAGCCGCACCAGATATTCATGCGAAGGCCCAGCCTCCAGCATCTCGGCTTGCAGTCCCACGGAGGCCGCAGCTTCGCGTAGCCGCTCAAAATCCACGTACAGCCAATGAAATCGCGGGCCGCGGCAGTGGCCATAGACCATCTGGTAATCCACCTCGCCGTAATAACCGTCGCCATCATAGAGCAATGCGCCGTCCTCATCCTCATAGATATAGCGGATGTCGGACGAATCGGCCAGAATCTGCCCATCGGGGGCTAGCAGTTCCTTCAAGCGGCTGAGGAATTGGGGCAAGCGGTGCAGGCGTCCGCTGATGCCGAGGCCGTTCATCAGGAGCAGCAGCGTGTCGAAAGGTCCTGCCAGTTCCTCGCGCTCTCCGTCCATCACGTCCGCGGCAAACGCCCGCCGCACACCCCGCTCGCGCATCGTCTGCACACTGAGCGGCGAGATGTCGATGGCCGTCACGTCCAGCCCACGCTCTTGCAGCACAAGGCTGTGGCAACCTGCCCCCGCGCCAACATCCAGCACCCTGCCGCGACACAGGCGCAGGGCCGTACGCTCCCATGCAGGCATCTCCGCCTCCGCACGAAAAAGACAAGCGGCAGGCAACTCATCATCCTCAAACATATCCGACTGCACAACCAGCCGCTCGGCCTCTCCCGAATGAAAGTAATCCCAAATGGCTGCGCCCATCGGGTCGTGGTGTTCCTTCAGTATCATAAAGTTTCCTTGAATTTTCCACAAAGTTACATATTTTTTGGGTTTTCTAACAAAACGACTGGCTAATGCCCCACAAATTCCTTGAGAATCATTACCTTTGCCCAAGAAAGGCGAGGGCAACTCTGATAGTGCCTAAGCCTTTCCCCTCACCAGTATCCCTTATTCTTAACTCTACCACATTTTATATGAGCACCCTACAACCAGGCAGCACCCTGCAAAATGGCAAATACCAAATCCAGCGCGCACTTGGCCAAGGCGGCTTCGGCGTCACCTACCTCGCCCTGCAGCAAGGGCTGAACCGCATCGTAGCCATCAAGGAGTTCTTTATGGAGAATTTCTGCGTGCGCAATGCCGACACACACCATGTCACGATTGCCACCGAAGGCAGCCGCGAGCTTGTTGAGCGCTACCGCAATAAGTTTCTCAAGGAGGCGCGCAACATTGCCAAACTGGAGCACCCCAATATCGTAAGCATCATTGACGTGTTCGAGGAGAACAGCACGGCCTACTACGTCATGAAGTACGCACAAAACGGCTCGCTCGATGACAAGGTAAAACGCGAGGGCCACCTCAGCGAAGCCGAAGCCACGCGCTATATCCTCAAGATAGCCAACGCACTCCGCTTTGTCCACCAGCACAAGATGACGCACCTCGACGTGAAGCCTGCCAACATTCTGCTGAGCGATAACGACGAACCTTGGCTCATCGACTTCGGGCTGAGCAAACAGTACGACACCGAAACGGGCGAGCAAACCAGTTCCACTCCCCTAGGCTACAGCCCCGGCTATGCCCCCATCGAACAATACATGACTGGCGGCGCAGGCACCTTCTCCCCCGAATCCGACATCTACTCCCTAGGCGCCACCTTCTACAAACTCCTCACGGGTGCCACGCCCCCCGATGCCTCCTCCGTGGCCAACGAGGGCCTCCCCATTCAGGCATTGAAGGACAAGGGCGTGAGCCAGCAGACCATCTACGCCATCTTCCAAGCCATGGAGCCCCTGCGCAAGGACCGCCTCCACGACATGGATAGCTTCATCAAGTTGCTGACGGAGGAACAGGCGCAAACAAAGCCCATGCCTAAGCCCGAGCCCAATGAACAAACGTTGCCAAACGAAAATCGGAACAGAGAAAAGCCACTTTTCTCGCCAGAGCAAGAGAGAACTCATAAGGTCGAGAACAAAAGGCCTCTTATTTTTCTCTACGTAATTTCCGCGTTGGTTGTAGGCGGCTGTATCACAGCATTATTGGTAAACATGGGCCAATGTTCTTCCAACGGTGGGGAGGAACATGCAGAAGACTCTCTTGTCGCAGAAGACTCTCTTGTCGCAGAAGACTCTCTTGTCGCAGATGTACTTTCGAAGGAGGAAGCAAAGACGATAGAAGTGAATGGTGTTTCCTTCAAGATGATACCCGTAGAGGGCGGCACCTTTACGATGGGAGCAACGCCCGAGCAGGAGGAACCTGAGGATGAAGAGAAACCCACGCATCAGGTAACACTCTCCAATTACTTCATCGGAGAGACGGAGGTAACGCAAGCCTTGTGGAAGGCGGTGATGGGAAGTAATCCCTCTGAGTTCAAGGGGGACGACCTCCCAGTAGAGCAAATAAGTTGGGAGGATTGCCAAGAATTTATCAGTCGCCTCAATGCGTTGACAGGACATAATTTCCGCCTGCCCACAGAGGCGGAATGGGAATTTGCAGCCCGAGGTGGCAATAAGAGTCGTGGCTATCAGTATAGTGGCGGCAATCATATTTCCGATGTGGCTTGGTACGATGATAATAGCAACTTTAGGACGCATCCTGTGAAGACGAAAGCACCGAACGAGTTAGGTATTTACGATATGACGGGTAATGTTTTGGAATGGTGTAATGATAGGTATAATGATTATACGTCAACCTCACAGACTAATCCCGCAGGTCCTAGCAGTGGCTCGGGCCGCGTCATACGCGGTGGCAGTTGGAGCTACTTTGACACGGGCTGCCGAGTAGCTTATCGCGAATACGATGTGCCCTCAGTCCGCTTCGACTGCCTCGGTATGCGCCTCGCCCTCTCCGAATAAAGAAATTATAATCACTGAATCTCAGTGGACAAGCAAAGAGAACAAACTCCTTACTCACACGTTGCGAGCAACGTGCGGTACATTACTCAACATTGAGAATAAACACCCATTCCTTTATCGCAAGGACTATTCCTAATTCCCTATTTCTAAAAACCAATCCCTAATTCAATGAGCACCCTACAACCAGGCAGCACCCTGCAAAATGGCAAATACGAAATACAGCGCGTACTGGGCCAAGGCGGCTTCGGCGTCACCTACTTAGCCCTGCAGCAAGGGCTGAACCGCATCGTGGCCATCAAGGAGTTCTTTATGGAGAACTTCTGCGTGCGCAATGCCGACACACACCATGTCACGATTGCCACTGAAAGCAGCCGCGAGCTCGTTGAACGCTACCGCAATAAGTTTCTCAAGGAGGCGCGCAACATTGCCAAACTGGAGCACCCCAATATCGTGAGCATCATTGACGTGTTCGAGGAGAACAGCACGGCCTACTACGTCATGAAGTACGCACAAAACGGTTCGCTCGATGACAAGATAAAACGCGAAGGCCACCTCAGCGAAGCCGATGCCAAGCGCTATATCCTCAAAATAGCCAACGCCCTCCGCTTTGTCCACCAGCACAAGATGACGCACCTCGACGTGAAGCCTGCCAACATTTTGCTGAGCGACAACGACGAACCTTGGCTCATCGACTTCGGACTGAGCAAGCAGTACGACGCCAAAACGGGCGAGCAAACCAGCTCCACGCCCCTAGGCTACAGCCCCGGCTACGCCCCCATCGAACAATACATGGCTGGTGGTGCAGGCACCTTCTCCCCCGAATCCGACATCTACTCCCTAGGCGCCACCTTCTACAAACTCCTCACAGGCGACACGCCGCCCGACGCTTCCACCGTGGCCAACGAAGGCCTCCCCGTGCAAGAGTTGAAGGCGAAGGGAGTCAGCCAGCAGACCATCTACGCCATCTTCCAAGCCATGGAGCCCCTGCGCAAGGACCGCCTCCACGACATGGACAGCTTCATCAGCCTATTGGAGGAAGGGCCTGTGCAAGGACCATCGGAGCAGCCGGCAATTCAGCCACCCTCGCAACCTTATACGGTTCAAACCATTATTAGTGGAGAGACTGCGCCTGCTGCGGGCGTGCAAGATATGGGAAAAATAGACCAAAAGCAACAGTTAGTCCATAAAGCCGAAAAGAAAAGAATCCGAAATTTACTCATAGTGATTGCTACTATGGTGGTGTGTGTTGCAATAGCGGCTTTAGTGAATAAGTGCCGAGGTAATACAAAAGGCGGTGCTCAATTGGAAATTGATTCATTGGAAATTGATTCAGTAGCCTTGGACGCACAATGGACTAATGACACAAAGACCTTTGATGTCAATGGAGTTAGTTTTACAATGATTCCCGTAGAGGGCGGCACCTTCACCATGGGGGCCACCTCAGAAATGACAGCGCCAGATTCTGACGAGAAGCCCACTCATCAAGTCACGTTGAGCAGTTACTACATGGGTGAGACGGAGGTGACGCAGGCACTGTGGCAGGCAGTGATGGGCAGCAATCCCTCCTGGTTTCAAGGTGACAACCTTCCAGTAGAATGGGTGTCTTGGCACGACTGCCAAACCTTCATCAGCCGTTTGAACTCCCTCACGGGCAAACGCTTCCGCCTCCCCACCGAAGCGGAATGGGAATATGCTGCCCGCGGCGGCAACCAAAGCCGCCACACGCAATACAGCGGGAGCAGCCGCATTGATGACGTGGTATGGTACGAAGACAACAGCGGCCGCAAGACGCACCCCGTGAAAACCAAACAGCCCAACGAACTCGGCCTCTACGATATGACGGGCAACGTCTGGGAATGGTGTCAGGACTGGTATGACAGCTACAGCAGCGACGCCCAGACCGATCCTACCGGCGCAAGCTATGGGACTGAGCGCGTGTGCCGCGGTGGCAGCTGGTGCTACTCTCTGGATTGCTGCCGTTCCTCGAACCGGAGCAGCTTCGCGCCCGGGTACTCGTGCGACAACTTCGGCCTGCGCCTAGCCCTCTCCCTATAAACACCGCGCACCAAGCGAACAATTATTTACAAATCCTTTTGGTGGACTTCTTCCAACCAGCCCCCGCCTAAAGAAAAAAATACGATTATGCCAGAAAAAAATCATTTTGAACTTTTCAGCTCATACAATGCCTGTCTGCACGACGACTGCCAGTGTAAAGCCACCTGCCTGCGCCACCTTGCCTTCGAGGAGCTCTTGCAGACGAACGAGGTCTTGCGCATTGTCAATCCTTCCAAGTGCGTGAAGGATGCCACCTGCCCCTACTATCGCGACAACAATCCCACCACCTTCGCCCGAGGATTCACCAATTTCCAGCAGAAGATGTTCCCCGATCAGTATCGCACCTTCCGCAACAAGTGCATCGCCCGCTTCGGACGCAATGGCTATTTCATGCGCCGTCGCGGCGAATTGGCCCTCTCGCCAGAAGAACAACGCATCGTGCTGAAAGCGCTCAAAACGGCGGGTATCACTGAGGAATGGTCCTTCGATGCCTACGAAGAGCAACTGAACTGGGAGGACTAATCAGACCGTCCCCGAAACTGGCCTTTCGTCCTAAGTTATTTTTTAATCATCACTTAACACGCGAGTATCCTTTGAGAGTACTGCAGTATTCCTCAAAGAATACTCGAGTATTCCTCGGAGGAATACTGCAGTACTCTCAAGGAATACTGGCAGGGTCGGCCACCTAGGATGCAGAATGTGGCATTGCCCTTGCACGAAATTCAATCAACCCAAACATATGAATACTCAAAATCCAGATAGATTTCTGACTCCAGTCCTAAAAAACGACCAATGGGGCTTCATAGACTTGAACGGGACGCTGGTCATACCCTTCGGCTACGACTATGCCTATGGCTTTAGTGACGGGCTGGCCGAGGTCATGATAAACAAGAAATGGGGGGTCATCGACAAAAGCGGAACGCAGATTGTTCCATGTATCTACGACAAAGTCGTTTCATTCATCGAGGACATGGCAAGCGTCATAACAGATGGCAAATACGGCATCGTTGACAAAAACGGGACGCTCGTCGTGCCTTGCATTTACGATTATGCCACGTGGTATAGCGAAGGCATGGCCGCAGTCATGAAGGATGGTAAGTGGGGATTCATTGACAAGAACGGGATGCTCGTCGTGCCTTGCATTTACAATGAAGCCGAGTTGTATCGCGAAGGCATGGCCGCAGTCAAGAAGGATGACAAGTGGGGATTCATTGACAAGAACGGCACCCTGGTCATTCCCTGTATGTACGATTACACCTCTTTATATATAGAAGGCATGGCCCCTGTTATGAAAGATAACAAGTGGGGATTCATCAACAAGAACGGAACGCTGGTCATACCATGCATTTACGATAATGCTGGCTATTATAGCGAAGGCTTAGCTTGTGTTGAAACAGATGGCAAGATGGGATTTATAGATATGAACGGAACACTGGTTGTTCCTTGCATTTACGATAGTGTACAATATTATCAAGATGGCTTAGCTCTTGTAACGACGGAGGAAAAATATGGATTCATCGACAAGACGGGAAGGCTGGTCGTGCCATGCATTTACGAGTATGCAGAGGGCTTTAGCGATGGCTTGGCAATGGTTTATGTAGATGGGAAAAAAGGATTCATCGACAAGACGGGAAAGCTAGTCGTGCCTTGCATTTACAAGACTATATTTGGATTTGAAGATGGTTTGGCAAAATTCGTAAAGGTTGATAAGGTTGGCTTTATTGACAAGAACGGAACAGAGGTAGTACCTTGTATTTACGACGACGCTGTGTTGTATCCCCAAGAAGGTCTCATTCGTGTGGAGAAAGATGGCAAGTTCGGATTCATTGACAAGAACGGGAAACAAATCCTACCAATCATTTACGATTATAAGGACCTATATGATGAGGACTTTCCTCTTGATTATATGTAAGACCGCACAATTCTATCAGCCCTCGTCCCTCAGTCTTCTTGGAATTGCCCTTGCAACGGATACGTGCACAACACTCACATGAGCAAGCCTCAGCACTATGCCCCTGCAATAGACCAGAGACAGGCAGACGCTATCAGTGCAGGCTGCGCTGGCGTACACAAAAAAAGCGGGCTGTGTCGAGATGGACACAGCCCGCAGTCTTATTTATCTGTCGGCTGATGGGGGTTAGCCGAGATATTTCATGAGGATGTTGATGTTGTCGCTCTCGCGCAGACGGCGGAGGGCACGCTCCTTGATTTGACGGACGCGCTCGCGTGTGAGGCTGAGCGAGTTGGCCACTTCCTCGGCCGTCATCTCGTTGCGTCCGATGCCGAAGAGCATCTTCAAGACCTGTGCTTCGCGCTCGCCCAGACGGGAGAGGGCGGCTTCGAGGTCGGAGGAGAGGGATTCTTTCTCCATGAGGTTGTCGGTGCCGGGGGCAGATTCGTCCGTCATAATGTCGATGAGCGAATTGGAATCGTCATCTTGGAACGGTGCATCAACACTTACCTTTTTGCCATTCGTACCCAGTGCTTCTTGCACCTTGTTCACATCCGTCTCGAGGATGTCGGCAAGTTCCTGAACGGAAGGACGGCGCTCAAATTCCTGCTCGAAGTTGACGATAGCCTTCGTGAGCTTACTCTGGAAACCTACCTGGTTGAGGGGCATACGCACGATGCGGCTCTGCTCGGAGATGGCTTGCAGGATACTCTGGCGTATCCACCACACGGCGTAACTGATGAATTTGAAACCACGGGTTTCGTCAAACTTCTGGGCAGCCTTGATGAGGCCTAGGTTACCTTCGTCAATCAGGTCGTTGAGTGCCAAGCCTTGATTCTGGTACTGCTTTGCCACGGAAACGACAAAGCGGAGGTTGGCACGCGTCAGTCGCTCTAGGGCTTCGCGGTCGCCGTGGTGGATGCGCTGGGCGAGTTCTACCTCTTCGTCGGTAGAGATTAGTTCCTCGCGTCCGATTTCCACCAGATACTTGTCCAAAGCCGCGCTGGAGCGGTTGGTAATACTTTTGTTGATTTTTAGTTGTCGCATAGTAACCCAAATTGAACTGCAAAAGTAGTATTTTCCTATTTTCCGACCAAGTCTAGGCCTGATTTTTCGCCGACTAGGCCCCGTTTATTGACATTTTTATTGAATCTGGAGGGGTCAGGGGAAAGATTTTCAGAAAGGGAAGGAGAATAGTATCGATTTTCGTCTTGCCAGGGAGGCAGGAGGGCCAGCGGCCCAACCATCTGCGGAGGAGAAAGTATTTCGGTGGTTGTCCCTACTGGTTGTAGCGATTTTTTCGTACCTTTGCCCTGAAAATCCTAGCGGCTTCGGCCATTGCCCATGTATATTATCAAAAAACTTGACGCTTACATTCTCAGAAAGTTCCTGCTGCTCTTTGTGGCAGCGTTCTTTATCTGTCTGTTCGTCTTTATGATGCAGTTTACGTGGCGCTATATTGACGAACTGGTGGGCAAGGGACTGACGCTGACCATTCTGGCACAGTTTTTCTGGTACATGGGCCTGTCGCTCATCCCCACTTCGCTGCCGCTGGCGGTGCTGCTGGCCTCGCTGATTACGTTTGGAAATATGGGTGAGGACCTGGAGCTGCTTTCGATGAAGGCGGCTGGTGTTTCGCTGCTCCGTGTGATGCGCCCCGTCATGCTCACGGCGATGCTTATCACGGGCCTTTCGTTTTATGTACAGAACAAGACCGCGCCCGAGGCCACCATCAGTATGCGCACGCTGCTGATTAGCATGAAACAGGCTTCGCCGGCGGTGGAGATTCCCGAGGGCGTGTTCTACAACGGTGTGCCCAACGTGAACATCTACGTGCAGAAGAAGGACGTGGAGACGGGTATGCTCTACCAACTCATTATCTACAAGACGGACCAGGGCTTCGACCGCGCGCAGATTGTGCTGGCCGATTCGGGCCGACTGGAGATGGCGGCCGACAAGATGCACCTGACGCTCGACCTATGGAGCGGCGAGCAGTTTGAGAACCTGCAATCGCAAGGCGGGGCCACGCTGGGGAAAGCCTCCGTGCCCTTCGACCGCGAGACCTTTGGCTACAAGCACCTCATCATTGACTTCGACAGCAATTTCAGTCTGATGGACGCGGCCATGCTGCGCGATATGCCCGAAACAAAAGACCTTCGGGAAATTGCTGTCAGCGTGGACTCCATGAACCTAGTCATCGACAGCCTGAGCCGCGAGAACAAGCAGATGGCCGAAACGCGCTTCCTGTCCTTGCGCGCCATCCAGAAGAGTGACTCGGCAGCTGTGGCCAAGCGCCTGAAGGGAAAGAACCACGGTACCTTCGACGAAATCATTGCCAATGCCACGGCCGAGCAGATGCAGACGGCCCTCCAGACGTGCAAGATGACGACAGCCTCGAACCAAATGGAATGGGAGGGGCGCGGTATGTTCACGGGCGACACCAACAGACTTATCCGCCGCCACTGGCGCGAATGGCACAGGAAGTTCACCCTTTCGCTGGCGTGCCTCATCTTCTTCTTTATCGGCGCACCCCTTGGCGCGATTATCCGCAAGGGCGGACTGGGCATGCCGACGGTCATCTCCGTGTTCATCTTCATCATCTATTATATCATAGACACCAGCAGTTCGAAGCTGGCGCGCGATGGCGTGTGGGATATGCGCTTCGGAATGTGGATGAGTACGGCTGTGCTGACCCCGCTGGGGATATGGCTGACGTACAAGGCCAACAACGATTCCGTGGTCTTCAACGCCGAAGTATATATGCAGTTCTTCCGCCGCCTGCTGGGCCTGCGCACGAAGCGCCACATCGCTCGCAAGGAGGTTATCATCGAAGACCCCGACTACGCCGAAGCTGTGCAGCGCTTGCAGGTCCTCTCGGCCGAATGCCAAGACTATCTGAACGAGAAGCGTCTGGCACATGCACCCAGTTATGTCCGCATTTTCTTCCGCTACGAGCCCGACACGCGCATGGAGCGCATAGGCGAGGAGCTGGAAAGCCTCGTGGAGATGCTGGCCAATACCACCGACCGACACATCCTGTCCGAGCTCAACCGACTACCTATTATATATACGCGCGCACACGTGACCCCCTTCAACGGCCGACGGCGCAACATTGCCGCGGGTCTGTTGCTGCCGCTCGGTCTGCTGCTCTGGTGGCGAATCTGGCGCTTCCGCCTGCGACTGCTCCGCGACCTGAAACAGATCATCGCCTCGAACGAGAAAATCATCCAGCGCATAGAGCAAGAAGGCCTCTAACCCACGTGCGCCTATTCCCCCGATAATTACCGAAAAACCTAGAAACGATATATCCTTATGGCTACCAACAATCCCCTGTCCTCCATCGAAGAGGCAATACAAGATTTCAAGGCTGGCAAATTCGTCATTGTCGTTGACGATGAAGACCGCGAGAACGAGGGCGACCTCATCATGGCCGCCGAACTCGTCACTCCCGATGCCGTCAACTTCATGCTGCGCCACGGCCGCGGCGTGCTCTGCGCGCC
The DNA here is from genome assembly GCA_004555425.1 of Bacteroidales bacterium. Taxonomy (GTDB): domain Bacteria; phylum Bacteroidota; class Bacteroidia; order Bacteroidales; family Bacteroidaceae; genus Alloprevotella. The sequence continues at coordinate 20,632 of SFID01000024.1, forward strand.
CATTACCAACGAGCGTTGCCGCCAACTGGACCTGGAGCACCAGGTGCAGACCAACACGAGTATGCTCGGCACACCGTTCACCGTGACCATCGACCTACTGGAAGGCTGCACGACGGGCGTGAGTTGCCACGACCGCGCCGCCACCATCCGCGCCTTGGCCGACCCCAATCGCAGGCCCGAGGACTTCGGTCGCCCCGGACATATCAACCCGCTCTACGCCCAGGACCGCGGTGTACTGGCACGCGCTGGCCATACGGAGGCAGCCGTTGACCTGGCCCGCCTTGCCGGACTGCAACCTGCGGCCTGCCTCATCGAAATCCTCAACGAGGACGGCACGATGGCGCGCATGCCGCAGCTCATCCCCTTCGCACAGGAGCACGGCCTCAAGATTATCACCATCAAGGACCTCATTGCCTATCGCCTGAAGGACGAATGCCTCGTGGAACAAGGCGAAGAGGTGGACATGCCCACGGAGTACGGCCATTTCCGTCTGATACCCTTCCGCCAGAAGAGCAACCGCCTGGAGCATATCGCCCTTATCAAAGGTACGTGGAAGGCAGACGAGCCCGTACTGGTACGCGTGCACTCTTCCTGCATGACGGGCGACATCTTCGGCAGCGAGCGCTGCGACTGCGGCGAACAGTTGCACAAAGCCATGCGCATGGTTGAGGCCGAAGGCAAAGGCGTCATCCTCTACCTCAACCAAGAAGGCCGCGGCATAGGTCTGATGGCAAAAATCGCCGCATATAAGTTGCAAGAAGAGGGCTACGACACGGTCGATGCCAATATCCATCTGGGCTACGACCCCGACGAGCGCGACTACGGCGTGGGCGCACAGATTCTCGGCAAACTGGGTGTACACAAAATGCGCCTGATGACAAACAACCCCGTGAAGCGTGTGGGCCTCGAAGCCTACGGACTGGAAATCGTGGAGGATGTACCCATCGAAATCAAGCCCAACCCCTACAACGAGCGCTACCTCCGCACAAAGCAGGACCGCATGGGCCACGAGCTGCACCTGAAGAAATAAGGCTTGGCTCAAATGTAAATAACCTCCACTATATTTTTTCAATTCTAACACCTTATTATTATGTTCTCTAACGCATCAGAAATCAGTGTCAAGTCGCAGGGCATTGCCCTTTCGTCACTTATGACAAAAGTATATCTATGGATGACGCTGGCTCTCGGCATCACAGCCCTGTCGGCTATGTTTGTAGCCGGTAATCTCAGCTTGGTGGAAGCCATTTTTGGAAACAAAGTCTTGTTTTGGGGTATCATCATCGCCCAAATTGCCATTGTGTTTACGCTCAGTAGCATAATAGATCGTCTATCATTCCTCAGTGCGGGCTTGCTCTTCGGCCTATATGCCCTACTCAACGGCGTGATACTGTCTAGCATCTTCCTAGTCTTCGATATGAATGTTATCACACAGGCGTTCGTTGCCACGGCAGGCACTTTTGGAGCCATGTCGCTGATTGGCACGTTTATCAAGAAGGACCTTTCGGCCATAGGTCGCTTCTGTTTTATGGCACTGATAGGTTTGATTGTTGCTACTATTGTCAATATATTCTGGACCAACGATACGCTTTACTGGATTATCACCTATGCAGGCGTACTTATCTTCTGCGGCCTCACAGCCTACGACACGCAAAAGATTCGCACGATGATGATTGAAAGCAGCACTGCAGAGAACTACGAGGTGGGTATGAAGCTCGCCCTCCTCGGCAGCCTCACCCTGTATCTGGACTTCGTCAACATGTTCCTGTATTTGCTCCGCATCTTCGACCGCGATTAACCGACGGTTATGCCATAGTCTGGCCACCCTTTCCCAATAATTTTCCGGGGAATGGCGGCTAGGCATTTTTCTAGGCAGGTCCTATCATTTTGAATCCCTACTTCACCCCAATCCCCCCATGAAAAAGCAAATAAGCATCCTCCCCGTCCTTCTCCTATGGCTGGCTATCGGGACCAGTCTGCTGTCGCAGGTTGGCTGCAACACAGAACGCCCTGCCGCTGATAAGGATAGCACGGCCACGGATACTACGGCACGCATCACCCTTCTCTTCGCTGGCGACCTGATGCAACACATCACGCAAATCAATGCAGCGCGCACCGCGGGCGATACGTACGACTATACCGACTGCTTTGCCCTCGTCCGCCCGCTCATCGAAGAGGCCGACATCGCTATTGGCAATTTCGAGGTAACGCTGGGCGGCAAGCCCTATCGCGGTTATCCCTGTTTCAGCGCGCCCGATGAATACGTCCTTGCTATTCGCGATGCAGGATTCGACGTACTGCTGACGGCCAACAACCACTGTCTGGACAGCGGGCGCAAGGGGCTGGAGCGCACCATTCGTATGCTGGATTCTCTGCGCATCCCCCACTGCGGCACCTACGCCACGCCCGAGGCGCGACAGAAGGAGTACCCGCTCCTGATTGAGAAGAAGGGATTCCGCCTGGCCCTGCTCAACTATACATACGGCACAAACGGCCTCGTGGTCAAAGCACCAAACGTGGTCAACTACATTGACACGGCCGTCATCGCCCGTGACATTGTTGCCGCTCAGGCCATGCAGCCCGATGCCATCATTTGCTGCATCCACTGGGGACTGGAATACCAGACGCTTCAGAACCGAGAGCAGGAACAACTGGCGGACTGGCTGCTCGCCCACGGCGTCACGCATATCATTGGTAGCCACCCGCACGTGGTCCAGCCTATCGAAGTGCGCGGAACGAACGATGCGGACCGCCACCTGGTAGTCTATTCCCTTGGCAACTACTTGTCCAACATGATGAAGAAGAATTGCGATGGCGGCCTCATGGTAACGCTCGAGTTGGAGAAGGATTCCACCACACGCATGAAGGACGCCAACTATCAACTTGTGTGGGTGTCGCGCCCTGTCGTATCGCACAAGAAGATGCACCGCCTGATTCCTACCTCCTACCCCGACAGCCTGCTCAACGCCGAAGAGCGCCGACTGCGCCATATATTCTACGAATCCACGCGCGAAAACCTCGGCAAGCACAACAAGGGCATCTCCGAGCGCGACTCCTAGCAGGAGATTCCGCTCCGCTAGGTTTCAACGCAGCCTGTGCTTCCGCTGGACACAAACGCCCTTTTTCCCAATCCTTGCAGGAGTGCATTCTCTTTGCAAATAGGGCAAGCCCTTAACAACCGCCTCCACAAATCCGACAACCAAATCAAACCAAGAAATATGAACCTCTCCGACAGACTCAACAGACTTTCGCCATCGGCCACCTTGGCCATGTCGCAAAAGAGTGCCGAACTCAAGGCACAGGGCATTGACGTCATCAACCTCAGTGTGGGCGAGCCCGACTTCAACACGCCCGACCACATCAAGGAAGCCGCCATCCAGGCCATCCACGACAACTACTCGCGCTACTCGCCCGTGGCTGGCTATCCCGCCCTGCGCGAAGCCATCGTGCGGAAACTCAAGAACGAGAACGGATTGGACTACACCGCCGCCCAAATCTCCGTATCGAACGGCGCAAAGCAGAGCGTGTGCAACGCTGTCATGTCCCTCGTCAACGATGGCGACGAGGTGATTATCCCCGCGCCCTATTGGGTGAGCTATCCCGAAATGGCTAAACTCGCCGGCGGCACTCCCGTATTCATCGAAGCAAGCATTGAGCAGGATTTCAAGATAACGCCCGCACAACTCGAAGCCGCCATCACGCCCAAGACGCGCCTGCTCATCCTCTGCTCGCCCAGCAACCCGACAGGTTCGGTTTACAGCAAAGCGGAACTGGAAGGTTTGGCACAGGTTCTGGCCAAGCACGAGCGCGTCATCATCCTGGCCGATGAAATCTACGAGCACATCAACTACGTGGGCCACCACGAGAGCATCGCCCAGTTCCCCCAGGTACGCGACCGCGTGGTCATCGTCAACGGAGTGAGCAAGGCCTACGCCATGACGGGCTGGCGCATCGGTTTCCTGGCAGGTCCCGAATGGATTGTGAAGGGCTGCAACAAACTGCAAGGCCAATATACCAGCGGTCCCTGCTCCGTATCGCAAAAGGCTGCCGAGGCTGCCTATACGGGCACACAGGCTCCCGTGGAAGAAATGCGCCAAGCCTTTGCCCGCCGCCGCGATCTCATCGTCCGCCTGGCCAAGGAGATTCCCGGCCTTGAGGTCAACGAGCCCCAAGGTGCGTTCTACCTCTTCCCCAAATGCTCCTCTTTCTTCGGCAAGAAGGCAGGCGACCGCGTCATCAACGACTCCATGGACCTAGCCCTCTATCTCCTGGAGCGCGGCCACGTAGCCACGGTAGGCGGTGCCGCCTTCGGTTCTCCCGAATGCTTCCGCATGAGTTACGCCACCAGCGACGAGAACATCATCGAAGCCATGCGCCGCATCAAGGAGGCCCTGGCCGAACTGCAATAAGCATTCTCACACACTAATAATGCAACGAGGCTGCACCCTTCCTGGGGCGCAGCCTCGTTTTGTGTTATTTATTCCACTCCAATGGTTTGTCAATGGTGAAGGTGAATTGCTTGCTTCCACAATCGAAGAAAGGAGCCTATAGATATTCTTTTACGGCGACAAAGGATTTGCCTTACACCCAAAATTTCTCCGTCTCCTTCTGTATCTCCACCTCAGTGGTCGCTTTATCTTTCAGCAATGCGTAAATCTTGGAGGCATAGAGCACATCGTGGAGGGCTAGGCCGTAGTTGTAGTCTATGATTCTTTGCGTGGGAGACTTGCGGCCTGGGTCGCGGTCCGCCAATACTTCGCCAATCTCATTGTAGTCGTGAAACTGCGGGAAGTATTTGAAGCCCTTCACATGGTCGGTGTCGTCGCCGAAAACGCGGTCGAACGTGGTGTCGCACACTTGCAAACCCCGCATGTGGACGGGAATCACGGTGACACCAGGCCGAAAGACCCGCTCATCGTCAATCAGCAATCCGTTGGCATCGGTGATGCAACTGATGAAGACATCCACGGAGCGCGCCATCTCAACGATGTTGTCCACAATCGTGAAATGTACATTGGGATAGGAGGCGAAGCGGTCAACAAACAGATCGGCCTGGTCCTTGTAGCGCAGCAACTGCACCTCAAAGTGCTGCTCGGGTTCGTCTTCCAGCACACAAAGCATCGTGGCCCGCGCTGTATTGCCCAAACCTACGAAACCATAGGTGCGGCCGCCCTCCTTGCGTAGCGCCTTTGCCGAAACGGCGGCCACGGCCCCTGTACGCATGGTCGTTATCCAGTCCGTGTCCATCAGCGCAAGGAGTTCGCCAGTCTTGGCATCGTAGAGCATCATATCGCTCCCGAGGCTGGGCACCGCGCCCTTGATACGATGCACTTCTTTCACGCCGAAGAAGCGGTTGCCCTCGGCATCTTCGGGCAACAGACAAGGCATGGAGGTAAAGAAATCCATGTCGGCAGGATGGCAACTTATCTTGGCAGGCAACTGAGCGACCTGTTTGATGGAAAAACTCTCGCGAATCCAATCGCAGCATTGCTTGGCGGTGATGCCCAGTTGCTTTATCTCTTGCTGAGAAATGATTTTCATAATTGTCTTCTTTAGTATTGTTTCCAAGAACCAGGGCGAAGGAGGGAGGGAGAGGAGTTTCGAGGAAGGAAAACAAGCCCTCAAGCCCCCCGAAAGGCATTCATATTATTCAAAAAAGGAAATCCCCAATGCGCCGCCATGGCTTTCAACCGCAAATATACTGAAAAAGAGCTGAATATAAGCAACATTCATCTACATAATCTCCCTGAGCGCAAATTTCAAAACGGCAAAAAGTGGAATTTCCGCAATTTTCAAATAGTCTAAAGGTGGAATAATAGCCAGAACCACAGCGCAGCGCGCCGACTGGTTCTGGCTATTGTCCTTAGAATCAAGTGGCTCAAAGAGGAGGCACGTGGTTCTTAGAGTATTCTGTTTACTTCGTCACAAGGGCGAGGGTGTCGCTGGCGATGAGCAGTTCCTCATCGGTGGGCACTACGACCACCTTCACGCGGCTGTCGGGCGTAGAGATGATTTCCTCTTCACCGAAGTTCTTGCGGTTCTTCTCTTCGTCGAGCTTCACGCCGAGGAACTCCATGTCGCAGACCGAACCGCGGCGAACGTCCCACTGGTGCTCGCCCACGCCGGCGGTGAATACGATGATGTCCACGCCTCCCATGGCGGCGGCATAGGCACCGATGTACTTCTTGATGCGGTAGTTGTACATCTCGAGAGCCAGGCGGGCGCGGTCGTTGCCTTCGCGGCAAGCGGCTTCCACTTCGCGCATGTCGCTGCTCACGCCGCTGATGCCCTTCATGCCGCTCTCCTTGTTGAGGAGGTCGCTCATCTGGTCGGGCGTGAAGCCTTCCTTCTTCATGATGCTCAATACGGCGGAGGGATCCACGTCGCCGCTGCGCGTACCCATCATCAGGCCTTCGAGGGGCGTCAAGCCCATGGATGTGTCAACGCACTTGCCAAATTTGACGGCCGAGATGCTGGCGCCGTTGCCGATATGGCAGGTGATGATGCGCTGCTCTTCGGGCTTCACACCGAGGAACTCGCACACGCGGGCCGTCACGAAGCGGTGGCTAGTGCCGTGTGCGCCCCAGCGGCGGATGTTGTTCTGCTCGTAATACTTGTAGGGGACGGCATACATATAGGCGTACTCGGGCATGGTCTGGTGGAAGGCGGTGTCGAACACGAAGACCTGGGGCAACTGGGGCAGCATTGCGCGCACGGCTTCGTAGCCCTTGAGGTGGGCGGGGCTGTGCAGCGGAGCGAGCTCCATGTACTGGTGCCATTCCTCAAGCATTTCGGGGGTCACAATCTGGCTCTGCGTGAAGCGTCCGCCAGCCACGATGCGATGGCCTGCGGCGGAGATTTCGTCCAGGCTCTTGATGGCGCCATATTCGGGATTGAGCAGGGTGTCAAACATCAGTTTGATTCCCTCGGTGTGCGTGGGACAGGGCGATTCAATAATTTTCGTCTCGCCATTGATTTTGGTCTTGAGGAAGGCGCCCTCAAGGCCGATTTTCTCGATACCACCGGCGGCCAGAACAGACTGGTCGTCCATCTCGTAAAGCTTGTACTTGATAGAACTGCTACCGCAGTTGATAACTAGGATTTTCATTCTGTTGTTATTAGGAAATATATTAGATGACAAAGGTAGGGGCACAGCGCAGCGCGCAAGCCACTGCAAAATTACAATTTTTTGGCAGAGTGTGGTATAAAGGGCGGAGATTATTCCCGCCCTTATTGTTTTTCGAGCAAGACCCATGGATGGGAGTCGCCGCTGGAATCTATCGCAAACTAATTGATAGAACCTATCGCAACTCTTTTTCCGCTTCAGGAATTTTTCGCTGCATTGAGATTTTTGAGGGTTGGCAATAGTCTTGGCATTCTGAAATAGAGAGAAACAATGCCTGCGACAAAACGTGGCAAAGTTAATAAAAATGCCCAAGATGCTATGGTTCAACGGTTCGAATTTATAGAACCTACCCTATAGAACCTACCTTATAGAACCTACCTTATAGAACCTACCTATAGCGAATCAACGCTATCGAGCTAGCAGCCGTAAGGCTGCGTTGAAACTAGGGGACGAAGTCCCCGAATGAAACTAGGAAGCCGCAGGCTTCCGTTGAAACTAGGCTGCAAAGCAGCCGTTG
>SFID01000025.1 GCA_004555425.1 Bacteroidales bacterium
ACTTCTACGAAGCCCCCTTTCACGGCAAGAGTAAACGGAGTTGTGCCCTGACACACGATAGTGCCAGATGTAAGTGTTGAAATAATCGGAGCGTGATTAACGAGCACTTCAAATGTACCCAATTCACCCGGCACACTGATTTGCTCACAGATTCCCGAGAACAACGTCTTCTCAGGCGATACGATATTTACCTGTAGTCCTTGTGCGTTTGCTGTCATTGTTTATCAGTTGACCTTTTTGCAGATTTTCAAATGCGAAATCAAGAAGAGCTGAAAGATGGGTATACGAAGCTGTTTGTGGGCATCCCACCCCTTTCAGCCTTTCGCTTTCTTAGCCTTCTACGGAAGAGAGCAGGCGTTTACCCTTCTCAATAGCATCTTCGATAGTACCTACGTTGAGGAATGCCTGCTCGGGCAGGTAATCCACTTCGCCATCCAGAATCATGTTGAAGCCACGGATGCAATCTTCGATGCTTACCATCACACCAGGAACGCCCGTAAACTGCTCGGCCACGGTAAACGGCTGTCCGAGGAAACGCTGAACGCGGCGTGCACGGTTCACAATGAGTTTGTCTTCGTCCGACAATTCATCCATACCGAGGATGGCGATGATATCCTGAAGCTCTTTGTATTTCTGGAGAATCTGCTTCACGCGCTGTGCACAATTGTAATGTGCCTCGCCAATCACGTTGGGGTCGAGGATTCGCGAAGTAGAATCCAGTGGGTCAACTGCGGGATAGATACCCAACTCTGTAATCTTACGGTTGAGCACAGTCGTGGCATCCAAGTGGGTAAAGGTTGTAGCGGGAGCAGGGTCGGTCAAGTCGTCGGCAGGAACATACACAGCCTGAATAGATGTAATCGAACCATTCTTTGTTGAGGTAATACGCTCCTGCATTGCACCCATTTCGCTGGCTAGTGTGGGTTGATAACCTACGGCCGAAGGCATACGTCCAAGAAGAGCGGACACCTCGGAACCAGCTTGAGTGAAACGGAAGATATTATCGATAAAGAACAGAATATCTGTCTGTTTACCCTCAGCTGCTCCAGCGTCACGGAAGGCTTCGGCAATCGACAATCCCGAAAGGGCTACGGAGGCGCGGGCACCAGGAGGCTCATTCATCTGACCATACACAAGGGTGGCTTGGCTCTTCTCCATTTCCTTATAGTCAACTTTGGAGAGATCCCATTCGCCACGCTCCATGGCTTCCGCAAATTCCTTACCATATTTAATGACGCCCGATTCAATCATCCCGCGCAGAAGGGCGTTGCCCTCGCGGGTACGTTCACCTACACCTGCGAAGACAGAGAAGCCATCGTGGCCTTTGGCGATATTATTGATAAGTTCCATAATAAGCACGGTCTTGCCCACACCAGCACCGCCAAAGAGGCCAATCTTACCACCTTTGGCATACGGCTCGAGCAGGTCAATCACCTTGATACCCGTATAGAGCACTTCGCTTTCGGTCTTGAGTTCCTCAAACTTAGGCGGTTCGCGATGAATCGGATAAGCTCCTGTTTCTTTGCTCAGTAGCTGAAGGCCGTCGATGGCCTCACCGATAACGTTCATCATACGTCCCTTAATCTGGGTGCCAGTAGGCATAGAAATAGGCGAACCAAGGGCTTTCACTTCCAGACCGCGCATCAAGCCGTCTGTATTGTCCATAGCTACTGTTCTCACAGTATCTTCACCGATGTGCTGCTGCACTTCTACGATGATTTTCTTACCATCGGGATGTACGATTTCAAGTGCGTCGTGTATTTTGGGCAGCACGACATCGGCTTTTACCCCGGCAGTATCAAAGCAGACGTCCACAACAGGGCCAATAATCTGAGAGATACTTCCTTTTTGCTGGCTAATATTTTCCATGGATTGTTATTGTGTTTTCAAATTTGCTGCAAAGATAGTGAAAGGCGAGTGGAAACCAAAATAAAAAGTATTTTTTTTGTTCGCCTCCTATCTTACAAGGTAGGTTCTATAAATTAGTTTTGATGGAAGGTAGAGTTTCTTTTCAACCTGATTGTCTTCACGTTCCTCGTACCGTTTCTTTTTGTTCCATTCGGTCACGTAGCCCGCTACGCTCCTTCACGAAAAGCAAAAACCTACGGCACGATAGCCGCGAATACATCGCAAGTTAATTTATAGAACCTACCTATAGAGAAGTTTTCCAGCGAATAAGACTATCGGCCTAACAGCCTATGACTGCGTTGACACTAGAAAGCCGTAAGGCTTACGCCCAAAAATAGGGAGCGATGCATCCATTGAAATTAAGGACGCGAAGCAACCAAAGCTCGCCCTCGTAATATAATACATCACAGATGCTCGCGTGTGCAAAACTCGTCTTTTAACATTTCGCAAACTGTTGCGATATGTTAAATGGATTTGCTTTTCGCCGAAAAATATATTATCTTTGTACTAGCGAAGAGGAGAGAGCCCATAAACAAAGGGTTTTCTCCTCTTTTTTCATACGAAAATGGCCGAAAAAACCATTGTTTTACTAAGCATGTAGGAAATTCTAAATGCCGAAGCGGATTTTCAACTTGCTTTTGCGGATTTTTTTCGGGCCAAGTTGGTGCGCGAATTGACGATATAGAGATTCGAAAAGTTAAAATACATTTATTTTCAACCCTGCATTTTTATCATTTCATAGTAACGTGAAGGTCTTATTGCAAGGCAATGTAGCGCACGTTGTTTGTGTGCGTTTGGCTCAGAGGAAAAGGTTCTAAAAACTGGAATAACAAAAAAACAAGATACCTCCCCCTTGCGCTCGATGCAATGAACGTATGAAAAAACAAAAAGATACGGTGCGAGATTCGAAAAGGCATCCAAGTGAAATAGAGAATCCACCTTAAAAGCATAGGGTGAATTTCCTCTTGAAACCTACCTTATATTGCCGAAGGTCAATAAATTCAATAAAAAAGATTAAATAATTTGTGGCTACAAAAAAATACCCTAACTTTGCCGTAACATACGTAACACATATAGTGTTTAGCATCTTAAATCCTTTAAATACCAACTAAATGAAGAAAAAAATTCTCACCGCAGCACTTGCTGCCGCAGCATTGGCTCCTCTCTCAATGGCCAATGCACAGGAGCAAGAGTATGTAGGAACAGCAAGACTGACCTCTGCTGCTACCACCCCCATCACACTGAGGGTGAACAACAACTACTATGGTGTGACTGTCGATTGGGGAGATGGTAATCCCATCCTCTACAAAGACTGCACAGGTACGGAACGCGAAATTACGGGCACGCCCAAGGGCACCATCGTCATCAGCGGATATGCCGGATGGGATATGCTTGACTGCTCTGACTGCCAGTTGACTAGCCTTGACGTGACAGTGGCCACCAACCTGCACTCTGTATTCTGCCAGGACAACCAGCTGACCGAACTTGACCTCAGAGGAATGGCCAACTTGACCGACTTGGATTGCAGCGGCAACCAACTGACCACTATCACTACCGAAGCTACAGATTTCAGTTCCGTCATGACGGGCCTTGAAATGCTGAACCTCGCCGACAACCAACTGGAAGGAAAGTTCACCGTCAAGGCAACCAACCTTCAGGTAGCCAATCTCTCCAACAATGCGTTCACATTGCTGACCTTGTCCAACCCCAACCTGAATGCGCTCTACTGCGATGGCAACAAATTGGTGGGTCTAGGTTTGAAGTCAAACGCCAAACTGGCCACACTCGTAACTTACAACAACGCTATCACCAAACTGTCCCTGCCCGCCGACCTGCCAAATATGCAGCAGCTGGTAGTGAGTGGCAACAAGCTCTACAACACCACTAAACTTGACTTAGGTGAAGCAACATTATTGAAGGACATTGATGTGGAAAACTGCGGACTGACCTCCTTCATCACTCCCAAAAATATGAAGGTTAACACGCTGAATGTGGCACACAACACCCTGCCCCTTGCTGTGCTTCCGCTCGCAGCCTACAAGCCCGCGCAGTATAAGTTTGAGCCGCAGAACCCACTGGACATCACGAAGGTGCCTGGCGTAATCATGGACAACGGAGTGCCCCGCATTGACGTGACCACTTGGGCCAACCGCACAAAGGCTGAATACCAGCTTGATCTTTCGGAATACCGCTACATCGGTCGCACAGAAGGAACTACGGGTAAGGCAGATGCCGACTATACATGGTTCAGCGTTGATAAGGAAGGACACGAAACCGAGATGGTGAAGGGTACTAGCTCCTCTGCCCCTGGCGACTACTATGCACTCAACGGCAAATTCGCCTTCTTCACTCCACAGGCCAAAGCCTACGTGCGCATTACCTCCAAGACCTATGGTGTGAGCGTCAACTTCATGCCCATTGCCATTGGCGATGACATCACGGCCATCGAGACCATGGAGAACACGCAGGAAGGTTTGCAAGTACATGCTCAGGGTGGCGAAATCATCCTTTCCGCTAGTCAGCAGCAGCCCGTCAGCATCTACACCATCTCTGGCCAGCGCGTATGGACTGGCAATGTTGGTGCAGAAGGTCAGCGCGTCAGCCTGCCGAAGGGCATTTACGTTGTTGGCGGCAAGAAAGTGCTGAACTAAGCAGACATCTCAAACGAATGTTGAATCTTTCATCAATCACTCCTTATATAATAACGAACAAGACAATGAAAATCAAATATTACATCACCTCAGTAGTGCTGGCATTGTCTCTGGCTATGCCTGTCGCTGCGCAAAACAACCTGCGCGAAGGTTCGCTGGATATGATTGTCGCTCCCCACGACCTTACCCTTGGATCGGCTGAGCGCACAACCAACTTCCAGGTGCGCGCCAATGTAGAATACACCGTCAGCAGCGATGCCGACTGGCTCACAGTGCGAACCGCCAAGGGCAATCGCGTTTACCTGCATCTCACCCAGAACTATGCGGGCGAAGCTCGTGTAGGAAAAGTAACCTTGGCCAATGCTGAGAAGGGCATCACCCAGACCCTGACCGTGACCCAAAAAGCCGACGACTCCTTCCTGCGTATCCCCAATACGCCCGAAGCTCAGGCTGAATACCTTCAGGTGTTCACCGATATGTCGCTCAGCCAGCTCAAGGAGGGCATCACGCGTGCCGACATCGAACCCCTGACCAACCCCTTCTGCAAGGCACTGGCTATGCAAATGCTTGAGGGAACGTATAATAAGGACTACCGTGTATCAAAGCAGATTTGCTACAACGATCCCCACGTGCTCTCCGCCGAATGGAACGCTCCTGGCAAACTCTACGACCAGTTGGCAGGTGTGACGGGTATTCACTTCCCCGCCAAGTCCAAGATGGCTGTGATGGTCACGGGTATTCCCGAAGGCAAGCAGGTTCAGCTGAAGATTATGGCTTGGTGGACGGGTAAGGAAGGCAACAACTTTGATGGCGGCAACCCCAACCAGAAGACTTACACGCTTCAAAACGGCTTCAACCTCATTGACTACGACTACACGTATGAAGGATTGGCCTACGTATCATACTACGATGCCCAGCCCGAAACGATGCCCGAACTGACAGTTCACTTTGTCAACGGTATTGTCAATGGTTACCTCTCGCCCGACAAGACCAACCAGGAAATGTACGACCTCTGCTCCAAGGCGCCCAACCGCCACATGGACTGCTGGGGCAAGAAGGTTCACTCCGTATGGACTTCCGATGGTCTGAAGAAGTATTGCAAGGATGTCAATGGCAATCCCAAGGGTTATCGCCAGTTCATGAACGTGCTCGACTCCCTCATCGCTTGGGAGCACCGCTCACTCGGCTTCGAGAAGTACGACCGCCTGCCCAACACTCGTTCCTTCGCTTATGTGAACTATACTTACTATATGTTCCAAGGTGGCTACGGCGTTTCCTTCCACCACAATCAGGAACAGCGCGTGCTGAGTTGCAAGACCTTGATGACGAACGACGACGATGCCATCTGGGGTCTGAGCCACGAGTGGGGTCACCAGCACCAGATGCAGCCCTATTTCTGCTGGGGTGGTCTGGGCGAAGTGTCCAACAACGTGCAGTCCTACTACAACATCACCCACATGGGCTACCGCTCTTCCGACAAGATTAACCAGTGGGTACCAGCCCGTCGTCACTTCCTCGAGGACTACGAGTTTAGCACCAAGAGTATTGTCAGCGACAAGCGTCGCGATGCTTACAAATACCGCGACGAATTGAAATTCTCGCCCAAGATGTTTGCTCTCGCCGAAGCCATGGAAGACAGCGTCATCCACCCGCAATCGAAAGGCGACAACCGCGGCGTAGGTATCTCTGAAGTAGGTGTAGGCGAAACACTCTGTCCTTTCATCATGCTCGTCAACTACTGGACCAATAATGGATTCCCCGACTTCACGGCAGACTACTACGAATCTCTCCGTCAGAACGACGACCCCAATGGTTCGCAGATTGAGAAGCAGGGCGAAGTTGACAAGTACGAACTCCTGGCCAGCGCGCAAAACGGCAACAAGAACAATAAGTGGCCTGAGTTCAAGCAGAAATACCCTGAATCCTGCTGGGTAGTGGACAAGTATATCACCGATGACCACCACAGCAAGTGGGAAAACTCCATCCCCTTCGTGCTCAACTACATTCGCAAGACCAGCCGCCTAGTCGGTTACGACCTGACGCCGTACTTTGAGAAGTGGGGCTTCCTCCGCAACACGGCACAGCGCATTGGCGACTACGGCAACTACTTTATGGTTTGCACCACCGAAATGCTCGACGAGTTCAAGGCCGACCAGAAGGCCCTCATCGATGCAGGCGAAATCGAGGCAATGCCCGAAGGAATGGTTGAAGCCATCTCCAACTACGGCGACGACTTCCACGCTCGTCCTACGATTGCGAACTAATCTTTGGTCCTATATACCTATATTTATATTAGGGGCGGCGATATTCTCGCTGCCCCTTTATTTTTAATATTCCTTGGTTGCCAATCCCACCTTGCTTCTTTTGTGAGAGAGAGGTATTTTTCGGGCGTACGGACTACGTGGGAAAGGTTTCTCCTTGCCTATCACAAATTATTATATTACTTTTGCGCTTATTATTCCTATGAGCAAAAAGAAAACAACCCTTCGTTCAGCCTCCCCCTCCGCTGCTTCCACCGAATACATCGACAATACACCGCAACGGAAAGCGTTCGGCCCGTTGCCGCAAGCCTGGCGCGAAGACATTCGTCAGGCCCTTGAGGTAATGCAGCGCGGAGGTGTCATCCTCTACCCCACCGATACGATATGGGGAATAGGTTGTGATGCCACGAATGCCGAAGCCGTGGCGCGCGTCTTTGCCATCAAGCGACGCGAAGATGCCAAGGCGTTAATCTCGCTGGTAGATTCGCCAGCAAAGGTGCAAGGCTATGTTCGCGAAATGCCCGATGTGGCCTGGGACCTCATCGAACTGGCCAGCCGTCCGCTTACAATTATTTACGATGGAGCACGATTCTTGGCCCCAAACCTTATGGCCGAAGACGGCAGTGCTGCCTTGCGCGTGACGAACGAGCCTTTCAGCCACGAACTCTGCATGCGCATGAAGCGACCCATCGTTTCGACCTCAGCCAATATCAGTGGCGAAGCTGCGCCTCGGTCTTTCGCAGATATCTCTCCCGAAATTATCAGTCAGGTGGACTATGTTTGCACTTCGCGTCGCGAGGAGCCCGAGAATCCTTCTGCTTCCAGTATTATCAAACTTGGTAGCGGCGGGCTCGTTCAGATTATCCGCGAATAGTTACCTGCTTTTTATCAACTTTTTTAGGGGGACGAGCCGCTTTCTCATCTTTGCTTTTTCTCTTCATGGCAGCACACGCTGCCTTTCTAATTATCCCACTTCATGAATCCAATTGACCGCCTAGCCACTTGGTTCGACCAGCATCTCACGAAACGTCAGTACCTGCTTTTGCTGAGTTTCTTGGTCGGCGTGTTCACAGCCTTTGCCGCACAACTCCTCAAGACCTTGATTCACGAGATTGAGCACCTGCTTACTTCACAGTTTGATGCGACGCAGGCCAACTGGCTCTTCCTCGTTTATCCCGTTGTCGGTATTCTGTTGACGGCCTTGTTCATCAAATACATTGTGCGTGACAACATCGGGCACGGCGTGACGAAGATTCTCTACGCCATCTCGCGCAAGCAAGGCCTTATTCTTCGCCACAACACGTGGTCCAGCCTCATAGCCTCAGCCGTCACCATCGGTTTTGGCGGTTCCGTCGGAGCCGAATCGCCGATTGTGCTGACGGGTTCGGCCATTGGCAGCAACCTTGGCCGCATCTTTCATCGCGACCACAAGACGCTCATGCTTCTCATTGGCTGCGGTGCTTCGGGCGCTGTGGCTGGCATCTTCAAGGCTCCGATTGCGGGACTCGTCTTTACGCTTGAGGTGCTGATGATAGACCTCACGATGGCTTCGCTCCTGCCACTGCTCATCAGTTGTCTGACGGCCACGTGTATCACCTATGCCTGGACGGGCAGCGGGGCGATGTTCGACTTTGAACTTGCCGAACCCTTCTCCGTGAAGCGCGTACCGACAGCCGTTCTGTTGGGCGTATTTTGCGGATTGATTTCCCTCTATTTCACGCGTGCCATGAACGCTTTCGAGCAGGTGTTTACGCGCCTCGGTGGTCTGTGGTCGCGTTTACTATTGGGCGGAACGGTGCTCGCCGCCCTCATCTATTTCTTCCCGCCACTCTATGGCGAAGGCTACAACACCATCAACATCCTCCTCAACTCCTCCGAGGCGGGCAATGCCGAAGAGGTGATGAACAATTCGCTCTTCTATGGCAACTCTCACCTATTGCTGGGTTACCTGGGACTGATTATTGTGTTCAAGGTATTCGCAACTACGGCTACGAATGGCGGCGGCGGTTGCGGCGGTACGTTTGCGCCGAGCCTTTTCCTTGGATGTATTGGCGGATTCCTCTTCTCGCGCATTTGGAATATGTATGGGCTGGCTGGCATTGCCGTTCCCGAGACTAACTATGCGCTGCTGGGAATGGCTGGTGTGATGAGCGGCGTTTTCCATGCGCCGCTGACGGGCGTATTCCTCATCGCCGAACTCACGGGCGGCTACCAACTGTTCATCCCGCTGATGATAGTATCGGTTTGCAGCTACCTGACCATCCACGCTTTCGAGCCCCACAGCATCTACTCCATGCGCTTGGCGCGCAAGGGCGAACTCCTCACGCACCACAAGGACCGCGCCGTGCTCACGCTCATGTCGATGGACGCAGTCATTGACAAGGAGCGCCCCACCCTCCAAATAGACCAATATCTGGGTCAGGCGGTTCACGTCATTGCGCAAAGCAAGAGCATCCACTTTGCCGTCTGTGCGCCCGACAAGTCGTTGCTCGGCATTATCAACGTCAACGACATCCGCCACATCATCTTCCGCAGCGAACTCTATCGCACGTACAAGGTGGGCGAACTCATGTCACAGCCCACACATATCCTGCGCACCGATATGTCTATGCCCGACGTGATGGATGCGTTCGAGCATTCGGGTGCAGGCACGCTCCCCGTCACCGACGCCGATGGCCACTTCGTTGGTTTCATCCAGCGCAGCCGCCTGCTGGCTTCCTATCGTAAGATTATGAAGGACTTTTCCGAAGAATAACCAAAGTACAATTATATATATATGAGAATCGTTTACATGGGCACCCCCGACTTTGCGGTTGAGCCGCTTCGCTGCCTCGTTGAAGGCGGCTACGATGTGGTGGGTGTCGTCACTATGCCCGATAAGGCCGTTGGCCGTCATCACACGCAGTTGCAGGCTTCGCCCGTCAAGCAATATGCCGTCAGTCAAGGCATCCCCGTCCTCCAACCCGAGAAACTGAAAGACCCTGCTTTCCTCGAGCAACTGCGCGGCCTGCAAGCCGACCTGCAAATCGTGGTGGCCTTCCGTATGTTGCCCGAGGTCGTTTGGGCCATGCCGCGTCTGGGCACGTTCAACCTCCATGCCTCTCTCCTGCCGCAATACCGCGGTGCCGCGCCCATCAACTGGGCCATCATTCATGGCGATGCCGAGAGCGGCGTGACCACCTTCTTCCTTGACCACGAGATAGACACGGGCCGAATCATCCACCAGGAGCGCGTACCCATTGGTCCCGACGACAATGCGGGCGACCTCCACGACCGCCTTATGCTGGTGGGCAGCCAACTCGTTCTCCGCACTGTCGAGGATATTCTGGCGAACAACGTCACCCCGATAGCCCAAGACGAATACACCAATTCCAGCGAGCCGCTCCGCCATGCGCCCAAGATATTTAAGGAAACCTGCCGTATTCAATGGACACAGCACACCGTGCAGACTGCCCACAACTTCGTGCGCGGCCTGGCCCCCTACCCTGCCGCCTGGACCGAACTCGTCTGCGGCGAACAGCGCCACGTGGTCAAGGTCTATGCTGCCGTTCGCCAATTTGCGGCACACCAACTCCCCGTCGGCACTGTGCAGGTGGACAAGGAGCAGCGCCTCTGCGTGGCCCTGCCCGATGGCTTCCTTTGTATCACCTCCCTGCAAATAGCTGGCAAGAAGCGTATGGCTACGGCCGATTTCCTGCGCGGCTTCAAACTGACCGAAGATGCCCACATGGAATAAACGCCGCCTCCTCTGGGGCCTATTCATAGTTCTCTTTGTTGCCGCAGCCCTGCCCTGCATCCACGCTTGGCAACAAACAGGCAAATACCCCGACCGCTTGTGGTTGCACCGCGCCAATTCGTTGGAGAAATGGGAAGAGTTTTCGGCCCTCTATCCCAATGCGGAGATAGACATCACAGTGCGCGAAGGCGCTGTGCTGGATGTGACGCACGATGAGCCTGTCAGTTTCGGTCTCTGTGCCGACCGCTATATCCAAGCCCTTGCGCACAACGACCGCCGCCTATGGCTGGACATCAAGAATCTCGCCCCCCCTATTGCGCATTCCGTTATGGAGCGGTTAGATAGCATGCTAGCCGTTGCCCATGTGGAACGCACGCGCCTCATCATTGAGAGTGACAACGCTGAGGCCCTTGCGCCATTCAAACAGCGCGGCTACTACACCTCCTACTACGTGCGTTACGATAATCCCGCCCATCTTACGCCAGATGAACTCACTGCCGCCCTTCGCCACTTACGCAAGGTGGCCGACAGTGGCCAAGTATCGGCCCTCTCCTTTCCCATCCATTGGTACTCCAACCTCCACCACCACCTCCAACGTCCCAACATTGACCTCCTCACTTGGGACCACCACACCCGCCAATGGACCTTCCTGCTTCTCCCTTGGAAGCGCGCCCTCCTCAATGACCCACAAGTCAAGGTCATCCTACTCAAGAAAAAAGGCTCCCACCATCGGTGAAGCCTTTTGGAGTACTGCCACTTGCTAGGTATGAGAAAGGCGAAAGTGTGTCTCATTACAAAGAAATTTACCGCACGTTGATTGAGGGCGTGTGCGGTACACATTGCATTTCACACCTTACCCACACCTTTCAACGTGCGGCAAAACAAAAAAAACAACACTACTTTACATCCCAAAGCACGAGATTCCCGTTTCTATCTCCGAGAAAGCCAGTGCTTCATGCCCATGAAACGCCTGTTTCAAGCCTATGAAACACCTGTTTCAAGCCCATGAAACACCTGTTTCAAGCCCATGAAACACTGAATATCTCTGACATAAGAACGAATTTCCCTCTTTCCAGCTCCGCCGCAGTGCTTATCCGAATGCGGCAGTATTCCATTTCGCATCAATATTCAGCCAGCGGTCACCATATAGTAAACAGGCGTGATAGGGCGTGAATGCTGGCTTTAGCGAAGACAGAACACAATTTACTACTAGGAACTACGGCATTTAACCGCAGTTCCTTTTTTCTGCTCTACTAATTCACCCAAATGTGGATAAAGATAAGGCAGACTATCACCCAATCGTGAATATCGGTCAGCATTTTTCCAAGCTAGGTAAGACTGTTAGGGTTAACGTGTTCATCTCAAATCTCCAAAATATAAAATAATATATGGAGGATTGATTGATACAATTCCCAAGCGAGTAATAGGACTAACTCAAGAGTGCAGCGCATTCCCAACAATCGCAAATAGATAGAGTATCACGAGTCAGCCAGCGCGGCGGCCAGTTCCGAAATGATGTAGTCGGAAATCAGCATTCCTTGGGGCGTTAGGGCGTAGGTTTCGGGATGGGGCTGATAGAGGTGACCTGCGGTGAGGTATTGCTGGAGGCGATGGCGAAAGGTGGGGCCTATGTTGGCAGGCCAGCGCAATTGGAGGGTAGTTAGGTTGATGCCTTCTACGCGGCGGAGGTTGAGGAAGAGGTATTCTAGGAGTAGGGCTTCATCGTCCAGATGCTCTGTTTGGTGCGGGGGCGGTTGGATGGGGGTTGAGGGGTTGGTTGGGGCTAGGTTTTCTATGTAGGCGGACAGCGAGGGAGAGTTGGAGCGGCGAACGTTGCGCCCGTCGTAGGAATGTGCGCCTGGGCCTACGCCGATGTAGGGGCCGCCCGACCAATAGACGGAGTTGTGGCGCGAATGGCAGGCGGGGCGGGAGAAATTGCTGATTTCGTATTGCGGCATCCCGCAGGCAGCAGTGCGCTCAACCAAGTGCAGATACATCTGGCGGACCACCTCCTCATCGGGCGAAGGGGGAATGGTAGCTGCCTGCATTTGGCGGGTGATGAGGGTGTCGGGTTCGTAAGTGAGCTGGTAGGCGGAGAGGTGGTCGATGGGCAGACGGAGAGCGGCTTCGAGCGTTTGCGCCCAATGGTCAAACGATTGGCCAGGCAGGGCGTAGATAAGGTCAATGCTGATATGGGGAACGCCCTCGCTGTGGAGTTGTCGGACCACTTCTTGCGCCTGAGCGGCTGAGTGGCGGCGGTTAATCAGACGCAGGTAGGCATCGTCAAGGCTTTGCACACCGAGGCTGACGCGATTGATGCCTAACGCCAGCAGTTGCCTGCCCCACCCTGGATAAACGTCATCGGGATTGGCCTCAAGGGTTACCTCTACGTCTTCTTGCAAACGATAGGCACGGCGAATCGTTTGCAGGATGGTGGCCAGTTCATCCATTTGCAATTGCGAGGGAGTGCCGCCGCCAAAGTAGATGGTGCGGAGCGCAGCATTGGGAAAATCTGCCCTGCGCATGAGAAGTTCCTCGCAAAGGGCGCGCACATAGCGTTGGCGTATCGTGGCGGGAGCGGTCGTTGAGTAGAAGTCGCAATAGCTGCAACGGCTGGCGCAGAAGGGAACGTGGATATAGAGTGAAAGGGGCATCGTGGAGCGATTGTTTCTGATTAGAAAAGGCCAAACGAGAATTTTCAAGGCCCGAAAATATTTTCAAGGCCCGAGAATATTTTTTCAAGGCCTGGAAATATTTTTTCAGAGCCAAAAAAACAGCCAATGCCATCTTTGGCACTGGCTGACGGCTGATTCATCAATGATAAAGGGGGGGTTAGCGTTTGTCGTAGTACCACCAATAGGTTTGGCCGTAGTCGCGGAGCAACTGGCTGGCGCTATGCGTGGACGAGGGCTTGTGTAGGGATTGTCGGTATTCCTCGTATTGGCAACGAGTGGCGGAGTCGGCTATTTGGGAAATATCTTCCTGCGGGTGATTATCTGCATAAAGCACCAGAGCTTGACGATAGAGGCGAGGCAGAACGAGAGCGCTGTCGGTGGTTATCGGTAATACTTCTTGAAAGATTGCTGCGAAGGAATCAAGGTCGCGCCGCAGAAGGTGAAGGCAGAGCAAATAATCGCGAGCGCGAACATTCTGCTCGTGCGTGCAACGATTATCGCCTTGGAGCAGGGTCAGGTAGCGCAACTCCTTGAGCCCTTCCGCTGGGAAAGCTCCCAGATGGCGGTAGAGGCTATCGGCAGGAAGGCGCATATAACGATAATCAAGGGTATCAAGGAGAAGGCGCGGCGCCCCTTCGGCTGGAAGCGGATAGTCAAGAAGGCGTTCGGGCAGCGCGGTAAATAGGCTATCGCCCTCCTTTGAGAGTGCAAAGGCGCGGAGTGCAGTAAGCCGCCAGGACGTGACGCCGGCCTCCTTCCCCACCCTCAGCGCGCCCTGCGGGTCGTTGGCGAGGAGGTGCTCGGCTGTCAGAACTTCGTAGGTGGTGAGGTCGTTTGAATTTGAGCCACAACCAAGGGCGAGAGCGATAATCAGCAGCCATTGAAGATGGTGGCTAAAGGTGGTGAAGCGATGTGAATGGTTGGTACGCGGCGATTCGTAGTGGTGAAAACGACCTCTCACAACACAGATGATGGGAGTGAGAAAACAGATAACGGCTAACACAATGGAGAAAACGGATGTCTCGGGCGTGAAGGCGGTCAACAAAAGGGCAAGGGCGACACTGGGCAAGGCACTTACCAAATAAAGCCGTTCGGGAAGGGGCAGCAGACGAGCAATGCCGCTTTGCAGAAAGACGAAAAGGGTGCTCAGCAAAAGCGCACCAATCAAAGGCTCGTAGGAGGTCAAGCCACCCGACAAGCGATGCTGGGCCAACAGAAGCGTTGGCGATTCAAAGAAATAGAAATAGACGAAAAACAATAAACCTAAGAGCACACGCAGTATGAACTGGTGTGCCCTTAGTGATGGTTGAAAAATCATTTGATTTGATTAAGCTTGGAGTGAAGGTTTCGCATAAGGCCGTATTTCAGATGTCCATCTTAACTGATAAACGGCCGTTTCGGCGAATCCAAAATACAGAGGAAAGGCTGTGCTAATCCTTGCGACGAAGGACAACGGCCGAGCGTGCTGGCAGATAGAGCTGCAACCATCCCTTGCCATCGGGCTTGAGGAGCGGGTCGAAGTTGGTGAAGTGCGTGATGGTGTCGTCAGAGAGGCCATTGCCGCCAAACTCCTTGGCATCCGTGTTGAGCACTACCTCGTAGGCTGCCTCGGGCACCATAAATCCGTAGCCCGTGAAGCTCTTGGTCGGGTTGAAGTTGAAGACGAAGATGAGATTGCCGCGGCTGTAGGCCAGAATCTGGTCGCCATCGTTGTGCCAGATTTCCTGAACGGGTGTCTTCTGGAAATCTTTCACGCCCTTGATGAGGTGAATCATCGCTCGGTCAAAGTCGCCCAGGTAGTGGTAGCAGAGGTCCTTGTTGTCAACGAGGTTCCACTGGCGACGGGCATATTTGTAGCTCCAGCCGTTGCCCTCGCGGGGGAAGTCAATCCATTCGGGATGGCCGAACTCGTTGCCCATAAAGTTGAGGTAACCGCCGTTGATGGTCGAAGCGGTGACGAGGCGTATCATCTTGTGGAGCGCAATGCCGCGGTGGACGGTACCGTTCTCGTCGCCCTTTCTGAAGTGCCAATACATATCGGCATCGATGAGTCGGAAGATGAGGGTCTTGTCGCCCACTAGGGCTTGGTCGTGGCTTTCGGCGTAGGAGATGTTGCGCTCGTCGGCGCGGCGGTTGGTGAGTTCCCAGAAGATGCTGCTGGGCTTCCAGTCCTCATCTCGCAGCTCCTTGATGGTCTTAATCCAATAGTCGGGCACGTTCATGGCCATGCGGTAGTCGAAGCCGTAGCCGCCGTTCTTGAAGGGCGAGGCCAGACCAGGCATACCGCTCACCTCTTCGGCAATGGTAATGGCGTAGGGATTGACCTCGTGGATGAGGAGGTTGGCCAGGGTGAGATAGCAAATGGCGTTGTCGTCCTGATGGCCGTTGAAATAATCACCGTAACCGCCAAAGGCTTCGCCAAGTCCGTGGCTATAGTAGAGCATGGAGGTGACGCCATCGAAGCGGAAGCCATCGAGGTGGAACTCTTCGAGCCAGTATTTGCAGTTGGAAAGGAGGAAATGAATAACTTCATTCTTGCCGTAGTCGAAGCAGAGGCTGTCCCAAGCGGGATGCTCGCGACGGCCACCCGTATAGAAGAACTGGCAGGGGTCGCCGCAGAGATTGCCCAGACCTTCCACTTCGTTCTTGACGGCGTGGCTCTGCACAAGGTCCATGATGACGGCAATGCCCATGGAGTGTGCCTCGTCAATGAGTTGCTTGAGCTCTTCGGGAGTGCCGAAACGGCTAGATGCTGCGAAGAAACTGCTCACGTGATAGCCGAAGCTGCCATAATAGGGATGCTCCTGCAGAGCCATAATCTGGAGGCAGTTGTAGCCTTCTTCAGCAATGCGCGGGAGAACTAGTTCGCGGAACTCGTTGTATGTGCCCACCTTTTCGGCGTCCTGCGACATACCGATATGGCATTCGTAAATAAGAAGCGGATTGCGCTTAGGACGGAAGGATTTTTTCTTGAATACGTAGGGCGTCTCGGGATTCCAAACCTGCGCAGAGAAGATTTTGGTCTGCTCGTCCTGCACCACGCGGGTACACCAGGCAGGAATGCGCTCACCGCATCCGCCTTCCCAATATACCTTCATCTTGTAGAGTTGTCCGTGGCGGAGAGCCTGCGATGGCAGTTTGAGTTCCCAATTATCAGTGCCGGGAATGCGCTTCAGCTGATATTTCTCCACCTCTTGCCACTTATTGAAATCGCCAATGAGATAGATGGCTGTGGCATTGGGCGCCCACTCGCGGAAAACCCATCCGCGCGTAGCCTTGTGGAGTCCGAAGTAGTGATGACCTTCAGCAAAATCGCTGAGTGTGGTTTTGCCACCCGTGAGTTCTTCCAACTTGTGAACGACATGGTCGTGCCGTCCCTGGATAGCGTCATTGAAGGGTTCAAGCCAAGGGTCATCCTTGACAATCTTCAACCTTGTGTCTTTCTTACGTGTGGTGGTTTTAGCACATTTCATATATACTAGGTTTTAAGGTGAACTATGCTTTTGGAATGAGGAATTTGGAATGAGGAGTTTGGATTTGGAAATTAAGTATTGGGAATTTCCTTTCCGCAAATTCGACTATTCAGCTAGCAGCCGCAGGCTGCGTTGAAACTCTGAAACCAGGAAGCCGCAGGTTTCCGTTGAAACTAGGGAGCCGAAGCGACCGTTGAAACTTACTAGAGGGATTAGTCTTGCTTGAAGCGTCCGTTGACGTATTTTCCTTTGCGGCGAAGGTTTCCGTTTTTGTCGTATTCGCGATAGTTGCCTTCGCGCACACCATTTACGTATTCGCACTCAATCTTTGTGCCGTCGGACTGAATCTCAACAGCCTTGCCGTGCTTCACACCATTCTTAAAAGTGCCCTTGAAGCGTTCGCCGTTTGGCTGCACCCAGATGGCCTGTCCGTCCATTTTGTCATCCTTCCACTGACCATTATAGATACCTCCCTTTTTCCATTTGTAGATGCCATTTCCATGGCGCTTTCCTTGCTGCCATTGGCCTTCATAGCTGGCTTCGTCCTTCCAGATATAAGTACCCTGTCCATCTGGTTCGCCGTCAAGGTGATGGCCTTTATAGGTATCGCCATTGGCAAAGGTGCTGATGCCTTCGCCCGTACGCTTACCTTCTACATAGCTGCCTTCGTAGCGGTCGCCATTGCTGAACTTGTAGATGCCTCGGCCATGCTGTTTGTCGTTCTGCCACTGGCCATAATAGTGGTCGCCATCGGCATAGACGTAGGTGCCGAGGCCGTTGCGTTTGCCAGCAACCCAAGAGCCATCGTAGATAGAGCCATCGCTCCATTTGAAAGAGCCTTTACCTTCCTTGAGGTCGTCTACCCACTCGCCTTTGTAATAGGCACCGCTCTTGTAGGTGTACGTGCCTTTACCATTGCGCTTGTCTTCTTTCCATTCGCCCTCGTAGCAGTCGCCATTGTAGTAGTGCATCGTACCTTTGCCATGCTTGAGCCCCTTGAACCACAAGCCTTCATAGGTATTGTTGTTCAGTCCATAGAAAGTGCCGTGGCCATTTCGCATATCCTGAGTCCACTGGCCGTCATAGCGTTCGCCGTTAGCGGAAGTATAGATGCCTTTTCCATGACGCTTTCCCTTGAGATAATTGCCTTCGTAGATGTCTCCGTTAGGGAACTTGGTCGTGCCAATACCGTTGGGCTTGCCGTTATATAGGTCACCTGTATATACTGCTCCGTCCTTGAAGACGTAGCTACCAACGGATATTCCCTTTTGTGCGATTGCCAGTAGTGGGGACGAAAGAAGGACAGCCGCAAGGGCGATTGCTTTGTATGTGGACTTGAAATTCATATTTTTTCTATTTGATTTTGAAGAAATTCAACTGAGGTTTGTCTTGTGGATGCAAGAGCAGAGGTAAGACTAAATATATGGTAGGTTCTATAAATTAGTTTCAAAGGAAGGTAGGGTTTCTATCTACTTGGATGCCTTTACGCCTCTCGCGCCATTTTCTTTTTGTTTTTTATTCAGTCGCGTAGCTCGCTATGCTCCTTCAAGGAAAGCAAAAACCTACGGCACAATAGCGCAAATCCATCGCAAGCTAATTTATAGAGTCTACCTAATAAGAGTGAGAATTCTTGATGAGTAGCTCTTATTTTTCTGCTTCTTGTTTGTGTGCAGCCAAAAACGCTTGCGCGCGCTCCAAATCTTCGGGCGTATCAATGCCTATTGTTTCGGTTTCGGTGACGGCGGTTTGAATGTGCAATCCTGCTTGCAACCACCGCAACTGCTCAAGAGATTCTGCTATCTCAAGACTACCCTGCGGCATGGCTGTAATCAGACGGAGCACCACTGAGCGATAGGCGTACAATCCAATATGCTTATAATATATATGGTGTTGCGACCACTCTGCTGGGTCTATACCTCTCAGGTAGGGAATCACGGAGCGGCTAAAGTAAAGTGCCTGTCCATCGTTGCCAATGACAACCTTGGGAGAGTTGGGATTGTTCAATTCATCGAAGGAAGCACCTGCCGCAAAGGGCTTAACCAAGGTGGCGATGTCAGTCTGCGGATTTTCAAATTGCTGCTTGATACATTCCAACTGACTGGCTGCGATGAAGGGTTCGTCTCCTTGGATGTTCACAACTACGTCAAAGTTTTCCTCGCCCAGCGAGCAGAGGGCTTCGTAGCAACGGTCCGTGCCGCTCTTGTGGTGGGTGCCTGTCATGACAAACTTGCCGCCAAAGCGCGCCACCTCATCTGCTATTCGCTGGTCGTCAGTGGCCACATACACATGGTCGAACACTTTTCTGACGCGCTCGTAAACGTGCTGGATAATGGGCTTACCATCAAGAACAGCAAGGGGTTTGCCTGGGAAGCGGGTGGAAGCGTAGCGGGCTGGTATGAGTGCTAGAAATCGCTGGTTCATGAGTAGATACATATTTGTTGAGGCTAATATGCCACGGGGGTGTGTAGTTTGTTCGTATACAAGAGGTTTATCGGCTTGGGCGTGAATCTATGAAGGATTTGTGCGCTTGCAGAGAACTATTCAAACAGGGCTTCTTCTGTCGCCGCATTGGGATCTCCCTGTCCGCCTGTTGAGTGGCCGTGACTATACACGGGTGCATCGTGATAGGCATTCAGCGTTTCCATGTAGCCTTCTGGTCGCTCAAATGGCTGCCTTGGATCGTAATCCATAGAGGGATCTTCGTAAATAGACTTCATATATAGTCCCCAAATAGGCAGGGCTGCGGCTGCACCTTGTCCGTAAGCCGTAGAGTTGAATCGGATGTCGCGGTCTTCGCCGCCCACCCAGCAGGCTGTTACAAGGCGCGGCGTGTAGGCTACGAACCAACCATCGCTATTTTCATTTGTAGTACCCGTCTTGCCGGCCACGGGACCATGTACATAACTGCGTAGACGGCGACCAGTACCATTATTGATGACGGACTCCATCATGTCTATCATGGCGTAACTACTTTCCTCGGTGATAACGGAGTTCATGCGGGGCTTTATCTCATAGACTTTGCCAGTGGCATCCTCAATGCGGGTCACGAGGATGGGCGCGCAGTGCAGTCCTTTATTGGCAAAGGCTGTATAGGCACTAGCCATTTCGCCTACTGTCAGTTCGCAGGCTCCCAAACAAAGCACCATGGAGGGCTTGATATTACCATTGCGAATGCCGAAATCCTTGAGCATATCCGTCAAGGCCAAACCCGTGTCGTCAATCTGCGACATGAGTTCTGCCGTCACCCAGTTGTTGGACGTTGTCAGACCCCATTTGAGCGTTTGCATACCGCCGCCATTGCCCTTGGGTGTCCATTTGAAAGTGCCGCAATCATAAGTCCTGCGGCGGCAGGGAACGCGGTCCGAAGGACTCCAACCGTTTTGCATGGCCAGGGCATACACAAAGGGTTTCATCGTAGAACCCACCTGACGTCTGCCAACGAAGGCCATATCGTACTGGAAATACCGATAATCCAAGCCACCCACGTAAGCCCTCACATATCCCGTCTTCGCCTCTATGGACACAAGGCTGGAGCGAAGGAAGGATTTGTAATACCTGATACTATCCAAGGGGGTCATAGTCGTATCCACATCTCCATCGTAGGTGAACACGGTCATGCGGACCGGCGTATTGAATGCTTGTTGGATTTCGGCTTCACTTGCGCCAGCCGCCTTGAGCACCCGATAACGCTCGCTATTGCGCACTGCCTTTTGCATGATACGCTGTATTCTGTCCATCCCGACACTATTGGCGTAGGGATAATTTGGCTTACTCCTACCCTCGCGATCGAAAGCAGCCTGCAGGTAGCGCATATGTTTGCGCATGGCATTCTCGGCATGACGCTGCATACGGGTGTCCACGGTGGTATATACCTTTAGTCCATCCGTATAAATGTCGTAGGGCGTTCCGTCTCGCTTAAAGTTCTTGTTGCACCAACCATAAAGCGGGTCTTCCTCCCAAGCGCACGAATCTTCGTAGTATTGCTCCATCTGCCAATCGCGATAATCTGATTTCTCCGGCTTCTTGGCCATCATGATACGGCGCAAGTATTCACGCAAATAGGTTGCACCACCGTCTTTATGGTCGAGGGGATGAAAATCAAGGCCCAGGGGCGTTTGTTCTAGGCTCTGTGCATCTGCCTCTGACAGATAACCAGCTTTCACCATCTGTTCGAACACAACGTTTCGACGCTGAACGCAGCGATCGGGCACGCGCACGGGATTATAATAGGAAGGGTTCTTACACATACCCACCAACAAAGCAGCCTCCGAAGGAGTAAGGTCCATCGGATGCTTGTTGAAATACACCTTGGCAGCCGTTCGTATGCCCACGGCATTGTGTAAGAAATCAAAATAGTTCAGGTAAAGTGTCAGAATTTCCTGCTTTGTATAATGTCGCTCCAACTCTACTGCAATCACCCATTCAATAGGCTTCTGCAAGAGGCGGTGAAACGTACTCTTTGCCGATTCCGAATAAAGCTGTTTGG
>SFID01000026.1 GCA_004555425.1 Bacteroidales bacterium
CTGAATGAAAAACAAAAAGATACGGCGCGAGAGGCGTGAAGACATCCAAGCAGAATAGAAACTCTACCTCCCATTGAAACTAATTTATAGAACCTACCTATTATGAAATACCTTTTAGTTTCTGATATCCATGGTTCGCTTCCCGCTCTGGAACGCGTGCTGCATGTGTTTGAACAAGAGCATTGCGACCTGCTCTGCCTGTTGGGCGACATCCTGAATTACGGACCGCGCAACGGTCTGCCCGAAGGCCTTGACCCGCAAGGCATCGTGCAACGTCTGAAGCCCTATGCCGACCGCATCGTGGCCGTTCGCGGCAACTGCGATAGCGAGGTCGATCAGATGCTGCTGCCCTTCCCGATAATGAGCGACTATGCCCTGTTGGTGGATGAGGGCAAGCGATTGTTTCTGACGCATGGCCACGTGTGGAATCCCGAGAAGATGCCCGCTCTGGGCATAGATTTCTTCGTCTATGGACACACCCATTTGCCCTATGTCCAGGAAGGCAAAGACGGACGTCCGACCCTGTGCAATCTAGGTTCGCCCACCTTCCCCAAGGGAGGCAATCCGCCCACGCTGGGTATCTACGAACACGGCGCTATTCGGCTTGTTGAGTTGTAAATCGCCCCTTCACCTTTCCGAATATCCGTGAAAATCAGCAGCAAGTATGCGGAGTTCCCACAATTTTTTGTAATTTTGCCGCGTATTGGGTGCGGCATTTAGGGTAACCTCTCGCCACTAGCCGAGGAGCTTCGCATCCATTCAGCATAATCCGATTATTACCCCTATAGAAATATGAATGTACTAGAACTGAGCGAACAGGAAATCTGTCGCAGAAACTCGCTGGAAGAACTGCGCAATATGGGCATCAACCCCTATCCCGCAGCAGCCTATCCCGTCAATGCGTATTCAACTGAAATCAAGGAGGCTTTTGATGAACAGGCAGAACCGCGCGAAGTGTGCGTGGCTGGTCGTATGATGAGCCGCCGTGTCATGGGTAAGGCCAGTTTCGCCGAATTGCTCGACTCCAAGGGCCGCATCCAGGTATATGTGAGCCGCGATGACCTCTGTCCCGATGACGACAAGACGTACTATAATACAGTATTCAAGAAGTTGCTCGATCTGGGCGACTTTATTGGTGTCAAGGGTACGGTGTTTCGCACCCAGACGGGCGAAATCTCCATCCTGGCCAAGGAAATCACCGTTTTGGCCAAGAGCCTGAAACCCCTGCCCGTGGTCAAGGAGAAGGATGGCGTGACCTACGACAGCTTTGATGACCCCGAATTGCGCTATCGCCAGCGCTACGTGGACCTTATCGTCAATCCCAATGTCAAGGAAACCTTCGAGAAGCGCTCGCTCGTGGTGAAAACCATGCGCCAAGTGCTGGACGAGGCAGGCTATACCGAAGTCGAAACTCCCATTCTGCAAAGTATTCCCGGCGGTGCCAGTGCTCGCCCCTTCATCACCCACCACAATTCGCTGGACGTGGACCTCTACTTGCGCATCGCCACCGAGTTGTACCTGAAGCGTCTCATCGTAGGCGGCTTTGAGGGCGTGTATGAAATCGGAAAGAACTTCCGCAACGAGGGTATGGACCGCAACCACAATCCTGAGTTCACCTGCATGGAACTCTACGTGCAGTATAAGGATTACAACTGGATGATGGACTTTACCGAGCAGTTGCTGGAGCGCATCTGCGTGGCTGTGAATGGTAAGCCCGAGACCGAAATTGATGGAAAGGTTATCAGTTTCAAGGCGCCCTATCGCCGCTTGCCCATTCTGGAGGCCATCCGCGAAAAGACGGGCTACGATCTCAACGGCAAGAGCGAAGAGGAAATCCGCGAAATCTGCAAGGCCCTCAATATGGAGATTGACGAGACGATGGGTAAGGGCAAACTCATTGACGAAATCTTCGGCGAATTCTGCGAAGGCACCTTCATTCAACCAACCTTCATCACCGATTATCCCATCGAAATGTCGCCGCTCACCAAGAAGCACCGCGACAATCCCGCCCTGACAGAGCGCTTCGAACTCATGGTCAACGGCAAAGAGTTGGCCAATGCTTACTCCGAGCTCAACGACCCCCTCGACCAGGAAGAACGCTTCCAGGATCAGCTCCGCCTTTCCGAGAAGGGCGACGACGAGGCCATGTTTATCGACCAAGACTTCCTGCGCGCCCTCCAATATGGCATGCCTCCTACCAGCGGTATCGGTATCGGCATTGACCGTTTGGTGATGCTCATGACGGGTCAAACCCAAATTCAGGAAGTACTCTTCTTCCCCCAGATGCGCCCCGAAAAGAAGATTCCCCGCGATGGCGTGGAACGTTTCGCAGAAATCGGTGTGCAGGCTGACCTCGTTCCTGTTCTCTACAAGGCAGGCTACAACCTCGTCAACGACCTCAAAGGTGTAAATCCCCAAAAGATACAGCAGCAGATTACCGAAATCTGCAAGAAATTCAAGCTTGACCTCGCCCGTCCCAGTGTGGCCGATGTGCAGGCTTGGAGCGAGAAAATCACGGACGCAGCCGAGTAAATCTCAGGGTAGTGCTTCCCTCGTTTGGGAAACCTGATGCCTACAGCGAAACCTAGGCTCCGTTCTGTAAAGGTGGGAGTAGCCTGCCAGCGCAGGCCACTCCATAAATTTCAATCATGAGTTTATCCCTCTTCTCTAGCAATAAATCGCTTCCCTCAGTGCCGCTGCGGGATGGCGATGTGGGTGCTTCCATAGCCATTATGGGCGGCGGAAGTTGGGCCACGGCTATCGCCAAAATTGTGCTCGAACAGGTGGACCATATCACGTGGTACATGCGGCGTCAGGATAGCATTGACGAGTTCAAGCGTCTAGGGCACAACCCGGGCTACCTGACGAGCGTGCATTTTGATACGAATCGCATCACCTTCTCAAGCGACATCAACGAGGTGGTGCGCTCGTGCAGCACCCTCGTATTCGTCACGCCCTCGCCTTACCTTAAGAACCATCTGAAGAAACTCAAGGTGAAATTGCACGACAAGTTCATCATCACCGCCATCAAGGGTATCGTTCCCGACGAAAATCTGGTCTGCTCCGAGTTTTTCCGTCAGGTGTACAACGTGCCCGAGGACAATCTGGCCGTACTCGGCGGTCCGAGCCACGCAGAGGAAGTAGCCCTTGGCCGATTGACCTACCTCACAGTGGGATGTACCGATACGACCAAGGCGCAACGCTTTGCCGATATTATTGCTGGCAGTTACGTGAAAACCAAAACGAGCAATGATGTCATAGGTATCGAGTATGCCTCCGTGCTCAAGAATGTCTATGCCATAGCTGCTGGTATCTGCAACGGACTTAAGTATGGCGACAACTTCCAGAGCGTGCTAATGAGCAATGCTGTGCAGGAGATGAACCGATTCCTGCGAGCCGTCTATCCCATTGAGCGAAACGTTTACGACAGTGTATATTTGGGCGACCTACTTGTGACAGGCTATTCCAACTTCTCGCGCAACCGCGTATTTGGTACGATGATTGGAAAAGGCTATTCCGTCAAGTCAGCCCAAATCGAAATGGAAATGATAGCGGAAGGCTACTTCGGTACGAAATGTATGAAGACCATTAACCGCAACCTCCACGTCAACATGCCTATCCTTGACGCCGTATATAATATATTGTACGAACGCATCTCGCCCGCCATCGAAATCAAACTACTTACGGATTCCTTCAGATGATGACAGACGTAAAGAAACTGATGGTCGTTGTGCCGTGCTACAACGAGGAGGCCGTGCTCCACGAAACCCTTCGCCGACTGACGGAAGTCCTACAGGGTGTTCGCCACAAATATGAGGGGCAAATCGTACCCTCCATCCTTTTCGTGGACGATGGGAGTCGCGATGCCACTTGGCAGTTGATTTCCCAGTTTCAGCAGGAGTCGCCCCTCGTAGGTGGCCTCCGCTTGGCCCATAATGCTGGACACCAGCACGCGCTTTGGGCAGGATTGGAATTTGCTGCCGACCACGCCGATGCAACTATCAGTATTGATGCCGACCTGCAGGACGATGTAAACGTGATTGCCGACATGGCGGAACAGTGGTGGAAGGGCACAGACATAGTATATGGTGTACGCAAAGACCGTCCCACAGATACGGCTTTCAAGAAGCATACCGCGCAGGCTTTCTATCATTTAATGGCGCGAATGGGTGGCGATATCGTTTACAATCATGCCGACTACCGCCTCATGAGTCGCCGTGCGCTCGTTGCCCTTATGCAATATCCCGAGCGCAATATATTCTTGAGAGGAATGGTGCGCACCCTTGGCTTTAACGAAGGCTATGCCTATTACGACCGCAGCGAACGTTTTGCTGGTGAAAGCAAATATCCTTTCCGCAAAATGTTGTCCTTTGCCATTGATGGCATCACGTCCTTCTCGGTCAAGCCACTTCAGATGATAACCTACCTTGGAATATTTCTGACATTCGCCTCCTTTGTAGCTATCCTCTATGCCCTCGTTTCGTGGGCGGCAGGCAAAGCTCTTCCAGGCTGGACCAGCTTGCTCATTTCCCTTTGGTTTATCGGCGGAGCTATTCTTATCAGTCTCGGTGTCATAGGTACATATGTCGGAAAGATATATAGCGAAGTCAAAAGACGACCCCGCTATATAGTAGACAAGGTGCTGGAACCAGCAGACGCTAGGTAAGTTCTATAAATTAGCTCGCGATGTATTTGCGGCTATCGTGCCCTAGGTTTTTGCTTTTCGGGAGGGAGCGTAGCGAGCTACGCGACAGAATGAAAAACAAAAAGATACGGTGCGAGAGGCGTAAAGTCATTCAAGCAGAATAGAAACCCTACCTTCCTTTGAAACTAATTTATAGAATCTACCGCTAATCTTTGATTCAAAAAAACAATTCGATATGCTTACAATCAAACAAATCCTCGAAGACAAAGAAGCCGTGATTCGCGGCCTCGAAAAGAAACATTTTGCCGGAGCTCGTGAGGCTATCGACAAGGTTCTTGAATACGACAACCAACGCAAGCAGGCACAGGCCAAACTAGATTCGTTGCTTGCGGAAGTTAAGAATATTTCCAAAACCATCGGCGCCCTGATGAAACAGGGAAAGAAGGACGAGGCTGAAGCCGCCAAGAAGCAGGTGGAGCAAATCAAGCAGCAAACAGTTGAGTTGGAGGCTCGCAAGAAGGAGGCTGAGGATGCCCGCACGCAGGTGCTCTACACCATTCCTAATATTCCCTACGACCTCGTGCCCGAGGGAAAATCTGCCGAGGACAACCTCATTGTCAAGACAGGCGGCCACGACACTCCGCTCCCCGAGAACGCCCTTCCCCATTGGGAACTCGCCAAGAAGTACAACCTCATTGATTTCGATTTGGGCGTAAAGATTTCTGGCGCAGGCTTCCCCGTGTATATCGGACAAGGTGCTCGTTTGCAGCGCGCCCTCATCAACTTTTTCCTTGACGAGGCCCGCAAGGCTGGCTACGTTGAAATTATGCCGCCGACCGTTGTCAATGCTGCTTCGGGCTATGGCACGGGTCAGTTGCCCGACAAGGAAGGTCAGATGTACCATTGCAATCTCGACGACCTCTATCTGATTCCTACCGCCGAGGTTCCCGTGACAAATATCTACCGCGATGTTATCATTCCCGAGAAGGACCTGCCCATCAAGAACTGCGCTTATACGCAATGCTTCCGTCGCGAGGCAGGCAGTTATGGCAAGGACGTGCGCGGCCTGAATCGTTTGCACGAGTTCTCCAAGATTGAAATCGTGCGCATCGACAAGCCCGAGCACTCCGAACAGTCCCATCAGGAAATGCTGGCCCACGTGGAAGGTTTGCTCCAGAAACTGGAACTGCCCTACCGCATTCTGCGTCTCTGCGGTGGCGATATGAGTTTCACCGCTGCCATCTGCTATGACTTCGAGGTGTATAGCGAAGCCCAGCAGCGTTGGTTGGAAGTCAGCTCCGTTTCCAATTTCGACAGCTATCAAGCCAACCGTCTCCAATGTCGCTATCGCAGTGCTGAAACGGGCAAGCCCGCTCTCTGCCATACGCTCAACGGTTCCGCCTTGGCGTTGCCGCGCATCGTAGCTGCTTTGCTCGAAGATTTCCAAACTCCCGAGGGAATCCGCATTCCCAAGGCCCTTCAGCCCTATATGGGTTGCGAAATGATAACGGCCGAATAGGAAATGATAACGGCCGAATAAGAAATGAAACGGCCGAATAAATTCTACGGCAATCATCGCACGCAAATATTGTAGCGTGCCCTTAGCGCACAATATCGCAAGGGTGCGCTGCTTTTTTTTGGAGAATATATCCCCACTAACTCACCCTTATTGCATACGTCCGATGCAAAGCAAAAGCATCCCCATGTTGAAACGTCTCCTTCTCCTTCTCATCTTTCTATATCCCGGATTTCTGTTGGCCCAAACTGATGTCACACCGCGCGATACTACGTTGCGCGTGCTCTGTATCGGCAACAGTTTCTCGCTGGATGGAAGCACATTGTTGCCGCAACTATTGGTGGATGCAGGTGTCTCTACTCGGAAATTCCAAATCTACGCTGCCGTCTATGCTGGCGCCTCGTTGGAATATTGGGATAATATGCGTGCTTCAGATGCGCCCCTTCCTTATATATATAATATGGGAGGCAGTTTGTTTAAGTTGGAAAACAAGCAATGGACACTGCGAACCCTTCTTCAGAATCAGCCTTGGGATGTCGTGGTCATTCAACAGGCTTCTCCCCAATCCAATAAGCCCAATAGTTATCAGCCATACATCAGCCGCCTCAACGAATACATACATCAGGAATGTTTGAACAAACAAGTACGTGTGGCTTGGCAACTCACGTGGTCCTATCCCGAAACTGCCACCAGTGGTCCGATAGACGAAGAAGGGTGGCGAGAGATTGCGATGATAGCCAATCAGAAATGTCACGACGCAGGTATTTCAACCATCATTCCTTCGGGAACTGCCATACAGAATGCGCGCACCACATCGTTAGGACAGGATTCCAATGCACTGACACGCGATGGCTTGCATCTCACGCTCGGTGTCGGTCGTTACATCGCCGCAATGAGTTGGTACGAAAGCATTTGCCGCCCCATCTTTGGTAAATCCATCATCGGCGTACCCGTTTCTAAGGCAATCAAAGACTGCGACCGCGGAAAGGAAGGTTTTCAAGAAATCACGGATGAAAATTATCTCATCTGCCAGCAGTGTGTCAAGGAAGCCGTATCCGACCCTTTGCACCTCATGACTGACCCAGTAGATGAGCGTCCCGTTTTCTACGAAGTCAGTTTCGAGGCCAACGGCCAGACCACCATCCAGTACCTTCCGAAGGATAGTCTTATCCCCGAGCCTGCCATCCCCGCTGCCCCCACGGGCTACCATTTCGCAGGCTGGAATCCTGCCTACGATACCACGTCCACAGTTCCGCAATGGGGCATTCATTATCAAATAGTATGGAAGCCCAACGACTATTCGTTTAGTTTCGATTCCAATGGCGGCACGGCCGTTGACACCTTTACGCAAACATACGATAATGCTTTTGTGCCGCCTGCCGACCCCAGCCGCACGGGCTACACCTTCCTAGGTTGGCAGCCCGCATTGCCCGACAGCGTGCCAGCAGCCGACATGACATTCACCGCCCAATGGCAGGTGAATACGTACACCCTTGCTTTCGATGCCAACGGCGGCACTCCCGTTGACACCATCGTTCAGAATTACGACACAGCCCTCGCGCCGCCTGCTGACCCCAACCGCACGGGCTACACCTTCCTAGGGTGGGAACCTGCGCTTCCCGATAGCATTCCGCCCTACGATATTACCTACACCGCCCAATGGCAGGTGAACTCTTACGCGCTTGCTTTTGATGCCAACGGCGGCACTCCCGTTGACACCATCGCGCAAAATTACGACACAGCCCTCGTGCCGCCTGCCGACCCCAGCCGCACGGGCTACACCTTCCTAGGTTGGGAACCTGCGCTTCCCGATAGCATTCCGCCCTACGATATAACCTACACCGCCCAATGGCAGGTGAACTCTTACGCGCTTTCTTTCGATAGCGATGGCGGCACGCCCGTTGACACCATCGTTCAGAATTACGACACGGCCCTCGTGCCGCCTGCCGACCCCGTGCTCACGGGCCACCTTTTTGCGGGCTGGATGCCCGCTTTGCCCGACAGCATTCCGCCGCACGATGCCCATTACGTTGCTATGTGGCAACGATGCGACTACACTTTGCAGTTCGACACGGACGGCGGCAACGCGCTTTCTCCCCTCCGAAGCCCTTATGGTGCTGCTCTTGTTCCGCCATCGCCACCGCAGCGCGAGGGATTCAACTTTCTAGGTTGGGAGCCCCAGATACCCACCTTTATGCCAGCCTCCGACCTTACCTGCAAAGCACGATGGGAGCGGGCCGAATTTACCCTTACCTTCGATTCCAACCAAGGAAGCAGTGTGACGGCGATCAGCCAACTGTACGATACGCCCATCACTCCCCCCGAGCCGCCCGTGCGCCATGGCTACACATTCTGCAGTTGGCAACCGCCCTTGCCCGAACGTATGCCAGCGGCCAGCATCACCCACCATGCCGTATGGGAGGCCCAGCAATTCCTGGTGCGCTATTTCGTGGGCGATTCGTTGGTGCACCAGGACAGCGTGGCCTTCGAAGCACCCATCCCTCCCTTTACGCCCACGCTCTCCGAAACCTATGTATGGAAGGGTTGGCAAGAGGCATTGCCCTATTGGATGCCCTGCCATCCGCTTGATTTCCATGCGGTTCTTGTGCACCGTTTGCTCTATCGTTTTGGTGGTCGCGCCGATGTATATAGCCCGCAGGGCCGCTTGATTTTGCGCCAGGCCGACACCGAAGCGATTCGCCGACTCACCCCTGGCCCGTATATCATCGGCGGCATGAAGGTTTGGCTGAAATAATGGCCATCTTGAAGAGCCAAAACTTGAGGAAAAATAATTCACACCTTGAATAATAGTAGATTCCTGTATTATTCTCCCTTACAAACTATCAAAATTCTAATGAACACATCGATGATAAGAACGAGTGTTTTGTATCTATTCCTAATATTGGCCTTATTAAATATGCCATTCGGTAAGAACGTCGTCTGCCCACCACCACGCAACACCTTCTTCCGATAACGAGAAAATGGTTAGAGAATGAGTAAGATTGCTATATGCTTACTCTATTCTCTAACCATTTTCTCGTTTTATATGATGCTCGGAGAAACTATTCTGTTCGAAACGGCCAGCGAAGTGCGGCCTGTATGCCAGCAAGGCTATCGGGAAAATGGATGCCGCTGGCTTCGATGCGTGTGCAGTCCATGGTGAGATTGCGCTCTTGCTCGGCAAACCTTTCGGTGTCGGGAAGAATCCATGCTGCGGGCTGTCTGAGATGCATCAGCTGAGCAGCTTCTGTGAAAAGGGAATGGCTGTTGAGATGGTTCGGACAGCCGAAATTGTAGATGCCGCCAGGGAGGGCGATGGCCTTTTCCAGGTTCTTGACCACCTCCCACACGTATGTGACGCCGCGGTATTCGTGCGTGGCCACCTTGATAGTCGTCCCTTCATCGTAGGCCTTGCGCAGGTTGACCAGGATGTTGCTGTTCAACTTCATCTTGCTCTCGTGTAAATCGTACATCCAAGTGAGGCGCAGTCCCACGGCGTCCGGCAAATTCCAGCGTGCACGTTGTTCCGCCTCGAGTTTATGCCGGCCATAGACATTGACAGGTTGCAGCAGCGTGTCTTCGGGGAGTGGACCAAGAATGGGCGTACCATTATATACTTGGTCGCTCGACATGAAGACGAGTTTGGCTCCTGTCAGTTTGCAGGCCTTGGCCAATCTAACCGTGCCCTGCACATTGACGCGGTGCGACTCTTCGGGATGTTGCTCACAATACCAGGTGTTGCTGAGAGCCGCGCAATGGAAGACCACATCGGGGCGGTGCTCTTCGATGTAAGCTCTGACAGTTTCTTCGCGGCAAACATTTAGTTCGCTGTGCGAGGGCAGCAAGAGGTCATATCTCTCCTTGAGCAAATAGGCCAGGCGGCAGCCAAGGAAACCGCTACTGCCCGTTATCATTATCTTCAGCATCATGCTTCACTAATGTTTCTGCTCGTGTCCTACTTTGTATAGTGCTTTATAGGACCTACCTTTAATGAAAGCTAGGGCAAGCTAATTTATAGAACCTACCTTTACAAATCAGGTAGCGCCCCATAAACAATCATATATTTCGGAGATGCAACGGAAAATGCCGACTTCCCGTTTATTTACAGGGCTTTTCCGTTGCAAAATCCCACATCTTCACTGTTTCAAGCGTATGAAACAGTTGTTTCAAGCGTATGAAACAGTTGTTTCAAGCGTATGAAACAGTTGTTTCAAGCGCCTGAAACAGTCGCTTCCCAGCAGATTGCACTGGGAAACACCCTTTTCGTAACGACTATTCGGCCGGAGCCCACTTGCAGCGAACGGGTGAAACGATAGCGCCTTCGGCTTTCAGTTGCTTCATGGCGGCATCCACTTCCTTGCGATCCAAACCGCTGAGTTCTGCAATCTTACCTGCGTTGAGAGGCTGACCGGCTTCCTTCATAGTGGCCAATACTTTTTCTTTTGTGTCCATAGTTGTTGGTTTTTTAGGAGTTGATAATAGGTTGGTTTATGCTTGGTGTTGAGGTGCTTCACCTTCTGCGCCTTACTCCTTGGTGAGGCTGAGGAGTTCGTCGCGCAGTTGGGCGGCAAGTATAAAGTCGAAGTTGGCTGCGGCCTGCTTCATTTCTTTTTGTAGTCGGGCTATACGCTCCTCGCGTGTTTCCTGTTGTGCTTCTTGAGGTTTATCTTTTGGTGATTGATTAGCATTCTTGTACGATTTGTAGGCAGAGGCACCTTCGGCAGCTTGTGATTCGGCGAAGGAGGGTAGGGAATAGGGCGAGGGCGTGCGGTCGGTGCGAGAAGAATCGCTGCGTCCGCTGCTGCCGATGGGCATATCGTTGATAGCCTTGCGGATTTGGCGCGGCGTGATATGGTGCTCCTCGTTGTAGCGCAGTTGTTTCATGCGGCGGCGCTCCGTTTCGTCAATGGTTTGCTGCATGGAGCCCGTTATCTGGTGGGCATACATAATGACGAGGCCGTCCACGTTGCGGGCGGCGCGGCCTGCCGTTTGCGTGAGTGAGCGATGGGAGCGCAGGAAACCCTCTTTGTCGGCATCGAGGATGGCCACGAGCGAAACTTCGGGGAGGTCGAGGCCCTCGCGCAAGAGGTTCACACCAACGAGGACCTGATAGATGCCGCGACGCAGGTCGGCCAGTATCTGCACGCGCTCCACGGTGTCCACATCGCTGTGGATATAGGCCGCGTTGACGCCGTTCTTGAGCAGGAAGGCGGTGAGTTCTTCGGCCATGCGCTTGGTGAGGGTGGTGACCAGCGTGCGCTCGTCGCGCTCCAGACGGAGGCGGATTTCCTCCATCAGGTCGTCAACGGGATAGTCTGTGTCGCGCACCTGTATCTCGGGGTCCAGCAGCCCCGTGGGGCGGACCACCTGTTCGACCACGACGCCTTCGCTCTCGTTGAGTTCGTAGTCGGCTGGCGTGGCGCTGATATAAATGGTCTGGGGCGTCATCTCGCGAAACTCATCAAATGTCAGCGGGCGGTTGTCCAGGGCAGCGGGCAGACGGAAGCCGTAGTCCACAAGAGCCGTCTTGCGCGAGCGGTCGCCGCCGTACATCGCGCCAATCTGCGGAATGCTCACGTGGCTCTCGTCGATGACCATCAGGAAATCCTTTGGGAAGAAGTCCAACAGACAGTAGGGACGCGTGCCTGGCTTGCGCCCATCAAAATAGCGCGAGTAGTTCTCAATGCCGCTGCAATGGCCCAGTTCGCGAATCATCTCAATGTCGTAGGTGACGCGCTCGTAGAGGCGTTTGGCTTCTAGGTTCTTGCCGATTTCCTTGAAGTAGGCCACTTGTGCGGTGAGGTCGTCTTGTATCTGTCGGATGGCCAGTTCTTGCGTTTCCTTGGAGGTGAGGAAG
Source organism: Bacteroidales bacterium (assembly GCA_004555425.1). Classification (GTDB taxonomy): domain Bacteria; phylum Bacteroidota; class Bacteroidia; order Bacteroidales; family Bacteroidaceae; genus Alloprevotella. The sequence goes on from SFID01000026.1 coordinate 12,019, forward strand.
AGGTTGGCGGGATAAATCTTGTAACTGTCAAAGGTGGCAAGGCGCACGCCCGTGATGGCATCCACTTCTTCAATGGAGTCAATCTCGTCGTCCCAGAAGGTGATGCGAATCAGGTTGTCGGCATAGGCCAGAAAGACATCCACTGTGTCGCCCTTGAGGCGGAAGTTGCCTGCCTTGGGCGCTATGTCGTTGCGCACGTAGAGGCCATCCACGAGGCGGCGCAACAGGACAGTCTGTGCCAGTCGTTGTCCCACGTGGAGTTCAATGACATTCTCGTAGAAAGCCGAGGGATTGCCCATACCATAGATGCACGAAACGGAGGAAACGACGATGACATCGTTGCGCCCCGAGAGGAGGGCCGAGGTGGCGGCGAGGCGCAGTTTGTCAATCTCTTCGTTGATAGCCAAGTCCTTTTCGATGTACGTATCGGTGGCGGCAATGTAGGCTTCGGGCTGATAGTAGTCGTAGTAGGAAACGTAGTATTCCACGGCATTGTGGGGGAAGAACGCCTTGAACTCCTGGTAGAGTTGTGCCGCCAGCGTCTTGTTGTGACTAAGCACCAAGGCGGGGCGACCCATTTGGGCAATGACGTTGGCAATGGTGAACGTCTTGCCCGAACCGGTCACGCCGAGTAGGGTCTGGCCTTTCTGCCCAGCGCGAAGTCCTTCCACCAACTGGCGGATGGCTTCGGGCTGGTCGCCTGCGGGGGAATAGTCGGAAACAAGTTGGAAGGATTGCATCTTGCTGTTTGTGTGTTAGTGTATAGGACGGGCTGAGGTAGATTTACCGGACTATCTTCTTCTGTCCGTTGGCGTCAATCTGAATGCCAGGCTGGTTGGGCTGTATGCGGCGGCCGCTGAGGTCGAACACGGGAAGTTGCTTCGTGTTCGTCTTGGCGTGCTGGATGCCCGTGAGGGGAGCGGCAAGGTCCACGAGAACGGAGGCGGGATAGATGCGGCGCTTGTCGTAGTAGCCGCTGACGCTTGTGGCCATATCGGCTAGGGAGGGTTCAAGCACGCCGTAGAAATACACCTGTCCATTGGCCTTCACCGTGACGGGGCGTGTGGGGTCTATCAGTTCGGGATTGAGATAGACGCGGAGTTTGCCCGTGGTGAGTGCCTTGCGGCTTTTGTTCCATCGCAGGTCAATACCGTCGCGCGTTTCCATGACTGTGTAGGAAACCTTGTCTATGGTGAGCGTGACCACATTGTCGTTAATCATCTGCGTGTAGAAGACGCGGCCGCTCTTAGTGCCCAGCGGATTTTCTTCTTCCCAAAGGTTGAAGTAGCCGTGGCGCTTCTGTCCGTCCATATCGAAATTCTCCCATTGCACATTCTTCGGATAAGGATTGCGCGAGGGCTGTTGTGCCAGCCAAGGAGTAGTCTCGCCGTAGGGAATCTTGTGGGCGCAGTCGGGCACAAGGGAGATGCTGTAGTTGAAAGCGTCGGGCCAACCCGTCTTGAGTTTCTTGAAAGCCTGCTGGGCATAGGAGGTCAGCGTGCTGCGGTAGAATCCCGTGTCGTTGGCTCCCGTGCGGAGGTTGAAGGCCAGGTTGAAACAGTTTTCGGCCGGAGCGTTTTTCAGCGGCTCGCCGCCTGCCATCGGGCCAGCGCCAGCCAGGTAGTCGCCATAGAAGGAGGCGAGGCGCTGACTGCCATAAGCCCCCTCGGAAATGCCAATGAAGAAGAGGCGGTCGGGGTCAATGTCGGGATTGAGCATGGCCAAGCGTATCAGTCGTTCCCAGGCGTATTGCTTTGACTTCTGCCACCAGCGGTAGTAGTCGCCCTCGTTGGGAATCTGCGGAATGAAATAGACGGAGGGCGCGTCCTCAAACTTGCGACAGAGGTTGTAGGCCAAGGCAAACTCCTCGTCCTTTTCGCCCGAGCCGTGCAGGAAGATGTACATCGGATAGCCCGTTTCGGGACGCTCGGATGCTTCGCCTTTATAACCAAAATAGAAGGGCATAATGGCACTAGGCTCAAGGTCTTCGGGCAAAATCCAGCGATTATAGTCCTCGTTCGTCAGCGGTGCGAGGGTGGGCAGACCATCTTCCACCAATTGAGCATTGGCCTGTTGCCAAGCGCGCCACACCATTTCCTGTGCGCTGCTCACGTCTGTCCAATCAATGGCGGAGAGATCGGGCAGGCTGGGGTTCATGTCCAGCAGGTGGTGATAGAAATATTGGGTCAGGGCTTGCTCGTCGTCTGTCGTGTTGGCTAGGGTAGGGAGGGCTGGAAACAGAAGGGCGGCCACGAGGAGAAACTTCTGGAGAAAGAAATTGCGCATAGTGAGAAGGTAAATGTTATTCAAAAACAAGAGTAATCTTGGTTGTCACGGATTCGCCGTTGCGCTTGATGACGACAGCGGCTTGATTGTCCACGATGCCGTCGGTGAAGAACTGCAACTGGTCGCCCACATACGATTCGCCTCCATAGGCCATCTCGGCGCGGCGCACGCGGCGGCCTTCTCCGCAGATAGTTGTGCTGAAGAGGTCCATTGCCATTTGCAGATAGCGGATAGAATTGACGTGGCCGTTGACGTCGAGGTCGCTGTAGCCAGCCGTGAGCGTATAGACGGGCTCTTTGGCTTTCACCACAATACGGCTTGGTTCGGCAATGGGCACCTGTTCCTCGCAAACGTACTGGCTGATGTCGCCCTCGGGCAGGGTGGAGAGGTCGCGCGGGCGGCGTGTGTCCAAGTCAATGAGGGCCCAGGTGCTCAGCGCGTGGCCGAAAGGCTTGTCTGCACCTGGGGCTTGGATGGAGAACATACGGTCGGTAAACTGGCGATAAACGCGCGTCACCCACGTTTCGATGGCGTAGTCCTCGCCCGTGGCGGGCATGCGGTCCATTTCAATGACAAGGCGAGCCAGCACCCACACGTGGTTGCTGCGAATCATGTCCTTGAATCCAAAACCGCGGGCATCAGCGTGCATACCAGCACAACGGAGAATCTGATTGCCCAGCAGGCCCCAAGAGAGGTGGCCTGTGTGGTCTTCGGTGAAGGGTTCAACGCGATAGGCTGTAGAATCTTTTTGAGGTTTCATGGATATTGCTTGTTGATTGTTTCGGAAAAAGGGTGCGCCATATTATATATAGACGTTGCGGAAGGGTACACCATATTATATATAGGACGAACCTTTGCTATTCGGCCATCAGCATCTTGCGCAAACCGTTCAGCCCGTCTTCTTCGCCGACTACCCACATCGTGTCGCCAGCATGGATGACGTGGTTGCTTTGTGCGGTTGTGATGGTGCCGTCCGTGCCTTCCTCAAAGCCGACAATCATGCAGTGCCACGTGTCGCGGATGCCGCTTTCGGCCAGTGTGCGGCCCTCCAACGGGCTATCGCTCGGAATCACGAGGCGGCGCAGTTGCAGACGGTGGTCGGTGTCGTTGGGCGTGGCGGGGGCCACTTCGCATTCCAAACGTTGCGAGAAGGCTTCCACGCCTGCATCATCGCCGATGATGTCAAGGCGGTCGCCAGGGAAGAGCATCGTATTGCCCGCAGGCGTATTGATGCGAATGTCGCCGCGGATGATGGCCGCGATGAGAATGCCGTCGGTGCGGCTAAAGTCAAGGTCGCGCAGCATCTTGCCGCCCCACAGCGAGTTATCGGGCAGGGTCACTTGGGCGATGTGCATATCGTGGCGGCCCAGGCGGCGGGCATAGGCAGGGCCGTTGCTGTGCGCCTGTCCGTCCATCTGGCGCAGGCGCATATTTTGGCGGAGCGTCCTTTCCAGGCGGATGCTGACGTACTTCACGCGGCGCGAACGAATCATGACGGCCACGACGAGCAGGGCCACTATGCCAGTTCCCAGCATCGTCCACAGCGGATGGCGTTGCGTCCAAGCCGTTTGCGGTTGGATGACCAAGAGGATATTTCCCACAATGACGGTAGCCAGCAGGAAGCGCACGGCCTTTGTCATCCACAACCCTAGGCGTGTCGCCTTGCCGCGTGCCTGGAGAATTTTCCAAGGGGCGGAATGGTTCTTGCGCATAACGATGGCGCGCAGGAAGGGCGAACAAACCAGCAATGCCAATGCACTGCAAGCCAATCGGCCGCCAATGCTGCCGAGCAAATGCGTCAGCAGGGGAAGGGCAAAACCGAGGAAGATAATCATCGTGGCAATGCTCAATGTCATATAAACGCCCGTTTGCAGAAGCAGGGCAGTGAGCAACTCGCGCCAAGGCGAGGGCTGGGCAGACGATGCCTGCTGCGAGGCTTTCCGACGGTTGCGCCGCTTCTTCCGTCTCGCTTGGCGGTGCTTGCTGAGTACTCCCTTGGCTGTTTCAGCGGCACAGGTGGCTACCTCCGCGGCAGCGTCTTCTGCGCCCTTACTGCTGTGGCTCGGCTGCATGTCGGACTTGGGGATAAAGCGCTCCAGAAGATGATAGGCTGGCACAGCGGCACGGATAATATAGGGTGTCAGGAAGGTGGTGATGATGGAAACGGCCACCACAACGGGATAGAGAAAACCATCCACCACCTGCAACGAAACACCCAGCGAGGCAATGATAAAGGCAAATTCACCAATCTGAGCCATTGAGAAACCGCACTGCATCGCCACCTTGAGTTGTTCGCCCGACAGCAGATAGGCTGTCGAGCCCAGGATGGTTTGTCCTAAGATGATGGCAAGGGTAATCAGGCTAATCTCGGGCAGATATTCCACCAAGATTTGCGGGTTCACCAACATACCGACGGACACAAAGAAGATGGCGCCAAACAAATCCTTCACAGGAGCCACCACTTCTTCAATGCGTTCTGCCTCAATGGTCTCGGCCAGAATACTACCCATCATAAAGGCTCCAAAGGCGGTGCTATAGCCTGCCTTCGCCGCAATGACAACGAGCAGAAAGCACAGGCCGAGGCTGATGATGAGAAGGGTTTCGCGGTTGATCCATTTGATATTGCGGCGCAAGAAGGTCGGCACGATATACATGCCCACGATAAACCACAGAATAAGGAAGAAAGCCAGTTGGGCCAGACTGCCTACCAGCTCTATGCCATGAAAATCGCGCGAAACGGCTAAGGCCGTCAGCACCACCATGAGCAAAATGCCGAGGATGTCTTCCAGTATCAGTACACTCAATACAGCCCCCGCAAACTTCTGCCTCCTCAGCCCCAAGTCGTCAAAGGCTTTATAGATAATCGTTGTGGACGACATAGCCAACATGCCGCCCAGAAACAGGCTATTCATCCCCGACCAACCCATCAGGTGCCCCAGTCCGCTGCCGATGCCCATCATGCAAGCGATAATCATGCAGGCTGCCCCCACGGGAGCTACGCCCATCTTGAGAATCTTCTTGAACGAGAACTCCAGTCCCAGCGTAAACATGAGGAAGATGACGCCGATTTCGGACCACGTATTGATAGACGTCGTGTCCTCCACCGAAGGAGTATAGGGCATGTGCGGCCCTGCCAGAAAGCCTGCCACAATGTAGCCCAGCACCAAGGGCTGGCCAAGGCGCTTGAAGATGAGGGTGACAACGCCTGCCACAATAAGGATGAGGGCGAGGTCGCTCAGAAGAGGGGCAATGTGGGTCATACGGGAAATGCAGTGCGAAGAAGATGTCCGAGAGACAATCCGCCAGTCATTGCCATCGCAAAGATATGGACGGGAAAGGATTAGGATGCTATTTGAATGCTGATAGAAAGTTATTAGAACCTACAATGAGGAATGGCCACTGAAAGGACAGGAAAAACGTATCAGAAAGCCAAGTGAACGTCAGAAGAGCGTTGCTGGGCCTAGATAAGGCGCACACAAAAGTACAAAAAAAAGCGTCTCGCGCCCGCAGGACCGCCGATTTTTTTTGCCAATTCCAGCCTCCTAAGCCCCAAATGAAAAAGGAAATGCCCCATAATTATATATTGTTACCTAGTAAAAATCCAATCCGCCATACAGCTTTTTCAATCATCCCCCTACCGTTTTCAATCTTCTTCCAACCATTTTCAATTTTCCACCGCCATCTTTCATTGCACCGCGAGCGCGACGCAGTGACATTCTCTGACACTAAAAAAGCCAAAGGCTTTGCAGGAACGAAAATTGCCGAATTTCTATCATGCGTACGCTCAAACCGGTTTCGTTTTTTTGGGGGGCTTCATAATCACTGAATGGTACTATCGACTTTTGAACTAAAAAAATGTGATATAATTGGCTATTCTTTTTATAATTTTTACATTTGCGGGGTTTACGGAAAGATTCTCTCGCCAACTTTTAATAAAATAAACAACATAAAAGATGAATTTTAAATATCCCATTCTTCTGGCAGCCAGCTTGCTGGTGACGTCAGTGTTGCCCGACGCTTCTCCTTTGTGGGGAGAAACGCTTGGCGTAAATCAGTTTGACCCAGGAACTATCATTCGCAAGAAATTGGCGAATGCTGAACGACTAATGCGCGAGCAATATGACTTTAAGAACGCCCGCCAACTCATTGACGAGGTTCTGAAAATAGACCCAGATAATGCCAACGCGCTATCCCTTCTCAAGGAACTGAATGAACAGGTTAGTCTTGCTAGGCAGACGGAGCAGCAATTATACGAAGATGCTGTGGCTGCAAATACTTTGGTTGCTTTACAGGATTTTATTTCTAGCGGCCAATTCTGTATGTGAATATACAATTAGGGGCTGTGCCACTTGTGGAACAGCCCCTAATTTGTTAGCGATGTTCGGAAACTTGGAGCTATTTGACGCGCACATTGCCATATCCAGGATTTCCGTTCTCATCCCAGGTCCCGACAAAAGTACCGTTTCTTCTAACCAGCGTGCCAGAACGAAAGTTTCCGTCAATGAAATATCCTGTTGTCTTTATCCATACTTGCCCAGGAGCGTAATACATCGTGCCTTTTCCATTGGGTTGGTCGTTTCTCCACTGGCCCACATATTTTTCGCCATTGGCATAGATCATTGTTCCTTGTCCAGACCTCTGGTCATCTTTCCACTGGCCCACATATTTAGCGCCACTTGCATAAGTGTATGTGCCTTGTCCATAGTACATGCCATCTTTCCATTGGCCCACATATTTTTGGCCATTTGCATAGGTCATTGTTCCCTGTCCATGGCACATGCCATCTTTCCACTGACCCACATATTTACCGCCATTAGCATAAGTGAATGTGCCTTGTCCATGGCACATGCCATCTTTCCATTGGCCCACATATTTATCGCCATTAGCATAGGTCATTGTTCCTTGTCCATGGCACATGCCATCTTTCCACTGACCCACATATTTTCTTTTGCTGCCATAAGCATAGGTCATTGTTCCCTGTCCATCCATCTTTCCATCTTTCCATTGACCCACATATTCTTCACCATCACCATTACCCCAATACATACTGCCTTGGCCATGAAAACGATCATTTACCCACTGACCTTCATATACTCCGAGGTCACAGACACACTTCCCTTGTCCTGTACGTTTGCCATTCTCGATTGCGCCTGTATAGATATATGACGCTCCTTCACTAGGGATGACTTTCCATTCTTTTGCAATTCCCGTTAAAGCTTGACCTTCCTTGAAAGTTCCCACAAAGGAACCCGTCTTACTTTCACGGGCTTCGCCTTCGCCATCAGGTATCTCGCCCTTCAACTCTCCGATATAGGTGAAATCATCAGCGACAATTTTGCCCTTGACGCGCTCCAAACCAGTAGTATAATAAGGGGCTTCGAAGATAAAGGTTGTGCCGTTGGTATAAAAGATTCGCTTGATGGCGCGCACACCATTGATGTATTCAAAGGTCTGTTCCACCTCCTGTCCATCCACCTTTCCCGTAGCCGTTCCTTCGCCTGTGGGCACACCATCAACAACGCGGTATGTAAAGGTGAGTTCGCCCACCTTCTCCGTCTGCTGTCCCGTCTTGCGGCCTTGGGCATCAATGACGCCCTTGAATACATTGCCGTTCGCCTCTTGGATGGTAATCTCGCCCGTAGTCACTCCGTTGCGGAAAGAACCTTCCAGCATGTCGCCATTGGGTTTCTGCAATTTTCCCCAGCCGTTGTAGGTGTCATTCTTGAAGCCTCCTATATAGTGGGTGCCATCGGCCGTGCAGCATTCTCCTTGTCCCTCGCGCTTTCCATTGACATAGCCACCGCGATACCAAGAGCCGTCAATGCTCTTCCAATATCCCTGACCATGGAAGTTCATTCCCTGCATGCCGCCAGTGTAGGATTCACCATTGGCATAGGCCGCTTCAAATTCGCCTGCGGGAGCTGTATTGGCAAAGTTGCCTTTCAGAATAGAACCATCAGCCAGTTTGAGCAAGCCTTTGCCCTCCAGTTGTCCGAGCACCCAGTTGCCTTCATAGGTGTCGCCGTTGGGCATAGTCATCTTGCCCAATCCGCTGGGCTTATACTTCTCCCAGTTGCCGCTATAAGTACGTCCGTCAGCGTAGGTATAATCATGGACGCCCTTCTTGAACCCTGGCTTTTTGTCGGCCATTGCAGGGAGGGAAATCATTACTGAGAGAAAGAGGAGAAGGAGGTATCGTGTATTCATATTCGTTAAAAATAAAGAACTTATCCTGTATGGCAGAGAAAAAATACCAAGTAGTATTGTTAACGATGGACAAAGATAGTGAAAGGCGAGTGGAGAGCAAAATGAAAAAAGTGTTTTTTGTTTAGATGAAAAGAAGGTGCGTAAAGAAGGTGCGTAAAGCGCTGGGCCACACGTTGCTTTTTATGTTAATGACCAAGCAAAAACCAAAGTTTTTTTAGGTTAGGCTGCATTTTTCCCGATTTCCGTTTTGAGACAATAATCGTA
>SFID01000136.1 GCA_004555425.1 Bacteroidales bacterium
TCCGTGGCGACGCGGAATCTGAAGGAAGTCGGCGGCAAACATCTGCTCTGACGGACAGAAACATGATATAAGGCCGGTGCAAGTGAGGTGAGTCTGCAAAAGAAGACAAAGCCCGATAGTTATCCAGAACTTGCAAAGGTAAATCATGCAGAGATAAGATGGAAAGAGTATGCTCTTAACTGGGGAGGTCTCGCAGACGAGCCTTTTGGCAAGTAGTAACAACGAACTGCGAGAAGTCAGCAGAGGTCGTAGTACCTAAAGCACGTGTGCTTATGGGGAAGGACCGAATCGTGCAGTGCAATAGTAAATGACTGCTACCTGTAAGAGTCCTTTGTAGTCAGATGTTCGAAAGAAGCTCTCTAATCACACGATAGGACGGAATCCGACAATAGATTAGAAGTGACGTTTCTCTACGGGATGGCTGAAAACAACTTGCCACACATCGTGAGATGAGAAAGCACGAAACCGCCGTATGCCGAACGGCACGTACGGTGGTGTGGGAGGTCGGTAAACGTGAAGTAGGAGATAAACACTTCTATTAGCGTTTACCTCCTACCCGATTTTTTTCTAGAGTTTCTAGATTTTCTAGAGTTTCTAGAGTTTCTAGATATTCTAGAATTTCTGGGTTTTCTGGATTATCTTCCTGCGTACATGCTCTCGTAGTACTTCTCGTACTCGCCGCTGGTGATATTGTCCATCCACTCTTGGTGGTCGAGGTACCAGCGGACGGTTTTTTCAATGCCTTCCTCGAATTGGAGGCTGGGCTCCCAGCCCAGTTCCTTCTGGAGCTTGGAGGAGTCGATGGCGTAGCGTGCATCGTGGCCCAGGCGGTCGGTGACGTGGGTGATGAGGTCCATATCTTCGCCCTCGGTGCGGCCTAGGAGACGGTCAACAGTCTGGATAACGACCTTGATAATGTCAATGTTCTTCCATTCGTTGAAACCGCCGATGTTGTAAGTCTCGGCCACCGTTCCCTGATGGAAGATGAGGTCGATGGCGCGGGTGTGGTCCTCCACATAAAGCCAATCGCGCACGTTCTCGCCTTTGCCATAGACGGGCAGCGGTTTGCGGTGGCGGATATTGTTGATGAAGAGGGGAATCAGTTTCTCGGGGAACTGATAGGGTCCGTAGTTGTTGGAGCAGTTCGTCACGATGGTGGGCATACCATAGGTGTCGTGGAAGGCGCGAACGAAGTGGTCGGACGAAGCCTTAGAGGCCGAATAGGGCGAGTGGGGATTGTACTTCGTGGTCTCGTAGAAGAAGTCGTCGCCATAGGCAGCGTGGTGCGCGCCCGAACTGGCCTTGGTGGTGAAGGGCGGTTCGATACCTTCGGGATGGTTCATTTCGAGTGCGCCATATACCTCGTCGGTGGATATGTGGTAGAAGCGCTTGCCATCATACCCCTCGGGCAGGGATTCCCAGTAGAGTTTGGCGGCTTGAAGCAGGGAGAGCGTGCCCATCACGTTGGTGCGAGCGAACGTGAAGGGGTCCTTGATGGAGCGGTCCACGTGGCTCTCGGCTGCCAGGTGGATGATGCCGTCCACGTGTTCGTCTTGCATCAACTGATAGAAGGCATCAAAGTCGCAGATGTCCATCTTGACGAAACGATAGTTGGGACGGTCCTCAATATCTTTGAGGTTGGCAAGGTTGCCCGCGTAGGTCAGTTTGTCGAGGTTGATAATCTTGTATTCGGGGTACTTGTTGACAAACAGGCGGACAACGTGGCTACCGATAAATCCGGCACCGCCAGTGATGACAATGGTTCGTTTGAATTTCATAGTAGGAAGGGGTTTTGTTGGATACGTAGAAGAAAGGGCGAGGAAGGAATGTAGGTTTCCTCAATGTGCCGACTAGCCGTTCGGCGCGGCTATTGGGCCAGTTCGCCAAGGTTACGCAGGCACTGTTTCAGGCTGTCGGTCCAATAGGGGACGGCCACGCCAAACGTTTCCTTGATTTTCGTCTTGTCGAGCACGGAATAGGCGGGACGGGCAACGGGGCTGGGAAATTCGTTGCTGTGGCAGGGCTGGATGTCGCAAGCGGTGCGGCCGCTGTATTCGGCAATCATCTTCGTGAAGTCGTACCACGAGCACACGCCCTCGTTGCTGAAATGGTAGATGCCTTGGTAAGCCTCGGGATTTTCGGCCGATGCGCAGCGCGCCAGAATGTGCTGGATAGCCAGGGCAAGGTCCCAGGCGTAGGTAGGTGTGCCACACTGGTCGAAAACGACTTTGAGCGAGGGGCGTGTGGCCGTCAACTGGAGCATGGTCTTGCAGAAGTTTTTGCCAAACTCGGAGTAGAGCCATGCCGTGCGTATGATAATATGGCGGCATCCCGTGGCCAGAATTTTCTGTTCGCCATGTAGTTTCGTCAAACCATATACACCCGTTGGAGTACCCGTCTGGTCCTCGCGACAGGGACGGTTGTAGGGCTCGCGGCCAAAGACATAGTCCGTTGAAATCTGCACGAGCCAACCGCCTACCTCCTTCATCGCCTTGGCCAGGTTCTCGGGCGCATCGGCGTTGAGGCGTTCGGCCAGGGCCTCGTTGCTTTCGGCGGCATCCACATTGGTATAGGCGGCGCAGTTCACGATGGCTTCCACGTGCTGCTCGGCCACCAGGCGGCGCACTGCTTCGAGGTCAGTGATGTCGAGAAGGGTTGTGGCAACGCCTTCCTGCTCAACGATGTCGGTGAAGACGTAGGTGTCCTGGCTTTGGGCGGCGATGCGGCGCATCTCATTGCCCAGCTGGCCATTGGCACCTGTAACAAGAATATTCATGGGGGAGAAGGTTTTTTATGGGGTAGGGTGAAGGATTTTCCGAGAAGTAAAAGGGGGAAAAGCCGCCGACCTTAGATACAAAATAGTTTACGGAAGAGGAAAAACAGCATCGGCATGATGAGAGCCGGCAGGAGGTTGATGGTCTTGCAATCCTTGATGTGCATCACGCCCAGACCGCTGGCCGCAATCAGCACACCGCCGACGATGGACACCTCGGTGATGAGTTCTTGCGAGATAAAGGACTGCGACACCTTGGCAATGCCGTAGATGGAGGAGAGCCAAACGAGAACGACAATGGAGGTAACGGAAACGGCAAAACCATAACTGGAGGCGATGACAATCATCGTCACGAAGTTCATCGTGGCGAGCGTCATCAGAAACGTATTGTCGCCATTGAGCGCAGCATTGACGGGGCCCATGATGGCCAGTGTGCCGACGCAACAGAGGAGGACGGCCGTGGTGATTCCCTCCGTGGCATTCGCGCCCTTTCCCATGACGGAGGTGGCCTTCTCCATGCGCTGGTCGAGACGCAAGAGGGTGCCGAGCAATCCACCGAGGGAGAGGCAGAAGATGAAGAGGACGGGATATTCGCTCTTCGGCATATTGTTCATGGCCACATTGACACCCAGCACGAGGGCGGCCAGTCCCATGGCCGTATTGAGCACGTTGATGTACTTCTCGCGGATGCCCTTGCGCGCCAAAGCACCGATGGCACTTCCCAGGATGATGGCGATGGCATTGATAAAGATTGCTAGCATTTTTAGGAATTAGGAATTAGGAATTAGGAATTTCCTTTCCAATGAGGAATGAGGAATGGACTTTGCGCCTAAGACGCAAAGCACATTGCACGCTGGTGAAAAAAACTAGGGCGCGCAAGCGACCAAAGTAACCAAAAAGAGCGGACCGCCAAAGAAGGAGATCCGCTCTTGTTGGTCGGAAAGAGGCGACTCGAACGCCCGACCCCTACGTCCCGAACGTAGTGCGCTACCAACTGCGCTACTTTCCGATTGCGCTGCAAAGGTAAGAGTTTTCGCGGATTCCACGAAATGTTTTTGCGGATTTTTCTCTCGGACGGCTTTCTGGGAGCCTTTTTTCGGTGATGGGGTGTGGGGAAGCGGAGAGGCACTCAGCGCCACGCCCAGTCCCTCTTCTACTGTCCTACCGTTACGTCTACGACCACCTTGGGATTGGCGGGGTCGTTGGTCAGCAGGAGAATGCTGCGGCGGCCCTTGAAATATTGGCTGCCTTCGCCGGCATTGATTTCTATCTTCATTGTCACCTTCTCGCCAGGTTTGATTACGCGCTTGGGAATGCTCACCGTCAGACCAGGGTTGTACACTTGCAGGGCACTGATTTCAAGGTCGGACTTGCCCGTGTTGGAGAGGAATATCTTGCCCTTGGCCTTCTTTTTGCCGTTGAGGCGACCGAGGTCCAGATGCTGCGTGCTAAGTTGCATGACGGGGGCATTGGCCATCTGAGCGGCGGTGAAGGTTTGCTCGGGCAGGAGGGTGGTGAAGACGACCACCTCATTGTCGCGGCTGATGCGGTCGCCCTGGAAACGGCTCAGGTAGATGGTGGTATGTGTCACGCCGACACGGGGCACCTGTTCGCTATCAAGGGTGAGCGTAATCGTACCTGTACGGCCAGGACGGATAACGGCGGGTTCGCATTTGGCCGTGATGTATTTGGGCAGGTGCATAAGTTCAGGTGTGTAGGATTGGCGGCCAGCGTTGTACACCTGTAATTCGCGGCGGGGATACTCGCCCGTATGTACATTGTCAAACTCGATGTTGTCGGAATTGAGGTGGATGTCGCCAATCTGGTAGGGGAAATTGCCCTTCACGGCGCGCCGCTCGCGCACCACGTTGCCCGCCACCGTCAGGTAGAAGGGGTCGGTGTCGGCATTGGTCATTACGTAAATCTGCTTCTCAAAGTAGCCTAGCAGTTCGGCATCCAGGCGAACAATCAACTCCGTGCTCTGGCCCGGAGCGACCTCCTTGTTCGACCATAGCACCTCGGTGCAACCGCAGTCGGGGTGCACATTTTCGATGCGCAACGGCATATCGCCGCGGTTGGTCAGCAGAAAAGTGGCCTGCGCGGGTTCCTTCCAAATCACAGAGCCAAATTCATGGCGCATCTTGTCCATCTGGACCTGCGGTTGGGCAGAAAGGAGGGCGGCAAAAGCACACCATATATAGAGAGAGGAGAGAATACGTTTCATGTCGAGGTAATTTTATCGCGCCAAAGGTAGCAAAAAAAATTGAACCCAGCTACTTTTCTTCCACACAACCTTCGGAAAATCCGTGATGGCAGGCTCGGATGGCAGGCTCGGAAATTCAAATTTCAAAACTCCTAGTTCCACATTTCCCGCGAAGGAACCCTCCCCTCGTTGGTTCATTTGCCAAGGGCGCCACCTTCACGTGGCTCCCTGCCATGAGCGCCCTGCGTAGTCACCCGAAATGTTAAATCCGAATTTTTTCGCGCGAAAACTTTTAATATCTTTTATATTTTCGGCCGCGAAAAATTCTCTACATCGTCAATTCGCGCACCG